>JAWOHL010000078.1:0-40670 GCA_046485185.1 Candidatus Fermentibacteraceae bacterium
TGGGGGTGAAGACACACTGCTATCAGATCTCTTTGGGTGATATCAACGGCGACGGTTGGATGGATGTGATCAGCGCTGCCGAAATCAACAACAAGCAGCTGTCCTGGTGGGAGAACCCTGGCGGTGCGGGAGACAACTGGGTTGAGCACGTAATCCTGAATATCTACGGCAATGCCCGGGCGGCCAATTCAATCGACATGGACGGTGACGGCGACCTGGATGTGATAGCTGCCGGATTCGACTGCTTGGGCTGGCTAGAGAACATCGACGGAGCGGGTCTGTCATGGGCTGGGCATCCAATTCCCGACCCCTTCGTCGTGTGCAACCAAATCGTAGGGGTTGACCTTTTCGAGAATGGCAATCCGGTTATCCTTTGCGCCTATGGTTCCAGCGGCACTGCCAGACGTTTTGTTCTCAGGGAGCGGATGGACGAGGGGGCCCTGACCTGGAGGATGCACATTCTCGAGAAGGGCTTCTGGTACAACGGGCTGGTCGTGGAAGACATCGATGAGGACGATACTCTGGATGTGGTCACCTTTGAGCATGGCAGCCGCATATTCTGGTCCAGTCTTGGTTACCCCGACATGGGCTGGCTCACGTCCTCGATCGTGGATGCCAACAACTACCCTCACTGGGATGAGGTGCAGTGGGAGGACAGCGTTCCCTCGGGTTCCTCCCTTCGGTTCCGTGTGCGGAGTTCGAACGATCCTGCGGACATGGGGGAATGGTCTGGCTACATCGAGGAGCCGGGAAGCCTCGAGGGTTACGTTGACAGCACCCACCGCTACCTTCAGTACCGCGTTGTGATGGAGTCGGGCGGACGTTTCATAACCCCATCGCTCGATGAAGTGATCTTCCTGTGGGACTGGCTTGGAGTGGAGGGGTCCGAAGACGTAACACGCCTTCACCCCGTGACCCCGAACCCGTGTTACGGCCCAGTGGAGCTGCGGTTCAGTCTTGCGGAGCCAGGTCCTTTAACCCTTCTTGTGTTCGATCTGTGCGGTCGGTTGGTTGCCATACCGGTTGAGGGAGAGGTGTCAGGCGGTGAACACTCGGTTCAGCTTGCTTCCCTGCCTCCGGGAGCTTACTTTGTCCGGATGACGGCGGGTGAGGACGTTCTACGGGAGCGCTTTGTTCTGGTGGGAGAACGGTAACTCGGGGGTGTGCCCCCCCTTAATGGTGATGAACCATTTGGCGAGCCTAACGGGATTCTAATCCGTTGGTTTGTACAGATGGCTGAAGGCTGTCGCGTCCCTTTACGAGATGTAGCCCAGGCCTTCGAGCTTTTTCTTTATCGACTCTGCGGATTCGCCCTTCACGGGGTCGAGTTTCTCCATCTCACGCTCCAGGACGTGGATGACGAACTCGTCGACCGAGGAGTATCCACCGATGCCCGCCACCTTTTTAATCCGCTCCATGAAGCCGTCGTCGAGTTTCATCTTCAGTTTGGCCATTGTTGCTACACCTTTACCTTGAATGCTGCCGCACCCGCTATGGCTGCGAGGCTGCTGTACACCAGGAACACCGTGAGCCAGCTCCACCTGCCGCCGAGGATACTGTAACGCGCTTCGGGGATGCCGGCGGTCACTTCGATTACCGGGCTGTCATTCGGAAGTGGTGCCAGGAACGGCTTGAGGAGCCTTTCCGCTGCGTTCATGCGGGCGGCGCCCCTGTAAATTACCGGCCCGGATCCCTCCGCCGAAGCGCCCAGGGGGAATGTGACGCCACCGGCGGTGACCGTTGCCCCCGGATTTGCGTTTTGAACCCTGAAACTGGTCTGCCTTAGAGTGTCCACGAAAACCACGGGTTCGATCACCGTGATGCCTGTGCCGGTAACCGAGAAGCCCTCGCGTGCGGGGAGCACATCCCAGGTGAGGGTTACCGTCGTGGGTACGCCACGTGGTACGGGCATGCTTCCGTAACGGGCATCGAGCGCTGCCGCAGTGAGGATGAAGGGGACTGCGATGACAAGCATGGGAGTGATGATCCGCCACAGGTACGCGAAGTTGTCGGCCATGAGGGCAGCAGCGGTCTTTATCACGGTGACGGGGGAGTGGAGGTGAAGAAGCATTCCCAGTGCCCGGGCGCCCATCCTGCTTCTGATGGCGCCGATGGCCCTCTGGTTCGAAGCGAACTTGAAGATGAGTATCATGATGACCCCGAACACCAGCGAAACCGTGAGAAGCCCGGTGAAGGGCGGGCAGTTCCTGAAGGGGGCAAGGAGCGCCGTCATGAGTCTCCGGTCAGGGCGCGGGTTATCACGGCGCCCATATCCTGCAGGGCCAGGCCTTCCGGCATGGGCGAACTGGTGATGAGGCTGCCGGGGCAGAGCATGGGCGCAACGCAGTGGTCACCGCTCCAGGGGTCGGTGTTGTCGGTGATGATCTGCTCGGGGAAGGCTCCCAGGGCTGTCTCCCAGCTGCACCTGTAGCTTCGTGCGTACCCCACTATCATGTCCGGCGCGAAAGGGGGGAGTTCCTTCCCCGGGAACATGTCTGAGACTATGTAGGCCTTTTCCACGGGGCGGCGCCCTGTAAGGGGGTCGATGACGCTCTCGAGGTCAATGGCAAGGCGTTGAAGGAGGGGATACTTCTCATCGGCCGTGACGATCCCGTCGGGCTCCCGGCCGGCCTGGTTCACGTAAAGGCTGTTGAGCCCCAGGCCGTAAGCGGAGGTGCGGCTCCAGTCGAGGCATGCGAACATGTCCTTGTTGCGGTCTTCGGGCCTTGAGATGTGGGCGTAGCCTTCGGCCGCGAGCCAGCTGTTCAGCCCGAAGCCGCGGTTGAAGGGGGCGAAGCCATGGTCGGAGAACACCATGATATCTGTTTTCTCATCAAGGAGTTCCATGGCCTGGCCTATGGCCCTGTCCGCCTTGGCGTAGAGTTCGCCCATGATGTTCCTGAACCTGGGCGCCACGGAGGAGTGGAGCGGGCTCTCAGGGTCGATGGTCCGGTAGAACATATGCTGGTTGAGGTCGGTGCTTGAGAAGTAGAAGAAGAGCAGCCCATCCTTCCAGTTGCCCAGGGCGTGGGCGAACATCCGTAACCGTTCGTCGAAGACGTTCGTCGCCTGGGAGAAGTAGTCGTCGTCGTTGAATATGCCGCGGGAGAGGGCCTTTGTGTCTTCAGGGAAGCCCTTGGTGTAATAGGGCCCTATCGCTTCGGCGATGCTGCGTGCGAACCAGTCCGGCCCCGAGATGGGGAGCGCGGGGTTCTCGGGGTCTATGTTGAGGGGGGAGAGGTAGAGCCGGAGCTTCGGTGAAAGCTCTTTCAGGTAGAATCTGCCTATGGCGTGCACCGTGGAGATGCCGGCGACGGCCGGGAAAGAGAACCTCACCCAGGGTGACCATTGCCCTACCCCTACAACGAATGACCGGCCGTGGACGTCTATCCTCACGGCTCCCGCGGTACGGTCAGCCCAGACCTCGGCCGTGGTCTCCATCACTGGGGCCCCCTCGATCAGCGAGTTCTGAGGGCCCTTCACCCGGCACCTGTAGCAGTTGTCGCCATGGTCCCTGACGGGTACGATGACGCCTCCCGATGTGTCGTCGCTGAGTGAGCGGGGATCGTCAGTGAAGAACGTGAAGCTGCCCTGGCTGCCCCTGATGTCGGGCGTTCCCATACCGGAAAGGAAGCGGCCCCCCCGGTCCTGCGGAGCAGGGAAGTCTATGGGAAGCTTGATCATGGTTACCGGTATGCCGTTTTTCAGGAGGTGCCTCCAGAAGGGTTCACCCTTCCTGAGAAGCTCGACACCCCCCCCCGAGAGAGGAAGCCTGAGGTTCCCCACATCGAGCGTGCGGGTCGGGGGGGTAACCCTGGAGGTCGAAAGGTAGGGCACTCTGTCTGCGGGGTCACGGTGCACGAAATCGAATATCCCGTGAACATCCGGACCTGCTCCCGTGATGAACCCCGACCAGGCCACGGGGCTCTGGGGAGGGTTCGATGTGGCGAGGTTCCTGAGTGAACCCATCTGCATGAGCCTTTTTGCGTTTGGCATGAGCCCCAGGGCCGAGTACCTTCTCACGAGGCCGGGGTCGAGCCCGTCGAAGGCCAGGGCCAGGACCTTTCTTTTCGTGCGCAGAACTCCGCCGCACCCAGCGCTGAGGGCAAGAAGAGCCGAGGCCGCCGCGGCACTTTTCATAAACTCCCTGCGGTTCAAAGCGGGCTCCCGTCCATGTGGGGCGGGGGAGCGACCCCAAGTATCTCAAGGGCGGTGGGGGCGATGTCGATGATTGATGGCTCGGGTCTTTCGTGCTTCCAGCTCGTGAAGAGAACACCCTTAACGAGGTCGGGGTCGCAGCTGTGGTCGCCGTTCCAGTGCTGTTCGTTGGGATATAGGACCTTCTCACCCACGCCGCCGGTGACGCAGTTCCACCCCGCCCTGAACCCCCGGGAGGTTCCGGGGATGATGTCCGGCCCGTCTGCTGCATAGGGGCCCTTGTACTCTTCCGTCCCAAGCCTTGCCCTTCTTATCACGCTGTCGCCTTCGGGAGTGGTGAGGCGCGCCAGTTTTCCGGCTATCTCAGCGGTCAGAGCGGGCACTTCTTCGGGATCGACGATTCCCATGCCCTCGCGTCCACGGGTATTGATGTTTATCCCCGCCAGCCCCAGGGCGTAGGCCCTGGTCTTCTCCCAGTCCACGCCGATGTACGAAGTCCCGACTGTTTTCACGCCCTCCCTGAGGGCCATGTAGCCGTTCTCCAAAAGCCACCGGTTGAAGTCGACGCATGTGTGGAACGAGGTGAAGCCATGGTCGCTGAGGACCATGAGGAGGTCGCCTTTCTTCATTTTTGCCATGACCCTGCCGACCAGCGCGTCCATTTGCGCGTAGGTCGTTCTGATGGGCGAGCCTTCCTTGAAACCGCTGCCCCAGAACATGTGCTGAATACGGTCAGGCGTGTCGAAGACGCAGACGACAAGCCCTGTGGGGTTCTTCGACAGGGCGTCTGAGAACATTTTCTCGCGCTCATTGAAGATGTCGGCGCACTGCTTCATGAAAGCGCCGTCGTCTATGTGCCCGTTCGAGAGTGCCCATGTGTCTTCGGCAAGTCCCAGGGTGGCGAACGGACCCTGCATGCCCGCAAGGTAGCGCGAGTAATGCACGGGATGTCCGAGGGGTACGGCGGGTTTCGAAGGATCCACATGCAGTGCGGTGCAGTAAAGCTCCGGGCCTTCTGTGAGCCTGAACCTGGCAATGCCCCTGACCTTCTTGCCCGAGAGGCTGAACTCCAGCGTGACCCAGGAGCTCAGCGCGTTCCAGGTCAGGACGATGCTGCCGCCTGCGTGCGAGAGTTTAGGGGCCTTTCCCCCGATGTCAAGACGGACCAGGCAGGGGAGCGCACCCTCGGGTCCGGGTATCTCGCCCTTGAAGCGGTGGTGGCCGTCGGGCGCAAGCCTTGTCTGGACACCTCCTGTCACGGGTTCGGGCTCACCGGTCTTCAGTATTGTATAGGAGCCCTGGCTGCCCCTGAGGTCGGGGACGCACATGCCGGAAAGAAGGTGGCCGTCCAGGGGTTCGGGGGGGTACGTGATGGGCACCCTGAGAACCGTCGACCTGACCCCGTACTTCCCCAGGAAGCTCCAGAAGGGAGCGCTTTTTCTGAGAAGGGTCTGGACGGTGCGTGTCTTTTTGCGTCCAGTGATGCCCTTCACCGTCTCCGTACTGGTGCGGACGGAAGAGAGGACGGCGAGGTAACGCTTCCGATCCGGCGCCAGGAAATCGAAGATGCCGTGTTTTCCCGGGTTGACCCCGGTCTGGAAGCTCGACCATGCCACCGGTGATACACCCGGAGTGGTCGTTCCGAGATGGCGGAACGTTCCCGTTTCGGCAAGTCTTTTCAGGTTGGGGAGTTCGCCCTTCTCCCACATCTTTTCGACGAGAATGGGGGAGAGGCCGTCGAGACCAAGTATCACGAGCCTTCGGGCTTTGGGTTTCAGGGGTCTTCTGTTCCTTCTGGTCCTTCTAACGAGGGCAAGGACAGGCCAGAACAGGAAGGATAAAAGGGAAACCGCAAGGGCGTTCACGAACACCAGGAAGCTGGTGAGAATGCCGAAACCCGCCCCGGGGCCGATGTAAGCCCAGGCGGGAAGCGCGAAGAAAAGAAGGAGAAGCAGGACTTTCAACATAATCCCTTCCAGTAATGGCGCACTTGGATTATACTTCCAGTGTAGCTTCATGTGAAAAATTACGTTCCAGAAGGGAGCAGATGTGAAGAAGAAGTTTGTTCCTGCAGCTCTGTGCATGTTGCTTCTCGCTGTGTCATGCGGAGGCGCGGGGAAGATCTCCCTCAACAACGGCACTGGTCACACCCTGGAAGAAGTGACGCTGACCATCGGCGGGGAATCCCAGAGTTGGAGCGACATCGAACCCGACGAGTCGTTCTCCTCCCGCCTCGAACTTCCGCCGGGCGAAGTTCAGTGCAACCTGTCCTGGGTGGCGGAGGGTATCGAGGAGAGCTTCGATTTTCAAACAATATCGCGAGCCCCCGAGGCCACGGTTGTCTCGATCTTCTTCTCAAAAGACGAGTTGAGCGTTGGTTACGAGTTCTGATCACACCCGCTGTAACAGCATGAAACGAGGCTTTTGGAGCTTTCTGTAACTGCTGTGAATTGACAGACACTCCCCGACCCAAATCTTTTTTCGTAGATTTGCCTTGCTCTGTATCCTTACCACTCAGATACATTTCTCATGACCAATAACGGCATGATGGGTAATGTTTTACAGGGTTTGTAAACAAGCATCTCCAGCGGGCGGTCCGTTGGAGGGCATTCACACAGAGAGGAGTTTCTGATGTCAACCGGAACCTTCAACGCGTTCCAAATGGCACAGGAGCAGTTTGACAAGGTGGCGGATTACCTCAAACTGGACCAGGGCGCCCGGGATTTCCTGAGATTTCCCATGAGGGAGTACCACTTCAGCATCCCGGTGCGCATGGATGACGGTACCGTAAGGACATTCAAGGGATTCAGGTGCCAGCACAACGACGCCCGCGGCCCCGCGAAGGGCGGCATCCGCTTTCACCCCATGGAAACCATTGACACCGTCAGAGCCCTTTCGATGTGGATGACCTGGAAGTGTTCAGTCGTGGATATTCCCCTCGGCGGCGGCAAGGGCGGCGTTATCTGCGACCCCCACGACCTCAGCCACAGGGAACAGGAGCGGATCTGCCGCGGCTACATCCGTCAGATCGCCCGTAACGTGGGCCCCCTGCAGGACGTTCCCGCCCCCGACGTGATGACCAACGCCCAGCACATGCTGTGGATGATGGACGAGTACGAGGCCATCACAGGCGCCAAGTACCCCGGCATGATCACCGGCAAGCCGGTAGGCATGGGCGGTTCCCTGGGCCGCACCGAGGCCACGGGTTACGGCGTTGTCTTCACGGTCCGCGAGGCCCTCAAGGAACTTGGCATCCGTCCCTCCGACACCATTGCAAGCTTCCAGGGTTTCGGTAACGTGTCCCAGTACGCCATCAGGCTGTACAACCAGCTCGGTGGCACTGTCATCTGCGTCAGCAGCTGGGATCAGGCCGACCAGACCAGCTACTCCTTCAGGAAAATGGACGGGATCGACATCGACGCCCTCATGGGGATAACCGACAAGTTCGGCGGCATCAACAAGGACAAGGCCAGGGGTCTTGGCTACGAGGTGCTTTCGGGTGACGAGTGGATCAACCAGGACGTCGACATCCTCTTCCCCTGCGCCCTCGAGAACCAGATCCACAAGGGCAACGTCGACAGCATCTCCCTCAGGGTGAAACTGATCGCCGAGGGCGCCAACGGCCCCACCACCCCCGAAGCCGACAAGGTCATCCAGGAGAGGGGCATCTTCATGATCCCCGATTTCCTGGCCAACGCCGGCGGGGTCACCTGCAGCTACTTCGAGCAGGTACAGTGCAACATGAACTACTTCTGGCCCAAGGACGAGGTCCTGGGCAAGCTGGATGTAAAGATGACCGACGCCTTCCTGGCGGTCAGCGAGCTTGCCAGGAAACAGAAACTCTACATGCGCGACGCCGCCTACATAATCAGCGTCAACCGCGTGGTGGAGGCCTGCAGGGTCAGGGGCTGGATCTGAGCCCCACGCATCTCCGGGGGGGTCTTCGGGCCCCCCTTTTCTTATCTTCGCCCTCATGATGAACTGCTTTTTCGTCACCGACCTTCACGGCAGCACGAGCCGTTACGAAAAACTCTTCGGGCTGATCGAGGCCAGGCGTCCTGCCGCGCTCTTCATGGGGGGAGACCTGCTGCCCGGCCCCGTCCGGCTCATGTCGGTAGAAAGCGGGCACCGGGATTTCGTGAACGACTACCTGTGCCGCCATTTCCGTGAGCTTCGCGGCAGGATGGGGGAGAACTACCCCCGGGTCTTTCTGATCCTGGGAAACGACGACGGCAGGTTTCAGGAGGCCGCGGTACTGGATGCCGCCTCAACAGGTATCTGGGAGTACGTTCACGGAAGAAGGACCGACTTTGACGGGTTTCAGGTCTACGGGTACTCCTATGTGCCGCCCACTCCGTTCCTGCTGAAGGACTGGGAGAGGTACGATGTATCCAGGTTCGCTGACCCGGGCTGTTCACACCCCGCTGACGGCATGCGCACAGTTCCGGTCTCCGAGTATGAAATGCTCTACGCGACCATTCAGGAGGACCTGGCAGCGATAACCGGAACCGACGACCTCTCCCGGGCGATCTTCCTGTTCCACTCGCCACCCTACCGGACCGGCCTCGACAGGGCCGCGCTGGACGGCAGAACCGTGGATTTTGTTCCCCTCGACGTTCATGTGGGCAGCATTGCCATCAGGCGGTTCATAACCCGAAGATGCCCGCATCTGACCCTGCACGGGCATATCCACGAATCCGCAAGGCTTACGGGTGTATGGAAGGAAGCCATGGGACCCACCACAACACTGAGCGCCGCCCATGACGGGCCTGAACTTTCGCTTGTAAGCTTCGACCCTGAGGACCCCGGCGGCGCGGAGAGGGAACTTATTTAACACCCGGTGCCTGGCCGGTCGTCCTTCTGCTTTTCATCATGTCGAGCGGTCTTGCCGGATCGGTCATGGCGCCTATCTTGGACGCGTAAGAGTTCCTGTTCTCTATATCGGCATCGGTGATCATGTGGACGTCAAGGATGCCTTTGGTCTCGATACCGGTTCGAATGTAGTTCATCTCGCTGAGGCACAGATCCCACCCGTTGAGATAGGCTATCAGCAGCTTCTTCTTCTGGTCGGTGCCCGTGATGTGCAGCAGCAGGTCGATGTCGCTGCACGGGCCGGCGGTGGCGTTCTTGGTGCTTCCAAACAGGTAGGCGCCCTTCACTCCGTACTGCTCGGGGTCGATGGCCAGGGCAAGTTTTTCAGCCATCCGCTGGCGCCATATCCAGTGTTCGTCCTCACTGATGCGGTCGGCTTCGCGCCCCGCGATCTTCCTTATCCCATCGGGCGCCGAGACTGTTTCCTCCGATACCAGGAACGCCATGGCCCTGCCCTCGTCGCCGCTCATGGCTATCCTGAGGAAGCGGCCGCCCGTCACCGCGGGGATGTCTATCACCTTTATAACGTCGGAGTAGCCGGCGGCGTCGGGCAGAAGTGCCTCGAGGCAGTTTTCGCTCTTCTCGAAGAACGCCCTGTTGAAGACTATGCCGTCGTCGTCGGGGTAGAGGGGTAGGTAGCGTATCGAAGCCTCGACAAGGTCCTGGAAGAAATGGGTTCCGAATGACAGGTCGGGCACGTAGTTCCCCTTCCGGAAAGCCATCTCGATGAGGGCAGCGGTGTTGTTGATGTCAGAGTATGTCACCCTCACGCCCAGCTTCACGTCACCCCTGCTGCCCCAGCGTCCGGGACCCATCAGAACAAATCTGCCCTTGGGAAGGATCCCGTTCAGTTTTCCCACGATCCTGCCCACGTTGACCAGTGAGTTCATGTCCTTCAGGTTGTCGTACGCCTCGGGGACCACGTAGACCACATGGGTGACAGCAGGTACAAGCCCGTCAGAGACGAATTTCTCAGCCGTGAAGAGCAGGTTCTCCGGCGAGGGCCGTTCGGGGAGCTGTATGTTCTCCTCCTTCTGCCAGGAACTCTGGGCCCTGCACTGCAGCAGGTAGACGTTCGTGCCGTCCACCGCGAACTCGATGTCGACAGGGAAGCCGCACCTCTGTTCCAGAAGCGTCAGGAGGCGCCGCATCATGGGGACGAAGTCGCTTCCGCTCATGAGCCCCTCGAACGTGGGGACGATGAATTCGTTCTCGAAGTCGGTCACGGGGTTTACCTGGTGAAACATTCCGTCACGGAAGACCGAGAAGACCTTCTCGAGCTGCGGGTAGTTGTTGCCGTTGGCTTTGATCATGTCCTCCACGAGAACGGTCTCTATGCGGCGCTTTTTCAGGTTGATGACATCCATGTATTTGGGAGCGTAGCGGATGGTCTCGTCGATGGAGGTGTTCACCCTGAGACCCGGCTGTCCCGGCGCCAGAAGCACGGGATAGTCGTCGCCCAGCCTGTCGACCGCCCTGGTGCCCAGACCCGGCACTATCCTCACCAGCCCGTCGTTGGTCTTGATGCGGCTTGACCAGCGGAACTCGTTCCGGCTGAAGGCCACACCGCCGAAAGCGGGGGCGAAGTAGTCTCCCATGTGGGCACCGACCACCTCCTGGATCAGTATCCCCATCTCCTCCTGGAAGTCGAGGAGCTTCCGCTCACCACGGTATTCGATGGGATCGGGGCCGAACATCGAGGCGTAAACCTCGCTGATGGCGTCGGTCAGGGCTTCGAGCCTTTCCTTCTTCGTGCCCTGGTTGGCAAGGAACAGGCTTTTGTACTTGCCGCTGAAGGCCGCTTCGCTGCTGTCCTCCAGAAGGCTCGAGCTTCGGACGATCAGGGGTTTTTCCCCCAGGTCGTCAAGCGCCATGGACAGGCCCTGCATGAGCTCGGGACTGAACGCGCAGTTCTTGAAGAGCTGGATGAGGTTGGGGTACTCCATCCTTATCTCCTCGATGTACCTGTAACGGTACTCGAGCAGCTCCTCGAGCCTGTTGTGGTGAACGAAGTCCAGAATGCCGTCGGAGCAGATGTACCAGGTTTTTGGGGTTTTTATGTTGCTGAGCACCGGATCGTTCTGGGACACATGCTTCAGGATCTGCCCCGCAAGAAAGATACCGGCGCCCTTGCCGCCGAGCTGGCCGTGGCTTCTCGCGGGGAATACAAGGTATCTGCTGAGTTCGTAGAAGTCGTTCAGCGTGACGTAGTCTTTCAGGGTGCTTATGTAGTCGAGCCTTCGGCTGACGAACCTTCTTATCAGCGAGACCTTTACAGCGTTGAGCACCGGTGGGGAGAGGGCCAGCTCCTCGGTCACGATGGTCTTGTGGGAATCCATGGCCTGGATGATCTCGCTGATGGCGCTGGCGTGGTCGTCCAGCACGTTGATGAAGTGCTCTATCCTGTTCTCTCCCACCCAGCGCTGCAGAAGCTTCATCAGCTGGTCGTCTGAGAGGACGGAACTCGTTATCTCGAGTATCTCCTCGACGATGAGCGGGTTGATGTCGATCATGTGCTTGGGGATGGGCTGGTTGATGCCCTCGTGGTCGGGTTCGGAGCCATCGGTTGTTTGTCCCACCCACTTGTTCAGCAGCACCTGGGCCTGCGGGACGCCTATGAAGTTAAGGTGGTTCAGAAGCCTTCTGCAAAGTGTTTTGTAGAGTTTCCTGTCGGTGATGAAGAGCATTTCAAGTATCGAACGCCACGATTCGGTGCCGGCGCGCCATGTCTTGCTCTTGTGGCTCTCCTCCTGGAACACCTGGGCCAGGTTCTCGTGCAGTATGGTGTGTGCGATGCGCTGGCTGAGCGTTCTGACAAGCTTCTTCTCTTCAGGAAGGAATGGCCCGTGCTCGTTTTTCGGCGTCTCACCCGGATATGAAACGGTAAGGGTGCCCACGGCGTTTCCCTGAACGTTCAGGTCCTCGGTCAGGAAGACGCCTCCCTCCCTGAACCCCTTGGACTGGTAGTTCGTTCCCATGTAACGGATCCTGGCCTCGCAGAGATCGGGGTTGTACCACCCGCTTGGGATCGCATTGGCGGCGAGGCGCAGTTTCGTGTCGAGGGTTTCGGGAGAAAGAAGGATCTCGTCAACCCTGTACAGGCAGTTCAGTTCCTTGGCCCTTTCCCGAAGGGAAGTGATGAGACTTTGGGAGCGAGAGGCTTCGTCGGTCATTTCAGGATTACGCCCTTTCCTTTTCGTCCGTCCACCTTGACAAGAAGGGGTTCTTCCAGTTCAACGCACTTCAGATACACCGTTTCCGAGATGGTCTTTCCACTGCTCGCAAGCCAGCTCCAGTCAATGCTGCCGTCGAACGCCTCGCTCACTGAGAAGTACGACACGCCGAAGCTGCTGAGGTTGTGGAAAAAGTGTGAGCCCTGGCTGAGGTCGACCTTCATCTTTCCGCCGCTGATCTCAACCATGACCTTTGCGCCCGAGATCTGTCCCCATGTCACACCGACCCCCAGCCAGGGGTCTGAGCTTCCCCACCGTCCGAAACCCATGAGAAGGTATGGCTTTCCTTCCTTCGAAAGGCCGCGGTTCATCTCGGAGATCTCCCGGGCGATCTGCGGTGTGCGGGCTGCATCGAAGGCGCCGGGCTTCATGTAGAGAACGCAGGAGATGTCGTTGCGTTCGCCGTTTCCCATGGCTTTTGAGCTTTTCAGCAGAACCCGGCCGCCCTGCTCTTCCTCCGGAGTGATCTCAACCACGCTGTCGGTGGCCACGATGGGCCTCACCTGAAGGAAAGCGAGCCTCGAAGGTGCTCCGGGGGTGTACCCCTCGATGGCGAACTCGATCTCGACGGGGGAGCCCGACTTCTCCTCACAGAGGGCCATCAGGTGCCTGAGCATCCCGTTCAGCGGGATCATCCCGTCCTTCAGAACGGGGTCGAAGGTGACCACCCTGGGACCCTGCGCCTGGACGCCGTGCACAAGGCGGTCTGAAGATGCGTCGTATGTTGAGGCCACGGGCCGCAGTGTGTTGTCGTAATCGGCTTCGGACAGCTGGCACTTCACCATGTACTCGGTTTCGAGCAAAGGGTCGTATGCAGGCGGCCTGCCCATGTTCACGGCCCAGAAGGTTGTCTGGGTGATCTTCATGAGGTCCCTCAGGTTGCCGTAGGGGGGGTGGACCCTTGGGTAGGCGGGGCTGTAGCTCCAGGTTGGATCGCCCTCGACGATGGACTTGCCCAGTCCCAGAGCAAGATTGACGACTCCGTCGGCGGGTTTGGCCCTTCCGAACGCGTAGTAGTTGAATGAACGGCAGACCCCTGATATCACGGGGTAGAACCGCTCATCGAACCGGCGGCCCACCACGTCCTGAAGGATTACGGCCATTTTCTCGTCGTCGGGAGTATGGCCAGTGGCGCCCAAATAGTCCCTTGCGGCCTGGAAGAAGGTGGACGCCCACACGAACTTGATGGCCTCCACCAGTTTTTTGAAGCGTTCGGCGTCGGAGGGCTGGTTGTTGGGTATCATCTTCGTCTGGTAGATGCCTGCGAAGGGCTCGTTCCTCGCGTCTTCCAGAAGGCTCGAGGAACGAACCGCAAGCGGGGTGCGGGTATCCATTATGAAGCTCATCAGGTCGCCCACCAGGACGGGCGGGATGTCGCCCTTCATGAAGGCCGATGCTATCCTGTCATCGGGCTCGGAAGTGGTTCCGTAACCGTGAAGGCCATTGCGCTCGATGAAGTCATCGAAGTAATCGGTCGAGATCACCCTGAACGGGGGAACGAACACGGGAATCGAGGAGAAATCCTCGTCGGGCCGTGATCCTTCAAGGGTTTTCATGGCGAAAAAAAGGCCCGAGGCCTTTCCCCCGATGCCGCCTGAACCGTAGATCACCGGTTTCCCGTTCCCTCCCTCTGCGCCCATCATTGCCGCCCTTTCAGGTTAAGCCTGCAGCAACTATATGATGAAAGCGGCCGTTCGGTCATGGGCCGTGCTCCGCACCCGGAAAGCATTTCGCAAAGTAACGGGGGGAGAGCTTTCCGGGCTATATTCGAGCCTCGCATCTTCCCTTGGAGGCATGATGAACGGCCGGGTCATCGGTATCGACCTCGGTTCGGTGAGCGCCAAGTTTGCCGTGCTCGAGGACGGTTTGATAATACAGGAAGGTTACATGAGGCACAGGGGAGACCCCCTTTCCGCCCTCATGACCCTTCTATGCAACGGTCCGGTCGAGGGGTGGGAAACGATTCCCGCGGCCCTGACCGGCAGCGGAGCCCAGCGTCTCGCCCGGTCGCTGGGCGTCAGGCCCGTGAACGAAGTCGTTGCGCTGGCCGCGGCGGTGAGGCAGTTCGTGCCTGGTGCCGGAAGCGTCGTGGAGATGGGCGGGCAGGATTCCAAACTTCTCCAGTTCCGGCACGACGGCGAGGACCGGCCGGTGTTCGACGATTTTGCGACGAACACAATCTGCGCTGCGGGCACGGGCAGCTTTCTCGACCAGCAGGCGGCCAGGCTCGGGCTTACCCCCGAGGAGATGGGTGCCCTGGCCGAAAACTGCGCCAAGCCCCCCCGCATAGCGGGACGCTGCAGCGTCTTCGCCAAGAGCGACATGATTCACCTTCAGCAGATCGGGGCCACTGTCACCGAGATAGCCTCGGGCCTCTGCTTCGCAGTGGCCCGAAACTTCAGGAGCACTATTGCCGCGGGCAGGGAGTTCCGCGGACCCGTTGCCTTCGTCGGGGGAGTGGCGGCCAACCCCGCCATGGTAAGGGCTTTTCAGGATGCGGTTGACGGGTTGCGTCTTTTCGTCCCCGGGCACTTCAGAGTCCTGGTGGCTGCGGGAGCGGCGCTTGCCTCCCGGGAGACCGCGTTTCTCTCCACAGCTGCCCTGGGGGGTGTCGCGGTTTCGTCAGCCCGGCATGCGGATGAAATCATCCCCTCACTGGCGCCCTTCGCGCTTCCACCAGTTGCCTCCGTCTGTGCGGGGTCGTCCGGGAACGGGATCTATCTGGGTATCGACGTGGGCTCCATAAGCACCAACCTGGCCGCTGTTGATCCGGAAGGCAATGTGGTGGCCAGCGTTTACCTCCGCACTGCGGGAAGACCTCTCGAAGCGGTACGGGACGGACTTGTACGGATCCTCGCCGACTTCCCCGCAACGCCCGAGGTTCTCGGCGTTGCCACCACGGGAAGCGGAAGGTATATGACCGGCGATTTTGTCGGCGCGGACACCGTGAGGAACGAGATAACCGCCCAGGCAAGGGCCGCCGTTCACATCGACCCCGGGGTTGACACAATCTTCGAGATCGGCGGCCAGGACTCCAAGTTCATCTCACTGAAGAACGGAAGGGTCGTTGACTTCGAGATGAACAAGGTGTGCGCCGCCGGTACCGGCAGCTTTCTGGAGGAACAGGCGGAGAAGCTGGGGATCCCCATTACCGGGTTCGGCCCCCTTGCCCTCGAGTCGCCGGCGCCGGCCAGGCTGGGAGAGCGCTGCACCGTCTTCATGGAGACCGACGTTGTGAGCCACCAGTCCGACGGAACGCCTCTGCGTGACATCGTGGCCGGGCTGTGCGTGTCCGTGGTCAGGAACTATCTGCACCGTGTCGTGGGAAGGCGCGCCATAGGCCAAAAGATCTTCTTCCAGGGCGGTACCGCCTTCAACCAGGGCGTCGTGGCTGCGTTCAACCATGTGCTCGGGGACAAAACGGTGACAGTCCCTCCCCATCACGACGTTACGGGGGCAATCGGCGCCGCCCTTCTCGCCCGTGACATGAAGCCGTCGAGGTCGTCTTTCAGGGGGTTTTCCCTCACGGGCGAAACCTGGCACCAGGACAGTTTCGTGTGCAAGGCGTGCGCCAACAACTGCGAGATACACAGGGTCACGTTGCAGGATGGCCGAAAGCTCTACTACGGCGGAAGGTGTGAGAAGTACGAAACCGGCAGCCTCCAGATCAAGACCGGCGGGGAGAGCCTTTTCAAGCTTCGCGAGGAGCTTCTGCGGAGGTTCGCGGAGGAATCCGACCTCGAACCCAACGGTCCCGTCGTGGGGATTCCCGAAGCCCTCTGGTTCTGGGAGCTCTATCCCTTTTTTGGAACCTTCTTCAGGGAGCTGGGGTGCCGGGTGGTGACAAGCGGCCCCTCCGACTCGGCAACGGTTCACAGGGGGGTCGAAAGCACGGCGGCCGACACCTGTTTCCCGGTGAAGATAGCCCATGGTCACACCGCGAAACTTCTCGACATGGGTATCGATTACCTCTTCGTGCCCAGCATCCTGAGAAACGCGAAAGCTGTGGGGGAGTTCACCGAGAGCTACAACTGCCCCTTCGTCGAGGCGGCGCCGTACCTTCTCGACGCGGGTCTTTCCCTCAAGGAGAGAAGGACGCCCGTAACCCTGAAGCCCGTTCTCGATTTCAGCCTTCCCGGGAAACAGTGGATGAAGCCCCTTATGGATATGGCGTCTACACTTGGCTTTGGTGCGGAGGCGTCGGCCAGGGCCGCCCGGGAGGCCGTGTCGTCACAGGAAAGGTTCAGAAAAGCGCTTCTGAAGGAGGGCGAAAAGGCCCTGTCATCCATTGGCGGCCGGCGCGCTTTCGTAGTGGTGAGCAGACCCTACAACGGGAACGATCCCATGGTGAACACCGACCTTCCCCAGAAGCTTGCCAGGCTGGGGGCGCTGGTGATCCCCATGGACTTCCTCGACCTCCCGCTCGAAGAGGTCTGGAAGAAGCACGGGAACATGTACTGGGCGTACGGCCAGAAGATCCTTGCCGCAGCCGTCGCCGTCCGGAGGGACCCGCGGTTGAACGCCGTGTACATATCCAATTTCGGCTGCGGCCCCGACAGCTTCATCGAGCACATTTTCACAGAACTGATGGGGGACAAGCCGTACCTTGGTATCGAGATCGATGAGCACGCCGCCGACGCCGGGCTGATAACCCGTTGCGAGGCGTTCCTCGACTCGCTTGGTGCAAGGGTTCCGGCCGGGGAAACAGCCTCGTCACAAGACCCTGAACCCTGTGCTTCCCTTGACGGACGAACCCTCTGGATCCCCTACATGAGCGACGCCAGTCATGTGGCGGCGGCCGTGGCCAGAAGCGCGGGCCACGACGCCAGGGTGACACCGCTCACCACATCGGCCACAGTGGCACTTGGAAGAAGCGTCACCAGCGGCAGGGAGTGCTACCCGGCCATCATCACCTCCGGCAGCATGATCGAGATACTGCGGGACAATCCGCCCGAGCAAACGGCGTTCTTCATGGGAACGGCCAGCGGACCGTGCAGGTTCGGCCAGTACTGCCAGTACCACGGGATGATCCTGAAACGGCTCGGATACTCCGGCGTACCCATCGTCACATCCAGCAGCAGTGACAGTTACTCCACCGTCGAGGGTTTTTCAAGCTTCAACAGACAGAAAATGCTCTACCAGGGGATCAGCCTTGTTGACAACCTTTACAGGGCGCGCTTCAGGGTCCGTCCCTACGAACGGAACCATGGCGAGACCGACAGGGTCTACGGTGAACAGCTCCAGAAGATCTGTGAGAGGGCTGAGAAGGGGCTGAGCCTGGGTAAATGCGCCCTGGAAGCGGCTCGGGCCTTCGGCGCCATCCGCATGGACGACTCCGTCCGCAGACCGAGAGTTGCGGTTTTCGGCGAGATCTTCATCAGGAACGATCCCTACGCCAACGACAACACCCTGGACAGGATAGAGGAGCTGGGCGGAGAGGTTGTTTACAGCCCCATCGCGGAATGGATGGAGTTCGTGAACCTGAGCTTCATCGAGAAATCGAAAAAGCTTGGCAGAAAGGGCAATGTCATGAGCGGGAAGATAAAGGCCGGCGTCATGGCAATGATGAAACGCCCCGTCGAAAAACCCTTCGAAAAGCTTTTCGCCGACACCCCCCACGCGGGCGCCGAGGCCATCCTCAGAGCCGCCCTGCCCTACATGCCCGAGAACATCGGCGGCGAGGCCATCCTGTGCATCGGCGCGCCCCTTGCGCTCATGAGCCACGGCGGCATTCAGGGTGCGGTGAACGTTCTGCCTTTCGGCTGCCTTCCGGGAACCGTGGTGACGGCCGTCTCCCGCCGGATTCGCAGGGACAGGCCCGACCTTCCATGGTTGAACCTTGCGTTCGACGGCCAGGAAGACACCGACAACACGTCAAGGCTGGAAGCTTTCATGTTTCAGGTCAAGAAGTACGCGGACAGGAACGGAGACTGACATGGACACCATTCTCGTATCACTTCTGGAATACCTCGACGGAAGCCCGACTTCTTCCCATACGGGAGCCTTGAGCGCGGCGTTCCTTTCCGAGAACGGTTTTGAGAGGGTGAACCCCGAAGACGCGTGGGACCTGCTGCCGGGCGGCAGGTATTACACCATGTACTCGCCCTCCACACTGGCGGCCTTCGTGATGGGAGCCAAAAAGCCTTCCGACACGGGCTTCAGGATAACCGGCGCCCACACCGACGCACCGGGGCTTCAGCTCAAGAGCGCCCCGTACTCCTTCAGAGAGGGCCTTGCGACTCTGGGCATCGAGGTTTATGGCGGCCCGCTCTTCAGCACCTGGTTCGACAGGGACCTCGGCGTGGCGGGTAAGGCCGTCACACGGGAGGGAAGGGTGGTTCTCTACAGCATACGGGAGCCCCTTCTGAGGATCGCCAGCCCCGCCATCCACCTCAACCGGGAAGTGAACAAGAAGGGCTTCAGGGCCAACCCCGAGAGCGAGATGCACCCCATCTTCGCCACTGTCGATGACTATCCCGCTTTCAAAAAGGCGGTCGCGGATTCAGCGGGGCTTTGCCCCGACGACCTTGCGTTCTTCTCGGCGGAACTGGTAAGCACCGAGCGGGCTGTGCTGGCAGGCGTAAACCGCGAGTTCCTGGCGGCTTCCCGGATCGATGACATCGCGAGCTGTCACGCCGCCCTCAACGCTTTGGCGCAGGTCACGAAGCCTGAATCCACCGCTGTTGCCATCCTCTTCGACAACGAGGAGGTGGGAAGCCGGACAACCGCGGGAGCTGCGGGCCCCTTTCTGGAAACACTTCTGGAACGCATCAGCGCCGGTCGCGAAGAGTACTTCAGGGCGGTTACGAAAAGCGTGATGGTGAGCGCCGACTGCGCGCACGCGGTACACCCGGACTGGGCAGGAATGCACAGCCAGCAGTCCAGACCGAGGCTGAACGGAGGCCCGGCGGTGAAGCACAGCGTGATGCAGAACTACGCGACCTGCCTGGAAACCGGGGCTTATTTCGCCCGTTGCGCCGGGAAGGCGGGTGTAACGCTGCAGGAGTTCACGGGACGCACCGATGCGCTCGCGGGAAGCACCATAGGTCCCATAACCGCCTCCCGGACAGGCATTCCAACGGTTGATGTTGGCAACCCAATGCTCGCCATGCACTCCATAAGGGAGACAAGCGGCGCCCACGACCATCGGAAGATGATTGACTGCATGAGGATGCACATGTCTTCGGAGGTTCCCTTCAAGGTCTGACCCCCGCTTGACGCTGAACCAAGGGCTTGCCATAATGTTGGCAGGGTTTCAGGAAACGTTATCGATAGGAGAGGCATGCGAAAGCCGGTTCAACTTTTGCTGATCCTCTCCACCCTTGTTTTCGCGCAGTTCGACGCCCCGTTCATATTCCAGGCCAACGGCGTGAACCTTGTGGCCGACATCATCTGCGATCCCGTATTCACGGACTGGAACGGCGACGGCCTGAATGCCTTTCTTCAAACATCGACAGTGTACATTTTCACCGCTTCCCATGCGGGTGAAAGGGTTACATAAAGACTTACGCTGCTGTGATTTCGGACAACCTTTACGAAGGGGAGGACAGATGAAGGGCATAATCGCGCTGACGCTTCTGGCTGCGGGGGTCGCCATGGCCTGGAC
This sequence comes from Candidatus Fermentibacteraceae bacterium, assembly GCA_046485185.1. Lineage (GTDB taxonomy): Bacteria > Fermentibacterota > Fermentibacteria > Fermentibacterales > JCC-6 > UBA6080. The sequence goes on from JAWOHL010000078.1 coordinate 19,870, forward strand.
GCCAAGCTGGCTGCCATCCTACGAGCTCACCTGCGCCGGGGTGATCATCGACGTGGGCTACTACGGGGCTCCATGCGTGGTGGACTGGGACGGCGACGGCCTGAAGGACCTCGTGCTGGGGCAATTCGCAAGTGGAAACATCCGTTTCTACAAGAACGAGGGCACCAACGCGAACCCTGTGTTCAACACCTTCTCCATGATCTACGCCGATGGCAGCCCCATCACGCTGCCCTACGGTTGATGCACCGGAGCAACGAATCCACAGGTCGTGGATTGGAACAACGACGGAATGCTCGACATCATCGTGGGTGACAGGAACGGATACGTCAACTACTTCCGCAGAACCTCGGACAGCCCCATAACACTGACCCAGATGCCCAAGATCAACTGCGCCGGGGTCATTATCAACGTGGGCTCGAACTCCGCCCCGGTTGTGGTGGACTGGAACGAAGACGGCCACCCCGACATGCTTCTGGGGAACGAGAGCCCCGGAAATGTCAGGCTCTACATCAACGACGGAAGCGATTCCGCCCCCGTCTTCAGCACCTACAGCCTCGTCCAGAACGGATCAACAGCCGTCGCCCACTACAGGAACTGCCCCCAGGTCTACGATATGAACGGTGACGGAAAGAAGGACCTGCTCTGCGGCGCCAACGACAACAACGTGTACTACTACGAGAACATCGGCACGAACGACGCGCCGGTGTTCAACGGTTACGCTTCCATCGCCACCAAATACTCGGGGATGCGCCTCTGGATAGACGACTGGAACGAGGACGGCCTTCCCGACATGCTCACAAGTGACTTCAACGGTTTCGTCTGGATGTGGATACAGAACGCGACCGGCACAGGCGGCACTTCCGGGGCCGTTCCCGTGAGAAGCCTCCAGACCGGCGAGAACCCGTTCCGCGGATCGGTCGTGATAACCGGAACGGGGTTCGATTCAGCGAGCATCCAGATCTTCGACATCTCGGGCAGGACGGTCCTCAGCGGGCCATTCAACGGAAGCCTGGTCTGGAACGCCTCAGACGTTCCCCAGGGAGCCTACATGGTGAGGGTGACCGACGCCATGGGATCATCCACTCTCAGGATGGTCAAGCTGTAGCGGATCTTCATGGCGCCCCGCCTTTCCAAACTGGTGGCGGGGCGCCACCCCTTATCCTGCCTTCCTTCGATGATCAATCCGCCATTCCGCATTCTGGCTGCAACCGCCGGCAGCTGTGGCGACACAAGACCTTGCGTTGGAAGCATTGGAAAGTCGACTAACGCCTGCGAAGGTGCCGCAGGGCGGCAAAAGGGGGGATGAGATGGGAAACGCGTTTCATGCGACTCTGCTTCTGTCGTTGGTACTTCCCTGCGGAGTTGCCGCGGTGGAACGGGTTCCGAGTCAGCGTGAGCTGAACGGCTTCGTTATAGGCCAGCACCACGATGCCATCACATCATCCTTCGGGAAGCCTTACATGGAGGAGACCACGAGCGACGGCTGGCTGTATCTGACCTATCTAGTCTCCGCTGACCCACTGGCGTACTGGGGTTTCAAGTTCCCGGCCGATCAGCCGGATCGCGTGATATCGGTGCAGTATGCGGGCGGTCCCGACTCGGGAATGCGTCCCTTTGCCGGAGTCCGCCTCGGCTCCACGACTGAAGCCGTTCTGGGGGTTTTCGGTCCTCCCACCTCCACGGAGAGCCTTACGGATCCCCCCGTGGAGGTGTGGTTTTACGAAGGCCTGAACTATTCATTCGAGTTCGAGGGTGACGGACGGCTGTCATCGATCCAGATTTTTGGCTACGAAGGTTTTGGCGACCCTCCCGACTTTCCGGGACCGATGCCCTGGGAGGGCGTGCTGGCTCTTACTGGGTACACGGATCCGGAGAGCATGATGGCTGCCATTTCCTCAGATGCCGAGATCTCCCGCGGTGAAGATTACTGTTACATTGACGGAAGCATGTGGAGCGCACTCACCGATACGACCTCTCTCTTCCGCGGGGAATTGACCCGGGCTTTCGAAGCGCTGCGTACGGAACCTGGATTGGAGCCCGTGGAGGTCGACTTCAGGTTGTCGAGGGATGGCTCGCCCTGTACGGTCTTCCTGTTCGAAGAAGGCTCGCCGGTCATGGAGGTCGTGCTGATCTCCGAAGCCGGAGAGTGGCGGATATGGGAGATTGTGATCCCCTAGGTGCCGAGTGCCGTGCGCCGGTGCGGACCACAGGGTTGACCCGACCCCTGCGGCTCGGGATTGAGGGGGTCCATAAAGCCCTTTCCATGGTTGGGAACCCGACTGAGGTGATCGCAACCGTCCGCAGAAGCTTGTTCAGTGCGGCCGCCTTGACTTTCAGGGCCTTTCTTCGCAGAAAACACTCCAGCGAGGGAGGCTTTGGTGAGAATCAGCCCCGGTCTGCTGACCAGGTACGGAATTCCAGCGCACAGTTCATCTTCCTTTATGGACGATCTCACGGGGTTGCCCAACCGCAGATACCTTCTGCACGCCCTTGATTCCCTCATCACGCTCGATCAGCAGTTCTCACTGCTCTTTCTGGACATGGACGGCTTCAAGCGTGTAAATGACACGATGGGGCACGAGGAGGGCGACACCGTCCTTGAGCGGGTGGGCGAGATACTGGTGAGCCGGGTTCGGTTCGATGACCGTCCCGTGAGGTTCGGAGGGGACGAGTTCGTCGTTCTGGTTCCCGGCACAGATTCGGGGAACCGGGTGGGCGAAAGGCTTCTCGAGGCTTTCAACAACACACTTAAACCTCGGTGGGGGGTTACCGCGAGCATCGGCGAGGCGCTCTATCCCCTCCACGGTCCTTTGGCGGGTGATGTTCTCAGGGCGGCCGACCGCGCCATGTACAGGGCGAAAAGCGCGGGGGGAAACTGCATGAGAAGGGCACAAGAATCCGGTGAAGCACTTTTCTGGCACGACGATGTCTTTGTGGGCCGTGAAGATGAACTTGATCTGATCCTCAAGGCACATGCTTCGCCTGAAAATACTGGGCTTCTTCTGACCGGCGACGCTGGTTCAGGCAAAACACTTCTTCTTGAAAGGGCAGCTGCGCGTTTTCCATCCGGTACGGTCTGCCGCATCGAGGGAAGACCCGAGCTGTCAGGCATCTCCTGGGCTCCGCTGCTGCCATGGGTCAGGGGTCTCGTGTCTGCGTTCGACGCCCTGCCCGAAGCCTCATGGTCGCGGGTGCTCTGCGGGGTCTTCCCGGGGGTCTTCCCCGAGTCGCCCCTTCAACTGGTTCGTCCGGACTCCCTGGCCGTTCTCGAAGCCCTATCGGCACTTGTTTCCACCCGGCTTCCCACTGCCTTCCTTGTCGACAACGCCCAGTGGCTCGATCCCGGCACAGCCTCTTTTCTCGGTTATGCCCTGAGGGTAGGGATACCCTCGGGTCTTTCCCTTGTGGTCGCCACACGCTCCGATGCACTCGAGGCATTGTCCGTTTTGTTTCCCGGGTCGGAGCAGTTTCGGCGGCTTCACCTCAAACCCTTCAATCGCGATCAGGTGGGCGAGCTTGTGAGGGCCAGACTCGGCTCGTCAAAGCCGCTGCGGGAGCTCTCCGTCAAAGCGTTCCGGTTTTCCGGGGGAAACCCGCTCTTCGCCTGCGAGTTCCTGAGGGCGGGCTGTTCCCAGGACGGAGAGTTTTCGGGCGAGGGCCTGCCGGGGGAAGGCCCTCTATCCTCGATCCCCGAGAGGGTGGAGGGCATAGTGAAAAACAGGCTTCTGGCCCTTCCCGGCGAGTGCCTTACCGTCCTGCAGCACGCTTCGGCGGAACGGAGGGGAAACCCCGACCCCGTTTCCCTTGTCGCAAGTACGGGCCTCACCGAGGGAGAGGTACTGGGTTTTCTTGACGACGCGGTGAAGGCGGGAGTCCTGGCGCCCGGCCGCGAGGTTCTTCTGAGTTACCGTTTCCCCAACGAAGCCGTAAGGCTCGCCGTTTATTCGTCTGCGCCGCAAAGCGTTCTGATCGCCGCCCACTCGGCGCTGGCGGCCATGCACAGACGGAACGGAGACTTCCTCGAGGCCGGGCATCACCTCGAGATGATCGGAAGCCATTTTCAGGCCTATCTGAACTACCGGGAAGGCTCCGATGCAAACCTGACGACCTGGCTTCCCGGGGTTGGGGTTGCCTGCCTGGAGAGGGCCAGATCGCAAGCCGGCGGACTGGTGGCCACGGGACAGGTGGCTCCGGGAGAGGTGTTCGATCTCGATACAGAACTGATCCGTTCCCAGGTGAACTGCGGCTACTGGGAGAAAGTTCGCAAGACCGCACTCGAAGCGGCGGATTACGCTGTCGCCCATGGTGTTCCGGAGAGGGCCCCGGCCCACAGGCTGCTTGCCGCAGACAGCCTTCGCGTGCAGGGAAAAAGCTTTGATGCCGTGCATGAGCTTGAAAGGATACTTCCCTCGACCACCGGGAATGACAGGATCGACACCCTCATCAAGCTGGCGGATTCCCTGAGCAGGGCTTGCAGGGCACCCGAAGCGCTTGACCGGCTGACCGAGGCCGAAGCGCTCCTTGACCAGACCTTTCCCCGCCACAGTGAGTTCCTTGTGCATATCGCGCACAAGAAACTCTTCTGTGCCATCGCGTTGAACATGCCCGGCATGGGTTATCGGGCGTGCCGCGAGATGCTGAAGCACAGGGTTGGCGACTTCACTTTCCACTGGTACTTCATACACGACATCGGTGAGTTTCACCTTCTTTCGGGTCAGCCCCTCACCGCTCTGAAGCATCTCACTGAAGCCGAACACCTCGCGCAGGAAGAGGCCTCGTTCTACGGAACGACCTGCTCCCGGGCACTGGGTGTGGATGCGCAGTACCATTCCTTTCAGTATCGCTGGGTGGAGCTTGGGATAAGCGAAGTCGGCAACAGCGCAAAACGGCTCGATGACTCCGAATTCATCAGGGAGATGGACCTGATAAGATGCAGGATGCTTCTGGACAGCGGCCATGTGGAGCTTGCGGCCGAAGCCCTCAAGGGTCCCCTTCAGAAACGGCCCGATTGCCCTGCGGCCCTTTACACGAACTCACTGATCCTGGAGCGAACCGGGGACTTCGGCGGTTCACTCAACTCGATCGAGCGGGCCCTTCGCACAGTGGGCGGTACGTGTCTTGCGCCCATAAGCATCAACAGTATAAGCATCACCAGGGATGAGCTGGACCTTCAGCGCACTTGGATGGAGATCAGGCTCTGTAACCCGCCCGACGCTGCGGAGACCCTGCGGGAACGGATGCTCTGTGGATCGCCCCGTGCATCGTTCCGGGCGGCTGGGCTGCTCGCCTTTAAACTTCACGGGACGGGGCTGACACAGGAGGCCGATGCCGTCCTCACGGAAGCCTGTGCCCGGGAGGACTGGTTCGAGATGCTTCGCCAGCGCCATGAAAACCTTGCCATCGGCGCCGCCTGGAACGACGGCTTCAGACGTGAGGCGCAGAGAATGCAGCGTGAGGCTTCAGGTGGCGGTAGTCCAGCATCTGAAGCACCGGGGAAAGAAGCCTGACATGAACGGAAAAGCTTTTCACGGGTGATCTTCACCAGCTTTGCGGTTACCAATGGCCACGAACGTGACCAGCGTGAACGCCGTTTTTGGCAGGAAGTGCGGCAGGAGGCTCGATAAGACCGGCGGGACAGACGGCTAGGATCCCGGCTGAGCCCTGGGTCCGTGGGGGAGGGCGCACATTGGGCATGCCGGCGCCAGGGAGGCGGCCTCTAACCCCCTCATTCCCCCGGCCACGCATGACACCTCCGAAAACCCCTTCGAAAGCAGTATGGCCGCTGCAAGGGCCGACCTCTGGCCGGTGCTGCAGATGACCAGGTAGCGCGCATCGGGGTCAAGCCCGGTGTAACGGCTGCGGAGGTCGGGGGCGGGGATGTTCAGCGATCCGGGGAGGTGGAAGGCCTCGAATTCCGAGGGCGCGCGAACGTCCAGGATTGTTTTTACACCGCCGGATACCGCGGCGTGGGCTTCCTGAACCGACGCCAGCCCCATGCGTCCCGTGGGAAGGCCGTTCACCGCCCATGAGAACATGCCGCCCTCGAGGTAACCCGATACCCTGTCCAGCCCGACCCTGTGAAGCCAGAGCGCGGCCGTCCGAGCTTCCTCGGGGTCGGTGGCCACCAGCAGGATGTCACGGTCGGGCGGGGTGACCCAGCCTGCAAAGGTTGGAAGGTTCCCGGTGAGATCGACACTCCAGGCCCCCGGAACGTGCTGCGCCGCGAAGGCGTCGTACCTTCTCACGTCGAGGACGAAGCTGTTGCCCTGGGAAACGGCCTGGAAGAAGGCGACGGGGCTCAAGGGCGCAGGGGGGGGCAGGGTGGAAAGAAGCGCGGGACCCAGACGGTTGATCTCGCTGCACCGGGAGAAGTGATCGGGGGCGGGGGGCATTCCAGTTGTGAGGGACTCGACGAAGCTCTCCTCGTCACTGAGCAGCAGGGCGGGGTTGTATCTTCTTTCGTAACCGGTGGTACTCGTGTATTTGGACGCCATGGAGCGTCCGCACAGCGAACCTGCGCCGTGAGCGGGGTACACCTCGCAGAAGTCGGGCAGCGTCATCAGTCTCTGAAGGCTCTGGAAAAGCCGGGACGCGAGGATCGAAGCCATCCCGGGGAAAAGGTCGGGTCTGCCCACATCGCCCACGAACAGTGTGTCGCCGCAGAAAACACCCACAGGGGAGGTTCCCCTTGCGGTATCGGTCACCACGTAGCTCACGTGCGCCGGTGTATGGCCGGGTGTTTCCAGAACGTCAACGCGGACGCTCCCCAGATGAAAGCTGTCGCCCTCTCTCACTCCACGGTGGGGGAAGCCGCAGCGGGCAGCCCCGGGGGCGATTATCTCCGCGCCGGTCAGAGCAGCCAGGTCTGCGTGGCCCGATACGAAATCCGCGTGCAGGTGCGTTTCAAGAACATGGGTGATCCTTGCGCCAAGTTCATCCGCGGCAATGATATACGCACTGGTATCCCGCGAGGGATCAACCACGGCGCATGTGCCGCTGCCGGAGAGGATGTACGAACTGTGGGCGATCTTCGGTGTGAAAAAATGCCTGACGAGCACAGGAACCTCCTCAATCCTCCGAGGCGGGAAGGGTCACTTCCTTCTTACCTTTATGCGCCCGAAAAGAAGCTGGTGCCTCGAGTTGAAAAGGCGCCTGTAGGAGAGAAGCACCATTCCCATTGAACCCATGGAAGCCCCGGCGGCGATCATGAACATTATCATGATCTGGTACTTGACCGCCACCGCAGGGTTGGTGCCGGCAAGGATCTGGCCCGTCATCATCCCAGGCAGTGAAACCACTCCCACGACCATCATGCTGTTGATGATGGGTATCATTCCACGGCGGACCGAGTCGGATATCGGCCTTCTGGCGGCTTCCCATCTGGTCGCGCCCATGGCCAGCTCCATCTCGACCTCGTGACGGCGCTCGGAAAGGGTTTCGAGAAAGTGATCGGTGGCGAGTGAAACGCCGTTCATGGTGTTTCCCAATACCATACCCAGAAGGGGTATCAGATATGCCGGCCTGAACCACGGATCAACACCGATGATCAGTCCTGTGGCGGTTATGGTCACTGCAAGGCTCGTGACCGCCATTGTGCCGAATGCCAGGGGGCCCAGGCCCGCGAAGGTTCGGGCGGGTCTTCCCACCGCCGTGTGGGCCGCCGTGAGCAGCATGAACAGCACCACGGGGATCAGCGCGGGAAGGGTGCTTATCTCGAACACCTTCTGAAGCACGAAACCGATGAGAAGAAGCTGGGCAACGGTTCTGAATGATGCTAGAGCCAGCTTTTTCTCCATGTTGAGCTTCAGTGCCACGCTTATGCCGCCGGAGATCAGGACCAGGCCCGCGGCGATCATGACGTCGCCGGGGGAAAGGTCGATGACGCTGTTCTCAACCGACATTTGCCACCGCCCCGAAATCGGACAGGTCCACCGCCCGGTCGCAAAGCCTGCGAGCCTGCTCCCTGTCATGCGTTACTATCAGCGCCGACAGTCCCCGCCGGAGGGTTTCGGTTCTGAGCGAGTTCTCCACGGAGGAAACCGCTTCGGGGTCGAGGGCGCTCGTGGGTTCATCGAGCAGGAGCACCTCCGGTTTCAGAAGGAAAGCCCTGGCGAGGCAGACCCTCTGCTGTTGCCCCTGGGAGAGGGTTCGTGCCTCCTGAGCGAACCTGTCCCGGGTGACGCCGAAGGTTTCCAGAAGAGCGTGCGCCTCCTCTACAGGAAAAGCAGTGCCCGCGGAAACAGCATATGTGAAGGGCAGAGCCAGATTGTCCCGAACGCTTCCGGGGAGAAGGACGGGTCTCTGGTCGACAAGGACTACCCTGCGTCTGAAGTGGGGCCAGCCGATCTCGTTCGGGGTTGATCCGTTCAGCAGGACCAGTCCGCCGGTCAGATCGTCAAGACCGGCAACGGCCCGCAGAAGGGTGGTCTTGCCGCATCCGGAAGGACCGCACAGGGCAACCATCTCACCTTTTTCAAGGGTGATGCCGATACCCGACACGAGAACCTTGCCACCCGCCGAAACCGAAATCGCTCTGAGATCGAGCAAATCCTGACCTCCCGAATGTAATGACGGAATATGCACTTTGTTCACCTGTGCGTCCCGGTTCCATGACGGCCGTACACACATCCGGAATTCTGTCATGTGTTCTTATGGGTATGAATAAAGTTTTAACTTGACACAACATTCGGAACGCATTATCATTGGGGGCTGAACAACTATGTTCAGTTGAATCAGCCCGTAGTGGGCGTCTTTTTAGGAGTGAAATGAACATCTATGTGGGAAACCTGTCGTACGACACGACCGAAAAACAGCTTGAAGCCCTCTTTGCAGAGTTCGGAGAGGTTACAAGCGCCCGTCTCATAACCGACAGGGACACCGGAAGACCCAAGGGCTTCGGGTTCGTGGAAATGGCTGACAAGTCAGCAGCTGAAGCTGCCATCAGTTCTCTCGACGGCAGGGAAGTCGGCGGTCGTGACCTCAGGGTCAACGAAGCCACCCCCAGGGAAGACCGTCCCCGGAGCAACAGCAGCAGCAGCGGCCCCAGAAGGCCCCGTTTCTAAAGAACGGTCCAGAAGACCCCGAAGGCTCACGCCTTCGGGGTCTTTTCTTGTCTATGCGCCTAGTCGGCATATACTTGACGGGCATTTTCCCTTCAGTTAGTTTTGCGTGCTGAACAACGATGTTCAGTATGGCCAGGCCCTTGGTAAGGGTGTTTTGCACTTAGGAGAGAAATGAACATCTACGTTGGAAACCTGTCGTATGACATGACCGAGAAGCAGCTTGAAGAACTCTTCGCCGAGTTTGGAGAGGTTACAAGCGCAAGAATCATCACCGACAGGGACACCGGGAGGCCCAAGGGCTTCGGTTTCGTCGAGATGGCCGACAAGGCCGCCGCAGAGTCCGCCATCAGCGCCCTTGACGGCAGGGAAGTTGGCGGCCGCGACATCAGGGTGAACGAGGCCCGTCCTCGGGAAGACCGCCCCAGGACTGCCGGCCCCAGAAGACCGCCCCGCTACTAGAAGCAAGCAAAACGGCCCCGGATGCATCAGCTTCCGGGGCTTTTTCCTTATCCGGTCCGTCGCTTTTCTGGTTTGACGGGCATGAAGCTCAAGTGTATCATAAAACATCCATGCCAGACAGGTATCGAGTATCGCTTCGACTGGGGATGGGAGTTTCCGCCGCATGAGCGAGAGTGAAAACCCGCTGAGTCTGTTTCGTCGAAAGATACTGCTGCTTCCGGGTATCGCTCTTTTTTTATTTATATTGACAGCTATTATCTTTTTTCCCCGTAACGGCGCCGGGCTGACCGAACTCACCCCGGAGGAGAGGGCCTGGCTGGACGCCAACATCGACAGCCTGTTCCTCTACTTCAACACCGACTTCCCGCCCATTGAATTCATCTCTTCCGAGGGGGATTTCGTCGGTCTGGGCGCCGACGTGATCGCGGCCGTCGAGGAAAGGCTCGGTGTAACCTTTCCCAGAAAACCCTGCGCGGACTGGAACCGCCACCTGGAGGCACTCGCGTCCGGTGAGTGCGCCATTGCGCCAACCATAGTGCGCACTCCGGAGAGGGAGGAGTTCGCCTTCTTCTCCCGGCCTTACTCAAGGGTGCCGGTGGTGATAATCTCAACCAGGTCGAAGCAGAGTTTCCCGAGCCTCGACGACCTTGCAGGGTTGGATGTGGCGGTTGTTTCGGGTTACGCAACCGAGCAGTACGTTCGAAGCCTCAATCGGGGAAGGTACGAGGTCATCCCCCTGTGGAACGTTCCCGAGGGGCTCAGGGCGGTGTCTTTCGGCGAGGTGGACGTGTTTGTCGAGAACCTGGCGGTGGCCGCGTACTACACCGACCTCGAGGGGCTGTCGAACCTTCGCGTTTCCGGCACCACCGACTTCTACTTCGAGTGGAGCATAGGTGTCAGCCGGGAATACCCTCTTCTTTACAGCGCCGTTCGGAAGGCTCTTGCGGACATTCCCCGGAAAGAGCTCGAGTCCATGCAGAGGGGCTGGATTTCCATGGAGACCCATCAGGGTCTGAGCCCCGAAGCCATGAGAACCCTCGGGCTGACGGCGCTGTTCGTCGGCGCCCTGCTTGTTGGCCTGGCCCTGATCACGCTCTTATTGAAACGAAGGCTGAACGAAAAGGTGCGAAGTCTGGAGACAGCCCAGCGAGAGCTGCTTGCGCAATCGCAGAGGCTGCAGCACGCGGAAAAGATGGAAGCGCTTGGAACCCTGGCCGGAGGAATATCGCATGATTTCAACAACATACTACAGATAATCAGCGGGTACGCACAGCTCATGATAGCCCGGAACACCGGTGATAGATCGGGTTCAACCGAGCTTGCCCAGATCCTCGGAGCCAGCAGGAGGGCCGCGGCCCTCATAAACCAGCTCCTGGCCTTCAGCAGGAAGATGGATATAAGGAAGGTCCCGCTGGACTTAAACAGGGAGATCACCAACGCCGCACGAATTCTCGAGCAGACTATCCCCAAAATGATCGGGATAAGGCTTGCGCTCGAACCTTCACTTCGGGTAGTGGAAGCCGATCCTGTGCAGATCGAACAGATCCTTCTCAATCTGGCCGCCAACGCTGTCGATGCCATGCCCGATGGCGGAAGCCTTCAGTTTGCATCGGCAAACGCGGTGCTGGACGAGGCGATGTGCCGTGAACTGGGGGATGTGACACCAGGCGAATTCGTGGTGTTCTCGGTGACGGACTCCGGCCAGGGTATTCCCGGGGAGATCATCGACAAGATCTTCAACCCTTTCTTCACCACGAAAGAGTCCGGGAAAGGCACAGGCCTTGGCCTTTCATCGGCTTACGGCATAGTGAAGAATCATGACGGGTGCATCAGGTGCCGAAACGAAGCCGGGCTGGGCACCACCTTCGAAGTGTTCATTCCCGCGTCCCCGGAACAGGGTGAACCCGATGCAGGGGATGAAAACCATCCCGGGGTCGTCCCCGGCAGGGGTGAGACGATCCTTGTCATTGACGACGAAGCCTTGATACTCGAGCAGTCCCGCGAATTCCTCACCATGTCGGGATACAGGGTTCTGACGGCAGAGAGTGGTGAAGATGCCCTCGAGGTTTTCGAAGAAAACAGCGGAACAGACCTTGTGCTTCTTGACCTCAACATGCCTGGGATGGGGGGGTACCGCTGCCTCTCCGAGCTTTTGAAGCTCAGCCCCGACCTGAAAGTTCTGATAGTCAGCGGACACTCGGCCTTCGGCCAGTACGGTGAGAACCTCACCAGGGGAGCCAGAGGGTTTCTGAGCAAGCCGTATCGAATGGCGGAACTGGCGGCCCGGATCAGGGAGGTGCTTGACGAGGGGCTGAACACCGTGGAGGGAACAACATGAAAGTCCGTCACGAATCGTACTGCGGCCTGAACTGTGGTGCGTGCCCGATAGGGCTGGCCAATGACAGGGGTGATGCCGGTGCAATGGCCCGCATGGCGCAGGAGTGGGGAGTGGATCCTTCCCTGCTGGTTTGCGCGGGTTGCCGGGGGGACGTGACCATTCCATTCTGCGCCAGGTGCGAGATGAGGAAGTGCGCCATAACAAGGGGACATGACTTCTGTTCTCAGTGCTCCGGGTTCCCGTGTGAAACCCTTACAAGCTTTCGCAACGATGACTTGCCTCACCATTCTGTGGTGCTTCAGAACCTGAGAAGGATCCGTGAGAAGGGTGTTGAGAAGTGGCTGCAGGAGGAGAATGACCGGTGGTCATGCCCATCCTGCTCCAGACGGTTCAGCTGGTATGAATCCGTGTGCGCCTCATGCGGCGGACCCCTTTTTGACGCTTTGGCGGAGGAAAAGCAGGTGGTTGACTGAGCTTTTTCAGGCCATTGACCATGAAACAACGAGTTCGCATGTTGTTTCAGGACAGGGATAAACCAACGACCCTCCACTCGAATGCACCGAACCGGGAAGAAGGGGAGACATGGCACTGAACAGGCTCATAGCCCGGTACCGCGACGGGCGCGTTCTGAAGGGGAGCGCCAGCGATTTCGCTCCCGGGAAGGCTTCTTTCCACATGGCTTCCATGGATGATCCAACCGCGATAACCGAGGTCCTCATCGCCGACCTCAAAGCCCTGTTCTTCGTTAAGGATTTCTTCGGCGACCCCAATCATGTGTACCGGAACGATTTCGATCCTGAAGCCCCCGTGGTGGGCCGGAAGCTTCTTGTCGAGTTCGAGGACGGCGAGAAGATGGCGGGATACACCCTTGTGTTCAATCCCGCTCACGGAGGCTTCTTTCTGACGCCTGCCGACCCTCACTGCAACACCATCAGGGTTTTCATCGCCAACGCCGCGGTGGTTTCGGTGACCTGACCCTTCCGGTCGGAGTTTCGCACAAAGGGGGAGCATTGCATTCCAGGTACGCATGCATCGAGATAAGCACGACCTGTGACAGTTGCGGTCAGCCCTTCCCGTTGAACGGCCCTTACACAGTGTTCACCTGCCTGGCCTGTCTTGAAGAGAAAAAGGTTCCCCCCGATACCGTCGGCGGGCTCATAAATGACTTCGAGGATGAGTACGAGGGGCTTCTGGACGGTCAGGGCAGCGGCGGAACCCTCATGAGCGGCAGCGGGACCTACAAGTACGGGCTGTGGAGGCTGCCGCCCCGTTGCCCCAAATGCAAAAAGGTCCTTCCCCTGCCGGGGTCTTCCGGACCGGCACTGATCGCCTGCACCAAATGCGGGGAATCGTACCATTACTTTCCTGCGCCTGACTGGCTTATGCGTGCCGTCCCGTCAGCCGTCTTCTGCATTACCGCGCAGCCGCCACCTGACGATGGGGGCAGGGAGCCCCTGGTCGTGAATGATGCATCCGCGACACCCGTCGTCATGTCCTGCCCGAAGTGCGCCGGAGCCCTTTCGGTAACGACCGGAAACGAGCGCGTCATGAAGTGCGCCTACTGCGGTTCAGAGGTTTACGTTCCCGATGCGGTCTGGACAAGGCTTCACCCGGTAAGGAAGACCCTTGAGTGGTTCGTTGGGCTCGGAGGACCGACCCAAAAGCAGATCAATGCACAGCAGAGGGTGAGGGACGAGGAGGCCGAGAAAAAGGAGCTCGATTCCTGGAAAGTGAGGACCGCCCCCCGGAAGGCCGCCCGAAACATTAAACCCATGCTGCCGTTTCTTGCGATCATTGCAGCCATAGTGGCGGTCATGACCATTCTCTTCAGTCTCGGAGGCGAAAGTGCGGGGATCGTGGCAAAAGCCGCACCAATAGTCCTTGCCGTGCTCTTTTTCGCGATTCCCCTCTGGATTGGTCTCAGCTCGGTGCTTTCCGGGCGGATCGGACCCTCCAGGGGATGCAAACAGGCTCTCGCGGCGCTGGCGGCAAAGCACGGCTGGAAGCACGATGGGGCCGAATTCAAGAACTACACCGGCACCATCAACGACAAGTACAGGGGAAGGGACATCGAGATCGACCCGGCCGACGAGTACGCCATCGAGGTCGAGGTGGACGATTCGGTTTTCTACCTTCGCAGCGAACCACCGGGTTATCCTCCCGAAAACATGCAGCGCTTCACCACTGAGAGCGCGAGCTTCAACGACTTCTTCCCGATTCGATACGCGAAGGCGGAGACCGTTGAGCGCATGAAATCGTCGATCCCCGGGCAGGAGAAGCTCCTTCTTCCATTCACCTGGTTCATGCAGCGCTGGGAGGGGAAGCTCGCACGAATGCTGGTTGACTGGTCAAGCGTTCAGGCGCACATCGCACCCGGCCATCTGTCGGTAATGGACAGCCCCAGATATCTCCTTCCCGAAGACATCGAACCCCTTCTGGAAGATATGGTCACACTGGCGGCCGCCATCGATGCGGTTGGTGCCGGCCGGGAACCGAATCTGCCCGGTCAACCCTCGACTGAGTCAACTCCGGAAACCGCCGGAAAGTGAAAGGAAATTCATGAAAACAGCGATGCCAGTGGTCGCGGTTCTTCTTACCGTTCTCGCGGGCTGTGGTGATGGGGCCGATCCCGCTGACAACTCCGCGGAAGAGGGCGGGGAGAACACCGTGGAAACAGTAACTGCTGACCTTTCCGACCCGCAGGTACTTGGTGACATGGTCGCCGCTGACTACGTGAACTCAATTCAGGAAGTCGTGGCCCTGTGCGAACCCCGTCCGCCGGCGGATGAACTGAAGCCTCGGATCGACGCCCTCTTCGAGAGGTATGTGGATGTCTTCGTCGGGTACGGTCGTTATTACCAGGAAATGGACGCCCAGCAGAGGGCTGCCGTCGACTCGAAGATGACCAACGCCTTTTTCAGCATGGGTGAGGACGTTTTCGACAGGTTCTCGCAGGCGGCGAGCCACTACTCAGCGCTGGACACTGAACTTGGCGACCGGCTCAGGGCCTTCAACATCATCACGCAGTACTACAACTACGACCTTTTGAGGGAACAGGAGCCCGAAGAGGCGGCCAGGCTCGGGCTGTAGCCGACCCTATTGAACCTCCATCTTCCTGAAGACGATGAAACCCAGGAAGATGAGAAGCACTGACCATATCAGGGGGTAGAGGAGTTCGGTCGGGGATACGGAACCCGAGTAACCCATGAGGGCGAGGAACTCGTCTATTGTCGTGCGGGCGGGAAGCAGCCCCGCCAGGATGGCCCGGTAGCCCCTGTCTATGGGGAATACCATCGTGACGGTGTTGGCGACCCTGTAAATCCCCGATTCGCCCACCTCGGGGATCGTTTTGCCAAGTTCGACGATGCTGCCCATCGTGGCGCTGAACCCCCCCAGGATGAAGGTGACCAGCATGGCGGGTATCTTGCCCATTATGAGGGAGAGAGTGGTGACCGCCGCCCAGGTCACTGATATCCAGATGGGCATTGCGACCAGGGCAAGCGGAAGGTTCGCGGGAGTGAATGGAAAGTAGGCCCTTATGAGAAGAGCAGCCGTGATGAAGAAGAGGTACCCCAGAACCGTGGAAAGGGCCAGAGGCGCCAGGGTGGTGCTGAGGTAGAGCCTTCTTCGGGACTGGGGAAGGCTTGCCCACAGCGAGAGCCTGCCCGAGGCTATCTCGTCGGGAAGGACGCTTGCGCCCAGGATTATGGTCAGCCCGATGAGGATGGTGGCCAGCATGGGACCCGCCGTTGCCATGGCCATCCAGGCCTTGTCGTCGGGGGTCACGAGGCCGTTCATCCCCTCGGCCGATTCATTCGTGAAACCGTCTGCCGAATTGGCCGAACTCGAAAGTCCCCACCAGAACAGAAGCATGAATACGGCGAACACCATCAGTGCCACCGTGAGCAGCTTTCTGCGGAGCAGGTGCTCGAGTGAGTTAAGGAACAAACTGTTCCCCCCGTTCAGTGACCCTCATGAACACGTCCTCGAGGGTTTCGCGCTTCATCTGTATTCCCGTGAAGGGTACGCCTGAATCCGCGGCCGCGGCCGCGAGCCCGGCTATCGTTCCGTCCTCGGAAAGCACCGCGATGACCGAGCCCTGCTCGGTTCTGCACGAGAAGCCGGCCCTGCCGAGCTCTTCCGTCATCCGGCCCGGCTCCTGCGTCTGGATCTCGGCGGCCCCGGTGAACCTGGAAAGGTTCTCGAGGCTGTCGTTCGCCACCAGGCGGCCTTTGTTGAGGAAGGCGGCGTGCGTGCACACCTGCTCGACCTCGCCCAGGAGATGGGAGCAGAGAAGTATGGTTGTTCCCCCCGAAGCAAGCCTGGCCACGGTTTTTCGAACCAGGATTCGGCCCATGGGGTCGAGCCCCGATGAAGGCTCGTCGAGTATCGCCATGTCGGGCCGCCCGGCCGTTGCCAGGGCCAGGGCGAGCCTTTGCCGCTGCCCCTTCGACATTTTCCCGAACTTCCTGGCAAGGAGGTCGCCGCACTGGAGTTCGTTCGCCCGCTCGATGAACTCTGCGGGGGTGGCCTCGCGACGAACCCTCTCGATGTGCCGGAAGACGTCGTTCGGCGTGGCCCACTCGGGGAACTGAACCCGTTCGGGCAGGTAACGGACCTTCCGCCTTGCCTGATGGTCCCTGCTGTCGGTGTCACGGATGCCGGCCCATCCCGAATCGCGTGATGCCAGCCCAAGGATGACCCTTATCAAAGTTGTCTTGCCGGCGCCGTTCTCGCCCAGGACCGCCATGGCGGACCCTTCGGGGATATCGAGGCTGAGGTCGACAAGCGCCCTTACGCTTCCGTAGCTCTTCGAAACGCCCCTGAAGGTTATCGCGCTGCCCGTGTGCATCAGTACGTGAGGATCACCAGACGGTTCCCCGCCATGATCATGTCTACCGGGGTGCCCGGCAGGTCCACGCTGTTCACAAAAGACGACAGGGCAAGGTGGTAGGAGTAGAGGGTGCAACCGTCCGACTCGCCGGTGGAGAGAATGAGCAGGTGAAGGCCGTCGTTGTGGGTGGTTACGTAGGCCGGGTTTCCGGGTATGGTGACCGTGTTCCTAACGCTGAAAGCAGGGAACAGCGAGTCGATGATCGAAACGGTTCCTGTCGGGTACCCATACCTGGGGTGCGCCGTGAACATGAGGTTGAGGAAATCGGACCTGGCCATGTCCGACGCTGGGGCGAGGTTGACCTTCCGGGCCGGACTGGAGAAATCCGCGGGCTGTACGTAGGCCACCCCTCTTGGGTCGTTGGTGCTGATCAGGAGTGTGTCGCTTCCCATTGTGTTCTCGCACATGACGGTGGGTGTTTTTGCAAGCAGCCATGTCTTCTGGACGGTGTTGCTTGTGGTTCTTACAGCGTGGACCTTGTTGGCCAGCGGATCGGTAATGTAGACGAAGTCGAAGCTTCTGGAGGGGATTATGAAGGCGGGGGAGGACCCGGCGGTGAACTCGTCGGTGACGGCGTAATCGTCCATGTCGACCTCGAGGATCGTTCCGAGGGCGCCGATCACGTACACCGAATTCGTCATGGGAATGTACGCCATGCCGCCGTAGCCGGCGCTGGAGCCGGGGCCGATCACCAGGGAAGTGTCGCGGGTGACGGTGGAAGCGTTGTAGATGTGGAGCTCGCCCGATGTGCTCGAGACGAAGAACTCAAGGTCGAATCCGGCGCAGAGAGCCCTGCCGCCTTCGATCCCGTCAAGGGTTCCCAATATCTCGAAACTGTCGGGGTCGAGGATCAATAGACCGGCTGAAGGGGTGCCCGAGTATTCTGTGAAGTTGCTGCATGCCGTCAGGAGGAAAGCCGCTGCGCAGATGAAAAGCGATCGGTTCAATACGGCCTCCAGTTCCGCTGGTGGATTTGTGCTGTCACTTCCAGCAAGTATAATACCAAAAGTTCACATACCGGGTACGGTTCATTCGCTTTCCCATGCCAAACCAGGGGGAGAAACCATGGTGAGGATCATTTCGGCACTTTCCACCGCGGCCCTTCTTTTTGCACTCGCTGCATCCTTCTCGTGCAGCGCATCATCACCGTACTCAGTTGGAACTCCCGATTCCCTCTTTTCAGAGTTTGTGCTGGCATGGGACCTGGCAAACGCAAATCACTCATCATTCCTTACAAATCCCGACACCGATTGGGACGAGGTCTTTTCCCGATGGAGGGTTCAGGCACTCATGCTCTCCGATCATGACGAACTGCTGGCCGTCATCACCGGAATGCTCGCAGAACTCGAGAACGGCCAGGTCCTGCTCAGGACCCCCCAGGGTTTGACAAGGCCATACGATCCCGGCTTCTTCGAGAATTTCGATGCGGTAGTCTGGCAGAGCTACACCGATCAGTGGGGCTTCCAGTACTATACGGAGTACTTCGATTTCGGCTGGGCCTTTGTCACGCCGGACAGCACGATGGGGTACCTTTTCCTGCCCGACATGGGCGACATGTACAACTGGGCCGAATTCCTCTACATGACCGTCTCCGTCAGGGACTGCGCGGGAATCATCCTTGACCTTCGGCCCTGCGGCGGCACGGGCGACTTCATGAGCGCCTACAGCACCGCGGGCCGCTTCGTGTCCGACGGCAATAGACTGGCCTTCTACAGGCAGTTCCGAACGGGACCCGGCCGGTACGACATGGAGGAACCCAGCCCGGTAATCGTTTCGAAACAGGGGAGCTGGCAGTTCGACGTACCGATCGTGGTGCTTGTCGGCCGTGGAACCGCCGGGACGGCGGAGCTCCTGACCCTGATGCTGAGAACCCAGGACAATGTAACCATCATGGGAGACAACACATTCGGAGCGCCCGACGTGGGGAACCCCCACCTTCTCAACGACATGTCCCACCTCGAAGAAACCTGGCTCTACCTTCCGGGGTTCGTGGTGTACGACAACGAAATGAACGTTCTTAACCTCGTTGGTGTTGAACCCGGCATCGCGGTTCCGGTATCACCTGATGACTTCGCTGCCGGGGTCGACCCTGTTCTTGACGCCGCGGTTGATTACCTGACGCTTCAGACCGGGGCTCAGTAGGAAAGAACCACCAGACGGTCTCCTGCGCTGGTCATGTCTACGGGGTAACCCGGCAGGTCCACGGTTTTTACTATCGTCTCAAAATCCTGATGGTAGCAGAGTACTCTGTAACTTCCGTTCTTAACTACGCTGAGTATGAATAGACGGAGCCCGTCCGTGTGGTTCTGAAGCGCACGGGGTGTACCCGGGAAGAAGACAGGGGTGTAATTGCTGAAGGGGAAGAGCGAGTCCACCACGGTCAGCGCTCCTTCAGCCGTGTCATGGTTGCGTAATGCGTAGATGAGCCCGTAGTGGTCAATGCTTCGCTCCATGTCAACCACGGGGGCGAACTGGGCAACCCTTGGGTACGCGTAATCCACGGGCTGGACGTATGCGATGTTCTGGGGGTCGTTGGTTGCCACCAGCAGGGTGTCATCGCCGGTTGTTCCGCATATGACGCCGGAGGGCGTTCTGTCGAATTCGTACACCCTGAACACGCTGTTGTTTGTGGTGCTTATCCTGAAAACGCTGTTCGTGTTGGGGTTTTCGACGTACATGAAGGACTGGGTGCGATTGGAGACAAGGCGGCCGGGCGAATCTACGCTTGTCAGCACATCCCTGATCTCGCCGCCCGGTATGCCCACCTCGATGATGCTGCCCGGGGTTCCGATGACGTAGAGCGAAGACTTCCAGGGGATGTACACCATTGAACCGTACCCGGCGCTGCTTTGACCGCCTATCACAAAGGATGTGTCGAGTTCCATGGCATCAGCGTCGTAAAGGTACAGAACGCCTTCTGAACTGGCTACGCAGAAGCTGTTCATGCCTGTCGCGCAGATGGAGACCGCTCCCGGTACCCCCGACAGCGTGCCTTCCACCTCGAGGGTTACAGGGTCGAGAAAGAGCAGACCCGCTTCAGGTGTACCTGAGTATTCCGTGACATCATGGCACGCCGACAGGACAGGGAGCAGCGCTGCAATGACAATGACGACGTTCCTTTTAAACATGTTGCCCCCCCATACGCAAAGGATTGTTTTCGTTACAGAAAAAACTATACTTTCACGACATTATACAATACTGAACAGAAACCGGAGATACCATAGTGAAGAAGATGATCGGTTTCCTCCTGCTCCTGGCGTTGCTTGGGGGCATCATGGTCTCGGCACCGGGGTGTCTTCCGTCGCCGTACTCGGTCGGCAGTGCCGATTCACTGTTCTCGGGTTTCTCGCTGGCCTGGTACCTGGCCGACCACCATTACTCATCCTTCGTCGTGCATCAGGACGTGAACTGGGACCAGGTCTTTGAACAGAGAAGGGAAGCGGCCCTTGCCCTGTCCGACTGGGAGGAGCTTTTCGACCTCACCCGCGACTTGTTCTCGACCCTCTCCGACGGGCAGATCTTTTTCTACCGCGACAAGACCTTTGTTCCCACCTTCGATACGGGCCGCTTCGCCAACTTCGACAGAGGGGTCTGGGAAGACTACATGACCGGGTGGGGAGCCCAGGCAAACAGTGGGAGTCTGACTACGGCGCTGACCGGGCCGGACGGCACTATCGCTTACGTCTTCATCGGTTCACATACGGGGATAGGTCTTTCTGAACCCTTCTGGTCGGCTTTCTTCCGCGTAACCGGCAGTATGGAGGATTGCTCGGCCATGATACTCGACCTCAGGGGAGGGTACAGCTGCTGGCCCTTCTTCGACGCCCTCCAGTGTTCCGGGAGGTTCATGGACAAGCCCTACCCGGCGCTTTACAGGCAGCACAGGAACGGCTTCGGAAGGCTGGACATGGAAGACCCTCAGCTTGTCTCTACATTCAGGCAGGGCGCATGGCAATTCACGAAGCCCGTGGTAGTGCTCACGGGCAGCAACACCTCGGGCTTTCTTGAAGTGCTGGCCATGCTGACGTCAACGCCCGAACACGTTGTG
>JAWOHL010000083.1:0-3112 GCA_046485185.1 Candidatus Fermentibacteraceae bacterium
TAATAGGATAAATACCATTCAAGGAGTATACGCAAGAAGGCAGACAGCCAATGAACTGAGTTCGATCTGCCATGTGTCCAGCCAGAACGGGGTCCTGATCTCCTACGATGACTCGTACGGCATGTACCTGGATCTGCTCGATGAGAACACACTGCAGATAGTCAGCACTTTCCCGGTTGATTTCACCTGCAGCGCCATGATTGCCGGCGAAATCGACCGGAAAAGTGCCGACTGTCTGCAGTGTGTTCTCATCGAGAAGATCCAGGTACATGCCGTACGAGTCATCGTAGGAGATCAGGACCCCGTTCTGGCTGGACACATGGCAGATCGAACTCGCTTCATTGGCTATCTGTCGCCTTTTATATACCCCTTGTATGGTATTAATTCTATTAATACCGTGTGTAAACCCATAGGGAGGAATGTATACTCTATCTCCAAAGTAAAGGTAATCACCGTTGTGTGATGATATCCACTCTCCGATGATGGTGGGATCCACGTATGACTGAAACAGGTACCTGAGAGTTCCAATTCTCCAGGGGAGTTCTCCGTTATGCTCGTACGGCACCATGTTGCTTTTCGATGCATGGCCTTCGGTGTCGGTGGTGGTCACCTGGAAGTACACGGGAAAATCAGGATTCGCGACACTCACCGCAAGGGTATCATTCACATCGTGAAAAACACCAATCGTGTCTTCGGGTGAGTAAAGACCCAGACGAGACACAACCGTGTAGCTCAGAAAGTCCTGGTCCGGACAGGGTGACCAGTGCAGGAGGCACTGCCCCATCAGCAGATCATCCACTTCAAGTACTGACGGGGTGGGATAGTCAGTTGTGGGCGTCGTGAACGGTTCCTCGTTGCTCCACAGAACAGTCGAATCACCAAGCAGCGCACTGACGGCGTAGTAGTATGTCGTGCCCCAGGACAGGGAATCGGAATCCGGAAAGCTCAGCATGGCGGTGGTTCCCAGAGTTCTGTAGTCAACGCCTCCTGTTGGTATGCCGGGGCTGAGTGACCTGTGAACGGAGTAGCTGACGACCCTCTGGTGATAAGGGGGTGCCCATGAAACGGTGACCTCGCAGTATGGCTCCCCCCTCGAACCGGTTCTCGTTGTCCCGGTCAGAGCCGTTGCAACGGGAGTCCCGCCGATGGAGTCTCCTGTGAAAACGATGGAGTTCAGAAGGAAGTCGGGAAGATCAGGGCCTGAAGGACCATCGCTGCAGCCCGGGAAAGAGATCACTGCGGCAAGAAGCAGCAGAACGATGCTGCAGATGAATGAAACCTGTCTTGATGACATGACTTCCCCCACATTTTATGTAATTGCAGGATAAAAATACGGGGTCTATCATCTCATGTCAAAGGACGTGAGAACCTGTTTACCAGCAGTACCTGCAGGCGCTGAACGGCCTTCCGTTCTTCAGTGCCTTCCAGCCCCGCGAGTTTTTCCAGGCGCCGGCTGAAGGCGTGCGCTCGAAGGGTGCGTCGTCGCCCGTGAAGGGGCACGGCCTGAGAACGCCTTTTGCATCGAGGAACAGGCAGCCAGCCAGGGGGCAGCCCGCGGGCTCGCGCTTAAGTACCGGGGTGCCCGTCCCGTCCAGCGCGTATGGGCACTCCGGAGAGTCGAACGCGATGTTCTCCATCCGTCCCACATGGAAGCCTTCGGGATCGAAACGGCCGAAAACGGCCTTTGCGCTCTCCGACCGCATGTTCCCGGCCAATTCCCTGAAGGCGTCGAGGTCGCCGATGGACTGCCTCCAAACCGTGAGGACAAGCTCAACCATTGACTTCCCCGCGCCTTTCACCGTGCGGACCGCATGAAGGGCCTCGGGCATGCGATCCCGGCCTCTTATCGCTTCCCAGGATGGACCCGTTGCAGCGGGCAGCGAGAATATCCATCGGTCAACCTTGAGCCCTTCTTGACCGGGCTTGAACCCGAGCCCGATGGTGCTCACAGACACCATTGAGCTGTTCCTTCCGGCGATTGCCACAAGCTCTGGAAGACAAGGGGCGGCCAGCGGGTCCGAGTGCTTTCCTGAGAAATGCAGGGTGACGGGCCTGCACGGGCGGCACTGAAGCCATGCCGCCAGCAGTTCGGGATTGAGGTCGGCGGGATCGATGGTTGGTTTGCAGCCCCTGCAGTTCCCGGTGCACCTCTGGGTCGCCTCGACCATGAGGCCGCGGGGAAGACCATGTACAGCATTGAGAGAAGCCCGTGCAATGAGCTTTACCGGCCAGAAAGGCCCCTTCCTCTTCCAGATGTCAAGGCCCGTTTTCAGTGTTCGTTTCATGGGTGTTCGAAGGGGTTTTTCCTTCCGAAATCGGGGATGAACGTTTCAGGGCTTGTTTCAGGTTCCTGGATGAGGGTGTTGGAAAGACCCAGGGCCTCAGCCGTCTCGACCGCCCGCCAGTACTCGGACTGCCAGAGCCTTCGTGAGAGCAGTGGATGCTCCCCGGCCCTGAAAAGGGGGTTGTACTGGCTCATGAGGCTCACCGTGATCTCTTTGGATATGCCTGCGATGAAGCCGAGGATGTCGTCGGTGCCCGATATCCCGTTGGGAAGGACGAGGTGCCTTACGCAAAGGCCCTTCCGGGCAAGACCGCCCTCGATTTTCAGAACGCCCGCCTGCCTCCACATCTCCATTACGGCGGCCCTCGAGGCCGCAACGTAACCCGGCGCCGACGAGTACTCGACCGAGTACGCGTCATCTGCGTACTTCAGGTCGGGAAGGTAGATGTCTACGAGGCCATCGAGCGTGCGAAGGGCGGAGATTGATTCGAAGGCGTTGCTGTTCCAGACCACCGGAACGGAAAGCCCCCTGTTCCTGGCGATTACAATTGTCTCGCGAACCGGTGCAAGGTACTGGGTGGGCGAGACGAGCCCGACCGTGGGACATCCCTGGTCCTGAAGCTCGAGAAGCCTTTCGGCAAGCTCTTCGGGGCTGTAGAGAACGCCGTGGTTCTGGTGGCTTATGGAATGGTTCTGACAGAACACGCACGCCATGTTGCAGCGGCTGAAGAACACGTTCCCAACACCCCGTCCGCCGGTGAGGAAAGGCTCCTCGCCGGTGTGGGCGACGATCGACGCCACCTCCATCCCGGCGCCCGCCCCGCACCA
>JAWOHL010000059.1:0-20028 GCA_046485185.1 Candidatus Fermentibacteraceae bacterium
GCCCGGCGCACGCACGGCCGAAGCGGTAACCGTTTCGGCCGTGCGTGCGCCGGGCTCGAAGTGCCCCAGGTGCTGGAAGGTGCATGCCGGTACCGATCTGTGTTCCCGCTGTTCTTCCGTCGTGGAGGTTCTGGATGAATCGTGACCGTGCGCGGGCGCTGGTTGTTGCCTTTTGCGTGCTTGTGGTCGACCAGCTTACAAAGCTTTGGGCTCTAAGCAATCTTGATTCAGTGCCCGTTCCCATAGTCGGCGACGTGCTGCGCTTCGTGCTGCGTTTCAACTCGGCGGCGGCGTTCAGCATTGCCTGGGGTGGCCCCATGGTCCTTCTTGTCTTCAACGTGGTTGCTTCTGTCCTTCTGGTTGTCTACATCCTGCGGATGAAATCCACCCGGGTCATGCTCTTCCTCGGGTTGATTCTCGGCGGAGCCCTGGGGAACACCGTTGACCGCGTGTTCCGGGGTCCCGTCACGGATTTCATCGACATGGGTATCGGAACGCTCCGGTGGCCCGTGTTCAACGTGGCGGACATCGCACTCGTGGTAGGAGGAGCGCTTCTTCTTCTCTCTTCGGGAGGAAAGTGTGCCTGCAAAGATGTCAGAGCATAAGGGAACCATCGTGGTGGCCATCGGGGGCAACTCCCTGACGAGCCCCGGAACATGCACGGGCAACCAGGACACCCACCGGCTTGCCCGGGAGGTGTGCGTCGAGCTTGCGGCTATTGCCGAGCAGTGGGGAAGCCTTGTGGTGACCCACGGCAACGGGCCCCAGGTGGGGTTCGAACTGCTTCGGAACGCTTCGGCCTCTTCCATCGTGCCGCCGGACGGCATGGACGTGAACGTTGCAGCAACCCAGGGGTACATCGGTTACCTGCTTCAGCAGGTGCTGGGTGACGTGCTTGAGGAGATGGGGCGTGACATCCCCGTGGCCGGGATAGTTACGCAGGTTCAGGTCGACCCTGAGGACCCGGGTTTTTTGAACCCCACCAAACCCGTGGGCCCGTTCTATACTGCTTCGGAAGCCTCCGCTCTGATGGCCTCGTCGGGCTTCGTGATGCGCGAGGACGCAGGGCGGGGGTGGAGGCGCGTCGTTGCCTCGCCCATACCCAAGAAGATCATCGAGCTCTCGAGCATCCAGGCGCTGGTGGACGCCGGCCAGATCGTGATCTGCACCGGTGGCGGTGGAGTGCCCGTCGTGCGCGAGGGCAAACGAATCCGCGGGGTCGCCGCCGTCATTGACAAAGACCATGCCTCGGCCCTGCTGGCCACGAACCTTGCCGCTGACACCTTCGTCATCTCAACCGGCGTGCGCGAGGTTTACGCCGACTTCGGAAAGCCCTCCCAGAAGGCTCTGAGGCATCTGACATCGGCGGAGGCGCGTGCCCTTGTCGAGGAGGGGCACTTCGCCTCGGGGAGCATGCTTCCCAAGATAAAGGCGGCGCTGGGTTTTCTGAAGCACAGGGGCTGCGGGCGGGTCGTCATATCCTGTCCGGGCAGTCTGCTCCAGGCGCTTTCGGGGGAGATGGGGACCACGATAGTACCCTGAAGCCCGGTCTCTTGACAGAACGTGCTTCGGTTGAGGATATTAGCGCGCGCCAGACAGCGCTTTTTACAGCTTAGCGGTGGGCGATTAGCTCAGTTGGTTAGAGTGCTTGCTTGACATGCAAGAGGTCACTGGTTCGATTCCAGTATCGCCCACCATTTCTTTATACTTTTTCGGCCCAATGGGCCAGGAGGGAGGCTATGATGGTGAAGTTGGTGTTCCCCGACGGCAGCTCGAAGGAGTATGCGCAGGGCACTACCGGCGCCGAGGTAGCCGCCTCCATCTCCCGCGGGCTTGCGAAGAAGGCTCTCTGCTACAGTATCGACGGCGACATGTACGACCTGTCTTTCCCGGTGTTTTCCGGTGCCATCAGGATCATCACCTTTGAGGACGAGGTCGGCACCGAGGTTCTGCGTCACAGCGCCTCGCACCTTCTTGCGGCGGCGGTTCGCAACCTCTACCCGGGCGCACGGTTCGGCATTGGTCCCGCCATCCGCGATGGCTTCTACTACGACATGGACATACCCGACTTCCCGGGGTCATCGGCGCTCGGCGCCATCTTTGCCGAGATGAAGCGGCTGGTGGGGCTCAACATACCCTTCGAACGGGCCGAGCTGTCCCTGGAGGAAGCCGTTACGTTCTTCGAGTCCATGGGGGAGAGGTTCAAGGTCGAACTCCTTCGTGAGATAGGGGAGAAGGGCGAGAAGGTCAGCATCTACAGGCTCGGTTCTTTCGTCGACCTTTGCCGCGGCCCCCACGTGCCCTCTTCGGGCTACCTGAAGCACTCTGCGCTTCTGTCGGTGGCCGGGGCCTACTGGCGGGGCGACGAGAACAACCCCATGCTCACCAGGGTCTACGGCACCGTCTTCGACACCGGCGAGGCCCTCTCCGGCCACCTCGAGCTTCTGGAAGAGGCCAAGCGCCGCGATCACCGCAAGCTCGGCCCCGAGCTGGGGCTTTTCACCATCGGCGGCCCGGGCGGTCCGGGGCTTGCCTACTGGCTTCCCAACGGGGCGGCCCTGCGGGAAGAGCTTGAAGGCTTCTGGAAAGAGGCCCACAGGCGCCAGGGCTACAAACTGGTGGTCACCCCCCACATGGCCCCGGCCGAACTGTGGAAGACCTCGGGCCACTACGACTACTACCGCGAGAACATGTACTTCACCGAGGTGGAGAAGGGCGAGTACGCGATAAAGCCCATGAACTGCCCCGGTCACATCATCATTTACCAGAACGAGAAGCGGTCTTACCGCGAGCTTCCCCTGCGCCTGGCCGAGCTTGGCACGGTCTACCGGTGCGAGCGCAGCGGCGTTCTGCACGGCCTGATGCGCGTTCGCGGGTTCACCGTCGACGACGGCCACATCTTCTGCACGGCCGACCAGATGGTGAGCGAGGTCCAGGGTGTCATAAGGTTCGCGCTCTACTTCCTGCGCCTTTTTGGCTTCGGCTACGACATAGAGCTTTCGCTTTCCGACCCCGACAACATGGACCACTACGCCGGCGTGCCCGAGGAGTGGGCCAGGGCCGAGAAGGCCATGGCTGATGCCCTCGATGAAATGGGCGAGAAGTACAAGACCGTCCTGGGAGAGGCCGCATTCTACGGCCCAAAGGTGGACATCAAGATGCGTGACGCCCTGGGCCGCACCTGGCAGGGGCCCACCATCCAGTTCGATTTCAACATACCGGCGCGGTTCAACCTCACCTACGTGGGAGACGATGGCAAGGAGCAGCGCGTGTACATGGTGCACCGTGCCCTGTTCGGCTCCGAGGAGAGGTTCATCGGGAATCTCATCGAACATTTCGGGGGAAATTTCCCGGGTTGGCTTGCTCCGGTCCAGCTGATTATTTTACCCATTACCTCTTCACAGCACGAGTACGCCCGAAAGGTGGAAACTGCTGCGCTGGAGGCGGGGATAAGGTGCACCGCGGACCTTCGCAGTGGCACGATAGGTTATCGTATCCGCGAAGCGGAGACCCGCAAGGTTCCCTTCATGTTCGTCCTTGGCGAAACCGAGGCACGAGAGGGAACCGTTGCGCCGAGAAGGCACGGAAAAGGCGACCTTGGGGCAATGTCGCTCGAAAGCGCCCTCAAGATCGTGTTGGATGATTGCGCAAGGCCATCCTTTATGGAACGGAGGTAGCAGCTATCAGGGATACTACGCGTGTCAACGGTGAGATCAGAAGCCAGAATGTGAGGCTCATCGATCAGAACGGTGATCATGTTGGTGTTGTCTCCCTGTCCCGCGCGTTGGACATGGCATCGGAAGTCGAACTGGACCTTGTCGAGATAAGCTCGGCCAGCGACCCTCCGGTGACCCGGATCATGGACTACGGCAAGTTCAAATACCAGGAAAGCCGCAAGGCCCGGGAAGTACGCAAGAAGCAGACGACAGGCGGTCTGAAGGAAGTCAAGTTCAGGCCCAACACCGATGTGCATGATTACACGTTTAAAATGAAACATGCGCGTGAGTTTCTTGAAGACCGCTGCAAGGTGAAAGCGACGGTTGTCTTCAGGGGAAGGCAGCTCGTCTACCAGGATCAGGGTCACAAGCTTCTGAACAAACTTTCAGAAGACCTTGCGGACCTTGCCCAGATCGAGAAGGAACCCGTCATGGAGGGCAAGTTTCTGTCGATGATACTGTCCCCCCTGAGGGAGAAGCAGACAAAGCCCCAGAACGCCGAGGAATGACATGCCAAAGATGAAGACCCACAAGGGCGCCGCGAGGCGCTTCGGAAAGACGGGCACCGGTAAGATAACGGTGCGCCACAGTCACAACGGACACATCAAGACAAAGAAGAGCAGCAAGCGCAAGAGGCAGCTTCGTAAAAGCGGGATCGCATCCGCTCCGGACACCAAGAGGATCTGCAGGCTTCTGCCTTGAGAACGGATGAGGTAACAGCATGAGCAGGGTGAGATTCGCAGTAGCAAGGCATAAAAGACACAAGAAGGTGATGAAGGAAGCCCGTGGCAAGTTCGGCGGCAGGCGCAAGCTCTACACCGTCGCTGAGGATGCCAATAAAAAGGCCCTTCAGTACCAGTACCGCGACCGCAGGAACAAGAAGCGCGATTTCCGGGTACTCTGGATAACCCGGATCAACGCCGCGGTGCGTGAGAACGGCATGACTTACAGCTCGTTCATAAACGGCCTGACGAAGGCCGGCGTTGAGCTGGACCGCAAGGTTCTCGCCGACATGGCCGTGAGGGACCCCCAGGCCTTCGGCAAGGTCGTTGAAGTTGCGAGAACCGCGCTGAGGTAGTTGAAGTGTCCTCAACCGGCGCTTCGCTCAGGTTTACCGAGGCCGTTGACCGCCTGCTCCTAAGACTTCGGGAGACAACCGAGGAACGGGACAGGCTGGCCCAGACGGTGGCGGAACTGGAGCGCCGGTTGGAACACAAGAGTGGAGAGGGTGATCCTGAGGGTTACAGGATCCTTCGTCTTCACAGTGCCAGACTTCTGCGTGAGAGGCAGGAGGTAAGGCAAAGGCTGGAGGCGTTGCTTGTGAAACTGGAGCGAGTGGACCGGCAGTAGGGAGCGCGCACGAATGACGGACCGTCCGGACAGCACAAGGGTTAACATTTACGGGCGGGAATACTCCATACGGGGAGAGGGCGATCCGGCATATGTGGCGGAGATCGCCCATTTTGTTGACATGCGCATGCGGGAGATGACCGACAACATCACCATGGCCTCCACCTCCAAGGTGGCTATTCTTGCGGCGCTGAACATCACAGACGAGCTGTTCAGACTCGAGAAGAGCATCGAGGAGGGCCGGAGCAACCAGGCCCGCTTTCTGGATTCCCTTGCCGAGAAGATAGAGAAAGCCCTGGGCAAGAGCGGTGAGGACCGGAACACAGTTTCCGGCCGGGAAACCGCTTACCTCGAAAGGGCTGCCATCCCCTCCGTTCCAGTTTCAGGCACAGGCAAAGCCGGCAGCACGGGCTGACACCGCGGAAACCCGGTGCCCGTGGCGGTGTGCGCAGGGCCGCCGGGTCGCGCTTCTCTAGCGCTGCCGGGTTTCCGATACCCATAAATAACCCTGCGCCTGATGAACGGGGGCACGCAATGATATACGCCATCGCGGGAGTGGGCGCCGTAGTCGTCTTCTTCCTGGGTTTCACGCTTCACAGGACCCTGGTCTCCAGGGAGCGCAAGGGCGCGATGTCCGAGGTCGAGCGCATACTCACCGAGGGCAGAAGGGAAGCCGAAACCCTGAAGAAGGAAGCCCTTCTCGAGGGAAGGGAGATAATCGCGGGGGAGAAGGCCTCGCAGCTCGAGAAACTTCGCCAGTCCCAGTCCGAGCTCGACCGCCGGGAAACCGGGATGAACCGGCAGCTCGAACAGATCCAGAGGAACCGCGAAACCCTTGATGCAAGGGCCGAGTCCCTGAAGGGGCTGGAAACGGCGCTTGCCGAGCGTGAGCAGTCGCTCAACGCCAAGCATCTCAGGGCAAGCAAACTTCTTGAAGAGCAGAACCAGAAACTTGAAGACATTTCGATGCTCTCGCGGGAGGACGCCAGGAACCTGCTTCTCTCGAACCTCCGCGAGGAGGCCCGTCACGAGGCGGCCAAGATCACCCGCGGGATAATCGAGGAAGCCGAGAGATCGTCGGAGGAGAAGGCCACGATGATCCTCTCCACCGCGGTTCAGCGGTGTGCCGCCAACCATGTCGTCGAGAACTGCGTTTCGGTGGTAAGCCTCACCAGCGACGAGCTGAAGGGGCGCATCATCGGACGCGAGGGGCGTAACATAAGGGCCTTCGAGAGCGCAACCGGCGTGGATGTGGTGATAGACGACACACCCGAGGCCGTTGTGCTCTCCTGCTTCGACCCGGTGCGCCGTGAGGTTGCCAGGCAGGCCCTCGAGAAGCTCATCACCGACGGCAGGATCCACCCGGGCCGCATCGAGAGCATAGTTCAGAAGGCCCAGGCGGATATGGAGAAGAAGGTAAGGAAGCTTGGAAACGAGCTGTCCCTCGAGGCCAACGTTCCGGGGCTGCACTCACAGCTCATCAGGCACCTGGGGCGCCTCCGCTACCGCACCAGCTACGGCCAGAACATGTACCAGCACTCGCTCGAGGTGGCCCACATCTGCGGCCTTCTCGCAAGCGAGCTCAAACTGGACCCTGCCATCGCCAGGCGGGTGGGCCTTCTGCACGACATAGGCAAGGCCACCGACCAGGAGCTGGAAGGCTCGCACGCCATAGTGGGCATGGAGCTTGCCAGAAGGTTCGACGAACAGATGCTGGTTTGCAACGCCATAGGGGCCCATCACGAAGAGATCGAGCCAACAAGCCTCTACGCCGTTCTTGTTCAGGCCGCGGACGCGGTGAGCAGCGCCAGACCCGGAGCCCGCAGGGAAACCCTTGAGCTTTACGTGAGGCGTCTGCACAAGCTGGAAGCCATAGCCGACTCGTTCGAGGGCGTGGGCAAATCCTACGCCATCCAGGCGGGACGCGAGCTTCGGATCGCCGTGAAACCGGAACAGATCGATGATGCCGGGGCGTCGGACATGGCCCGTGAGATAGCAAGGAAGATAGAGAGCGAGATGGAGTACCCGGGTCAGATCAAGGTTACCGTCATCAGGGAGGTCAGGGCATCCGAAACGGCCCGTTAGGGCCGGTTACGGAAGGACGGGGCGATGGATCCATTGCTTAGAAGCGGGCTGGACACCGCTGCCCTGTGGGTTGAAGCCGGCCTGGAATCGCTTTTCATGTACCACGACGGTACCCAGTTGCCCGAACACTGCCGTTACGCTCTTTCCACGGGGGGCAAGAGGCTCAGGCCCTTTCTTGTGAGGCAGGCGTGCCTGGCCATGGGGGGCGACCCTGAAAGGGCCCTTCCTGCCGCGTGCGCCGTTGAGATGGTTCACACCTACTCCCTGGTCCACGACGACCTCCCATCAATGGACGACGACGACACCAGGCGCGGCATGCCCACCCTTCACAAACATGCGGGAGAGGCCAATGCCATCCTTGCCGGTGACAGGCTTCTGGTCGAGGCTTTTCGAACCCTCTCCCTCACGCCGGGTCCGCCCGGCCGGGTGAACGCGATGCTGATGCGCCTGGCAGAGGCGTCCGGTGCCCGGTACCTTGTCGGCGGACAATTCATGGACATGTTCCCTCCCGAGGACGCTGACGAGGCATGGATCACAACGATGGTGCGCGGAAAGACCGCCGCCCTCATCCGTGTTTCGCTGGAGCTGGGGGCAATGTCCGCCGGGGCCGGCCCTGAGCTTCTGAACACCGTTTCCGAACTGGGGGACAGGCTCGGGTTCCTTTTTCAGCTCACCGATGACATACTGGACGTCACGGGCTCCCAGACGGAGATGGGTAAGGCCGTGGGCAAGGATGCGTCACGGGGCAAGTGGAACCCGGTTGCCGCGCTGGGGCTTTCCGGCGCGACCGCGCGGGCCGTAACCGAAGCGGCGGCCCTTTCCGATGCGTTTTTGGCCCTTGGGGAACGGTGGCGTCCGGTGGCCGACCTTTGCCTTTACCTTCCTGGCAGGAGGAACTGATGGATTCCATACTGGACAGGATCTGCGCGCCGGGAGACGTGGCCGCGCTGAGCCCGTCCGAGAAGGAACTGCTGGCCGGAGAGGTCAGACAGAGGATAATCGACGTCGTGTGCTGCACGGGCGGGCACCTGGCCTCCAGCCTGGGGGTCGTCGAGCTTACCGTTGCGCTTCTCTCCGTCTACGACCCCGGGGTTGACCGGATAATCTGGGACGTGGGCCACCAGACCTACCCCTGGAAACTCCTGACCGGCAGGCGCAACCGGTTTCACACGGTGCGGCAGGCCGGGGGGTTAAGCGGCTTCCCGAAGCGTGACGAAAGCCCGTGTGACTGCTTTGGCACGGGCCACAGCTCCACTTCGATAAGCGCCGCCCTGGGTTTCGCACTGGCCCGCGACCTGAGGGGCGAACCGCACAGGGTTCTTGCCGTCATAGGCGACGGCAGCATGACCGCGGGCCTCGCCTTCGAGGGGCTCAACAACCTGGGCCAGGCCCACACCGACATGACGGTGATACTCAACGACAACAGGATGAGCATCTCCCCAAATGTTGGGGCCATAAGCAGGCATTTCATGAAGCTCATCACCGACCCCCGCTACAACCGGCTCAAGGACGAGGTCTGGAACACCCTGGGCAAGGTTCCCACCGTGGGCAACACCATGCGCCGGGCCGCCGGCTACGCAGGCGCAGCGGTCAAAAAGACCATAGTGAACCCCGTGAACGTGTTCGACGAGTTCGGGGTGCGTTACATAGGCCCGGTAGACGGGCACGACATTCCCCTTCTCACCGCTGTTCTGGCCCGCGTGAAGGAACTCCACGGCCCGGTGCTGGTGCACGTGGTGACCAAGAAGGGCAAGGGTTACGAGCCGGCCGAGTGCGAACCGGTCGACTTCCACGGAATAAGCGGGGCTTCGGGCGCCACGCCGGGCCAGAGCTTCACCTCGGTCTTCGGCGGTGTACTCACCGACATGGCCCGGTCCGACAGCTCACTTGTGGCCATTACCGCCGCCATGCCCGACGGCACGGGGCTTTCAGGTTTCGCAGCGGCTTACCCCGAAAGGTTCTTCGACGTTGGGATAGCCGAGCAGCACGCAGTGACATTCGCCTGCGGCCTTGCCTTCGGGGGGCTGAAGCCGGTGGTCGCCATCTACAGCTCATTCTTCCAGAGGTCTTTCGACCAGCTCGTGCACGACGCCGCGCTGCAGAACGCTCCGGTGCTCTTCGCGCTGGACAGGGCGGGCATAGTGGGGGCCGACGGCCCCACCCACCACGGTGTGCACGACATTGCCATGTTCCGCCTGGTTCCCGGCACTTCCCTGGCTGCCCCGCGGGACTGCGGGGTTCTCGAAGCCCTTCTCAGGGGGGTACTGCCCGGGCTTTCGGGGCCTGTGGGTATCCGTTACCCCAGGGGCCTCGAGCCGGAAAGGGTGGCTCCACCCCCCGATACCGTAACGCCCGGCAGGGGCCAGCTGATAAGGCCCGGAAGCGACGCCCTGATAGTGGCGGTAGGCGTTATGGCGACCCAGGCCGTGAAAGCGGCTGACATACTGGCGGAACGGGGGATCAGCGTGGCCGTCTACGACCCGATATGGCTGAAGCCCATGCCCACCGAAGAGATACAGGCTCTGGCCCGGAACGTGAAGTGCGTCGTGACCGCAGAAGAGGGCTGCCTTGCCGGGGGGTTCGGCGAGGGGCTGAAGGCGGTGCTCGAGGGAACGAGGGTCGCAAGCCTGGGCATACCCGACGACTTCCAGCCCCACGGCAACCACAGGAGCATTCTGGCCCGGGTCGGGCTTGACGCCGAGGGCATGGCCACGGCCGTGATGGAAACCGGGGAGTTCCGATGAAGCCCGTGGTCACCGCAAGCGTTTACGCGCCCTTCCTGCCCGAGCGGTACCACGCGGCAGCGGCCGTTCTCACCGGCGCCGGGATAACCGTATCCGACACCGACCCCGATGTTGTCGTTGCAATAGGCGGCGACGGCACGTTCCTGAAGTGCTTCAACATGTTCGAGATCCCGGTCCTTGCCGTGAACGCCGGGCACCTGGGCTTTCTTTCCTCCTGCGGCGAAGACGCGCTTCCCGCGGCCGCGAAGTACCTTGCCTCGGGTGATTACCATGTAAACGAGCTTCCCCTTCTTTCACTGAGGTTCCCCGACGGCTCCGAACACACGGCAGTGAACGACGTGTGCGTGCACAGATGTTCCGACTTCGGCCTTCTGCACATGGGCATCGAGGTCAACGGCCAGTCCGCCGCCATGCTCACCGGCGACGGCGTTCTGGTATCGACGCCCTCAGGCTCGACGGCCTACAGCCTCTCCTGCGGCGGGCCCATCCTGCACCCGAACCTGTCCGCCATGGTGATAACACCTGTGTGCCCGCATCTGCTTTCCCTGCGGCCCATCGTGATACCGCTCTCCGCGTCGGTGTCCATCAAGATCCTCGGACCGGGAGACAGGGCCCTGGTGAGCCCCGACGGCAGGGCCACCGGCATGTCGCTGGGCGACGGCGACGGCGTCACCGTCAGCCGGGCGTCCCGCAACAGGCTGGTGGTGAGCCTTCCGAACGAGGAGGGCTACTACGTGAGGCTTGGCAGGAAGCTGGGATGGAGCTTCAGGGGATGAGATGCTGAACAGGCTCGCCCTCTCGAACCTGGCCACGATAAGCGACACCGTGCTTGAACCCGGACCGGGGCTGAACGTTCTCACGGGAGAGACGGGCGCTGGCAAGTCCATACTCATCGACGGCCTTTTGCTTGCCATGGGGGCCAGGGCCGACAAGACCCTGGTGCGCCCAGGGGCGCGGCTTGCCTCGGTCGAGGCCGTTTTCGGCGATGAGCGGGGCGAACTCTGCATCCGGCGCGAGGTTTTTGCCGAGGGAAGGAGCAGGGTGTTCATAGACGACGCCCTGAGCACCCTGGAGGACGTTATCGAGTCGCTCGACGGCCGGATGGGCCTTCACACCCAGAGGTCAACTCCCGCCCTGCTTCGCAAACCCATGCAGGTGACCATCCTGGACGGCTTTGCGGGGTGCGTGCCCCTCACCCGGCGCTACGCCCTGCTCTACAACCGTTACAGAACCCTTCTTTCCCGGAGCCTGGAGCTTTCGGGGATCATCTCGGGTTTCGCTTCACGGCGCGAGATAGTGCTGCATGAACTAACGCTTTTCAAAAAGCTCAAACCAGCCCGTGAGGATTACGAAACCCTCAGGGAGGAGCGGAGCCGCCTCGAGAAGGCCCAGGAGCTGGCCCTTCTCTACGGCGGGCTCACCGAAGCACTCGAGGGCGACGACGGCTTCATCGGAAGGCTCGCAGGGTTCTGCCGGAACATTGGCGCCTCCGACCCCGGCCAGAGTGAGCTTTTAGAGCTGCTGGGCCAGGCCGGCATCTGCGCCTCCGAGGCCGCCCGGCTGGGCCGCGGCCTTCTCGGCGAGTTCGAGGACGCCCCGGGGAGGCTTGGGGAGATGGATGAGAGGCTGGACGCTTACGCAAGGCTCATCTCCCGTACCGGCGGCAGTCTCGAGAAGATGCTGGGGGCAGGCGAACGGCTTGGTTCCGAGCTTGCCGGGATGGAAGCCCTCGAGGAAGAGCTTTCAGCCCTTACCGAAGGAAGGCCCGCCCTCGAGGAAGAGCTTTCCCGGTGCGCGCAGGACCTCGAGCTTGCCAGGACCGAAGCGTCGGTGAAGCTTGCGGACCAGTGCAACGAAGAACTATGCCTGCTCAGAATGCCATCGTCCGCGTTCAGCGTGGGGTTCACCCCGGCGTCGCGGGGGATCGAGCTGGCCGGCCGCTCCTTCGGGCCTGTGGGGCTCTCCGAACCCGAGTTCCTGTTCACGGCCAACACCGGGATGCCACCGGGCCCCCTTGCGGCCATTGCCAGCGGGGGCGAGCTGTCCAGGGTCGCCCTGGCGCTCGAGCTGGCTTTGGCGGGCGCCTCCGGCGTCTCGACGCTTGTCTTCGACGAGATAGACTCCGGTACGGGCGGGGAAACCGCCCACAGCCTCGGGGAATCACTTGCCAGGGCCGGCGCGGCCCGGCAGGTCATCGTGATAACCCACCTGGCGCAGGTGGCGGGAAGGGCTGACCGGAACATAGTTGTGGAGAAGAGGGTCGTGAACGGAATGCCCGAATCGGGGACAAGGGTCCTCACCGGCGAAGACGAAAGGGTGATGGAGCTGGCGCGCCTTCTGGGCGGCGGCGAAGCCGCGCTGCAGCACGCCCGGAGCATCCTTGACAAGAAGCAGGGGCAGGGCCGGCGTGGCTGAGGGCAGGTTCTTTACAGCAGCCAATGTGATCAGCCTGGTCAGGATACCGCTTGGGGCGGCGGCATCGTACTTCATCGTGCGTGTGATGCCCTTGCCCGCGGGCATCTTCGTGTTCGCCGCCATAGCGTCGGACTGGCTCGACGGCTTCGTGGCCAGACGCACCGGCACGGTCAGCGACTGGGGCCGCATACTCGACCCGCTGGCCGACAAGATCGCCTTCGCCCTCTTCGCGTGGGCCCTTGTGCATACCGGCGCCCTGAGGCTCTGGGTCCTTCTTGTCCTTCTGTCCCGCGATGTCCTCATAGGGGTGGGCGGGCTGTTCATCGCTAAAAGGCTCAAGCCGCCTTCGGCCAGGCCCCTCGGCAAGCTGTCAACGGTGCTCATGGCACTTTTTCTGACAAGACAGGCGTTTTTCCCGACAGCGGTACTCGGCCCCCAGGTTCTTCCCGGCGCCGACCTGCTGGGGGCGGCGGCAATGGTCCTGGTCATCACCAGTTTCATCGACTACCTTGCAGCCTTTCCAGGGCTTTACCGAACGGAGTCCCGCCGATGCGCCTGAAAAGACTCGAGATACTTGGGTTCAAATCATTCGCCGATTCCTTCATAATGGACTTCGAGCCCGGAATCAGCTCTGTGGTGGGCCCCAACGGCTGCGGTAAGAGCAACGTTGCCGACGCCCTGCGGTGGGTGCTCGGCACGCAGAGCGCAAAGCAGATTCGCGCCGAAGTGATGGAGAACGTGATCTTCGACGGCAGCTCGGGGCGGAAGCCCATGGGCATGGCCGAGGTCAAGGTGACCTTCGACAACTCCGACAGGTCACTGGCTCTCGATTTTGACGAGGTGTCGGTCACGAGAAGGCTATTCCGCTCGGGCGTGAGCGAATACCTCATAAACGGCAGCAAATGCCGTCTGATGGACGTTACCGACCTGATGGTCGACCGGGGCCTCGGCAGCGCAGGTTACTGGATACTCGAGGCGGAGATGGTGAAGACCATCCTCTCCCCCAGGGCGGAAGACCGCCGTGAGCTCTTCGACGAGGCCGCGGGGATAGGCCGCTACAAGATCCAGAGGCACAGGGCGGGGCTCAAGCTGGAAACCGCCGGGACCGATCTCGAACGCCTTTCCGACATCATCTCCGAGGTGGAGCGCACCCATGGCGCCCTTCGGAAGCAGGTGGCCTCGTACAGGCGGTACGAGAAGGCCCGGAACACCATTGAACAGATCAGGGCGGCGCTTGCTTCGGGCGAGCTGCTCCTGCTTGAACAGAGGCTGACCGCTGCCCGCAGGGCGCTTTCGCAGGCAGCCGCCGACGAGGCCCTGCACGCCGGCGCACTCTCATCTCTCGAGGTCGCCCTGGCCGAGGCCAGGGTTCGTCAGGGCGAGGCCCAGAGCCGCCTCGACGAGGCCCACGCGAAGTGCGCCTCCATTGAATCGGAGATAGCCGGCCTGGAGAGGGAGAGGGCCGTTTCCACCGAGAGGGTTGCGGGCATGCGCCGCACCTCGGGTGAGAACATGGCCCGCTGCGCCCGGGAGCGCGAACGGGCACTGAAGTACGAGAGGGACGCCATAGAGGCCGAAGCTGAAGCCACGCGATGGGAGGCGACTGCCCATGATGCCGCACAGGCCGCCCGGCGGGAGGAAGAGGCCGCGGCCGCGTGCGAAGAGGCCGTCCAAAAAGCCCGGGAAGCCCTCTCCGAAGCACGGGGCAGGGAGAAGGAGTGTGCCGATTCCCTCACCGAACTTCGAAACCGCTACCTCGAGAAGGCCAGGGCTTACGAAGCGGAGAGGCAGAGGGCGCACGAGCTTGACCAGAAGCTCTCCCACGGCCGGGCCGATGCCCTGGCCCTGAAGGCTTCAATTGAAACCCTTTCGGTCGAGATCGAGCAGGCGCGACTCGAGTGCGGACTGACCGGGGGCGAACTGCGTGAGGCCACCGAAGGCCTTGCCGAAGCCAGGGCGGCCGCGGCGGATACCGCGCTGAGGGCCGGCGAGGCCGGAGCCCTCCACGGCGCATGTGAGCGCGAGGCTACGGCCCTCCGGAACGCTCTTGAAATTGCCAGGAGCGGTAAAACCCTGGGCGCGGTGATCGATGCCGAGCCGGAGATGGGTCATGCGGTCGGGGCGTGCCTCGATGGGATGCAGACGGCCCTGCCTGTGCCCGAAGTCCATACCGGGCTGCCGGGCGACGGGGCAAGGTACGCCGTTGGCGGAAGGACCTGCCCCGGCGGGCTTCCCCCCGGCGCCGTTACCATGGACGGTTTTCTTGCCAAACCCGACCCCGTGGCCGAGTCGGTACTGAGGCACTACGTTCTGGCGCCCGATTTCGAAACCGCCCTCGAATGGTTCGGATCGGGGACCACGATGGGAATAGTGACCCGCGAGGGGCACCTTTTCATGCCCGACGGGACCGTGCGCCTCGGGGTTCCCGAAGGCGGCACCGGCGCGGTCGAGATAGCATCGGCCCTTGCCTCCTGTGAGAAAAGGCTTCTCGAACTGGCCGGCCAGGTGTCGGAGCTCTCCGGAAAGGCTTGCGAACTGAGTGAGTCGGTGGCCCTGCGGGAGAAGACGACCGAAGGCCTCAGGGCAAAGCTCGCAGACCTTCAGCGCGCCGAGGCGGTGCTTTCGAGCCGGAAGTCCGAGGCCGAAAAGACACTGTCGGGTCTCGAGGATACCCTGCGGGGCTTTGGGGAAGAGCTTGCAGGGCTCTCCCGCGAAGACGAACCGTGCCCCGACCCCGACCTGGGCATAAGGGAGGGCGAGGAGAGGCTCGTTCTGCTCACCGAGGCCGCAAGGGCAGCGGCCGAGGCTCTCGAAAGGGTCAGAGAGCAGAGCACCGGCGTCTTCCTGGCCAGGGAGCGCGCCGCAATGAACCTGCGCGAGGCGGAGGGCCGCGTCACGCAGCTCAGGAAGAGGGCCCTCGAACTCAGGACCGAGTCAGACGCGGCATCGACCACCGTCGAAGAGCTTGCGAGTGAAGCCGGCGAACTGACCTCCCGGGCGGGCACGCTGGAGAAGGAGCTCGAAACGCTTTCGAAGCGCGTCGCCGGTCTGACGAAGGACAGGGACGCCGCGGGCGAGAACCGGAACAGGGTTGCTTCGGCCAGGGCCGAACTCATTCAGAAGACGGCGGCCCTCGAGGAGCAGTCGTCCACTGCCAGAAGCCTTCACGGGCAGGCCCGTGAGAAGCGGTCCCTCGCGCATTCGGAATCGGTTGGCCTGGAGGAGAAGGTTGAGGGGCTCAGAAAGGGGCTGCCCTCTCAGGACGGGGAAAACCCCTTCATCGACCAGCCTCCCCAGGCACTGGCGGACGAAGAGCAGCGTCAGTCGAGGATCATCGAGGGCATAGGCCCCGTGAACATGCTGGCCGTAGACGAGTTCAGGGAGACCGAGGAGAGGCTTGGCTTTCTGACCGAGCAGCGGCGCGACCTCATGGAGGCACGTGAATCACTGGAGACTGCCATCACCGAGATAAACAGGGAGGCCCAGACCCGTTTCCGCGAGACATTCTCGCAGGTGCGGGACCACTTCAGGGTGGTTTTCGTCGAGCTGTTCGGGGGAGGGGAGGCCGACATCATCGCCCTCGACGCTGAGGACCCCCTCGAGGGCGGCATACAGATCATGGCCAGGCCCAGGGGCAAGAAGCTCGAGAACGTGACCTCGCTCTCGGGCGGCGAGAGGGCGCTTGCTGCCGTGGCGCTGCTTTTCAGCCTCTACCTGGTGAAGCCCAGCCCCTTCTGCATACTCGACGAGCTGGACGCCCCGCTCGACGACGCGAACATAGACAGTTTCATGGGTATCCTGAGGCGGTTCAGCACGGATACCCAGTTCATAATGATGACCCACAACAAAAGGTCGATGGAGGCCTCGGACAGGCTCTACGGGATCACCATGGCCGAACC
Organism: Candidatus Fermentibacteraceae bacterium; assembly: GCA_046485185.1. GTDB lineage: Bacteria > Fermentibacterota > Fermentibacteria > Fermentibacterales > JCC-6 > UBA6080. The sequence continues at coordinate 16,210 of JAWOHL010000059.1, forward strand.
CGGCGTCTCGGGGCTCACCACCGTGAGCCTTTCGGATATCGAGTGAAGGAAGTGTACCCTTGAACCCCGATCTCTCAGAAAAACTGAAGAAAAGCAGGGACGCCCTTGCGGGAAGGCTCGCGTCGCTTTTCGGCAAAGGCGTGCCGGACGCGGCCGACATGGCGAGGCTCGAGGAAACCCTGCTCGAGGCTGACCTGGGCTGGAAACTGACCGAGAGGGTCATGACCGACCTTCCCGCGCTCTGCTCGAAGCAGGGCCTCGGCCCAAGGGAGGGCCTTGCGGTGGTGCTGAGGGGAATGCTCCCGGCGCACACCGAGCCCGCGGGCGACCCGCGCCCGATGGTTACGATGATCGTGGGGGTCAACGGTTCGGGCAAGACCACAACGGTCGCAAGGCTTGCCGCAATGGAGAAGGCCCGGGGGTTCAAAACGCTCATGGCGTGCGCCGACACTTTCAGGGCGGCCGCCGGCGAGCAGCTCGCCCTGTGGGGCAAGCGGCTCGACATCCCCGTCGTTGTGAGGCCCGAGGGGACCGACCCCGGCGCCGTGGCCTTCGATGCCGTGGCCAGCGCCGTGGCCCGTGATTTCGACCGCGTGTTCATCGACACGGCGGGCAGGCTCCCCAACAGGAAGGGGCTTCTCGACGAGCTGTCAAAGGTCCGCCGGGTGATCGGCAAGTCCATGGAGGGCGCCCCCCACAGGGTCCTTCTTGTCCTCGACGGCTCGGTGGGGCAGAACGCCCTGCAGCAGGCCGGCGGCTTCGCCTCGGCGGTGCCCCTCACCGGCCTCGTGATAACCAAGCTCGATGGTACCGCCAAAGGCGGCGCAGTTTTCGCGATGGCTCACGAACTGGGCATCCCCATAATGTTCATAGGGACCGGCGAGGGCGGCGGCGACATGTCAGTGTTCGACCCCGTGGAGTTCACCGGGGCCCTTGTGGGCGTCTGATGCTTCGCCTTGACCGGGTCAGCCGCACGTTCGGCGGGAAGAAGGCGGTCGACGAGCTGAGCTTCACGGTCGACGCCGGGTCGGTGGTGGGCCTCCTGGGTCCGAACGGCGCGGGGAAATCGACGACCCTCAAGATGATAGCCGGTCTGGTGACGCCCGATTCGGGCGAGGTGACCATCGACGGCGTGCCCGTTGCTCGCATGCGGGAGAGCATAGCCTTCGTCCCCGACGAACCGGTGATGTGGAAGCGCCTCACGGGGCGCGAATACCTGCTTTTCGCGGGGAGGTTGCGGGGCATCCCCCACGAGGGGCTGCAGGAGCGCATAGCCTTCTGTTCAAAACTGTTCGAGATGGACGGATGGCTCGACCAGCGAACTGGTTCCTACAGCCACGGGATGATCCAGAGGGTGGTGCTTAGCTCGGCGTTCACCGCCCGTCCCAGGCTCTATGTCATCGACGAGCCCCTGGTGGGGCTTGACCCGCCTTCAGCCGAGACGTTCTGGCGCATGGTCCGTGCCGCCGCGGATTCGGGGGCGGGGGTCCTCATCTCCACCCACACGCTCTCCGAGGTTCACGGCAACTGCGACACGCTGTGCATAATCCACCAGGGACGCATCATCAGGTCGATGGAGAGCGCAGGCGTGACCCTCCCCGAACTGAGGGACCTTTTCTTCTCGGTCACGGGCACCGCGCCCGGCGATGTCACGAGCTATTTCGAAAGGTGATCACCCTGTAGGAAGCGAAGCCGTAGCCGGGGGAGTGGTGATAGCTGTCTCCCTTGAAAGCCTTCTGGATCGGCTCTTTTTGAAAACGAAGCTCATGGATGGCCTTGAGGAAACCCGGCAGGGCTTCTTCCACCACTCTTTCCGGCGTGGATGCGAACCCGCCGGCCTCGAGGATCTCGGCCACGGCTTTGAGGGAAACGCCACGGCTTTTGGCGGGCACCAGGTGAAGCCTGGCCATGTCACACGAGGGGCTTATGACCTGGAACAGCGGAGGCATGGGATCAATGGAGACGGGCAGACCGTCCCATTCCCGGGCCAGTTCGGTCAGGTAATGGTCGATGTCGCCCATGAGATGGTCGCCGCCACGGAGAGCCTGGTAGAACAGCTTGATGGCGTCGGCCTCGTTCATTCCGGGATGGAGGGCCTTTTCCCGGGTGAGTATCAGGTTCCAGTTCATGCCGGGCAATATACATCATCACAACAAGCTTTGTATGTTTGCCACGATTTGGGATGATCATTCCATCGACGGGAGCCGGATAATGACTGTCAGGGAAGCGGAGGACCTTTTCTTCTCTCAACTGAAGTTCGAGACCCGGCCCGTGGCGGTCAGGCTGCTTGCGGACCGCACGGAGCTGGGCAAAAAGCCTTTTCCCATGAAGCTGAACATCTGCCAGCTCATAAGCATGGCAAGGCACGGAGGCAGGGCGACCGCAGCGGTGCCGGACCGGATGGTCTGCTCCATAGGCGCGTCGTGCGCCGGGCTGGTGAAGACCACACCGGCGTTAGTCTCCGGCGAGGCCGCGGTGGGGAAGTACACCGCCGATGCCGAAGCCGGGAAGGTCTTTTTCGAGAACACCTACAAACTCGGCGACGGCGGGAAGGTCTACGACGCCATCGAGCTTGCCCCGCTGGGGGACGCGGTTTTCGAGCCCCAGGTGGTGCTCTTCTACGCCAACCCCGCTCAGGTCATGAGGCTTGTCCACACGGTCAATAGGAAAAGCGGCGAAAAGGTTGCAGCCGACACCGTGGCCGAGGCCGCGGTGTGCAGCGCCATAGGGTTCGTGCTTGGCGAGGACAGACCGATGATAGGCTTCCCCTGCGCCGGCGACCGGCGGTTCGGCGGGACCCAGAACCACGAGCTGGTGTTCGCCGCGCCGTGGCACACCGTGCGGGAAGTGATGGCCCCCAACCTCGTAGAGATGGCCAAGGCGGGTCCCCTCTACCCCGTTCCACCGCACGTCCTCTACGACCCGGTGATGCCCCTTGCGTACACTCTCGAGGAAGAAGACCTCTGACATGGTCCTTCACGGTCAGGGCGTGACACTGAGGGAGCACTGCCCGGACGACCTTCAGGCCGTTCACGCCTGGCACGGCGACCCCGAGGTCATGAAGTTCCTGAGCTGGGGCGCCGAGACGCTCGAGCAGAGCCTTCTCTACCTTTCCGACTGTATCCGCGACCAGCACAGGCCCTTGAGGTCCCGTTACCGGCTGGCCATCGTCGAAGAGCAGAGCGGCAGGGTGGCCGGGTGCGGCAGCATTCACTGGAGGGGCCGGGGACAGGGCGGCGGCGACGGCAGGCTTGGCTGCTTCCTGGCCCGCGAGTTCCAGGGACGGGGGCTCGCCCGCGAAACGACCAGGCTTCTCGTCGAGTTCGGCCTTCACGAGCTGGGCATGCACCGCATAAGCGCCACCTGCCTTGCTGGCAACACCTCGTCCGAGCGCACCCTTCGCGCCCTCGGCTTCGTCTGGGAAGGCACCATGCGCCTCCACAGCCACCGCTCCGGCCTCTGGCTCGACCGCCACTTCTTCTCGGTCTTGAAAGAGGAGTGGGGACGGACTTAGATAACTTAGTTTGCTGGCATAATTGAATGCCATGCAATAGATTAGTATTGACCGTTTTGGAATGGATGTGCAGGTAGAGAGAGAAGAAAGGAATCCGCCATGATCGCGATCCTTGTCATTGCAGCGGCCTTGCCGGTGCTTCCGACCTCCGGTTCTTTCCTGACGCCTTTTTCCAGCCCCTCAACACCTCCTTCAACGGATGACCCCGACGTTTGCGAGGGCTGGCCCGTGAGCTTCAACACTCCCGGGGGAGGCTTTCCCTACACACCCACCCTGTACGACATAAACGGCGACGGGGCACTCGA
>JAWOHL010000090.1:0-6471 GCA_046485185.1 Candidatus Fermentibacteraceae bacterium
AACGAGTTGATTGATACTCAGTCTGGTCCTATGATTTCATGGAGCATGTCCTGCTCGCGGAACCCTGAGCCAGGTTAAAGGTACTGAAGCAGGTTCCCGCCCTTTTTTCCGGCGAGCAGTTCGATGTGGGGTTTCACGGGGCTTGCCCTGATCTTCGGGAACAGCACCTGTTCCACCTGAAAAAAGCCGGCGTTCTCTCTCATGGTGATGAGGATCCTTATAGGGCGGGATTCGCCCTTCTCTATGACCACTTTCTCGACCGCCGAGGCCGAGTACCTGTGGATGTCGCCCACCTGGGGGCCCGGGGATATCTTTTTGGGGATGCGGGACCGGCCGTGCTCCATGTCGCAGCCGTCTCCGATCAGGACAAGACCCGCCTCCAGGGATGACACGCGCCTGTTGGTCATGTGCCCGGCTATCCCCTCGACTCCAGTCGAGGCGATGGCTATCCTCCTGCGCAGCGAGTCGGGATAGTGTTGAAGGAGGATCCTGTCGATGAGGGGTTTCGCAAGAATGAGGGCATGCTCTTCGTGGCCATCCCTCTCCACGGCCATGCCTATGTCGTGAAGCATTGCCGCCAGGAAAACGGCAACCCTGCTGTCGTCAGCCGAAAGGTCCGACTCGGTCTCGAGGTTGAGCCTCACGCCGCTTTCCACCAGCAGGTCCAGCATCTTCAGTGAGTTCATGGCGGCTATCCGCATGTGCACCGGTCCGTGGTCGTTCATGTTGAGCCGCATGATGGACACCACGTTGGCGTAGTCCTGCATGGCCAGTACTTCGTTATCGTCGAAAACACTCTGTGCAACGCATCCCGGGAGGCCCGAAAGGCTTCGTAGAATGCTCCGTTCCAGCTCTTCCCTCTTGTGGTTCCTTATCACCGGCATCCTTCCGTTCGGTACCGGCCTAACATGCACCGCGCCGGGGACGGGCGGCCAGACCGGGCTATTGCCATTTAGCTTTGCATGCGGGATTGTTCCCACTGCGAATGTCGTGGTTCAACCTGTCTGAAAGGGAGGAAGGATGCCCACCTGGAGGCCCGCCGCAGTCTCGAAAAAAGAGTTCATCAAAAGCGCGTGCTCGAACGATTACGTGCCGTCGCTCACCGCGAGCCCCCCGGGGGGCGGCCCCAACCCCAATCTGATGTGCTTCATCAACTCGGGGGGGCTTCTGGGGAAGGGTGTATGCTGGTGGCACTCGAGGTTCACCCGCAACGCCCTGTACCTTGCCTACTTCATGCCGGAGCGCCACCGGGCGAGCAAATCCCGAGCGCTTCAGATAATCCGCTCCCTGATGAGAGCGGAGCGGGTAGTCGCGATACCAGGCTACGCAAACCTCCGGGAATTCTCGGGCGACCGGAGAGCCGAGATCCAGAAACTGCTGGAATGGCGGCAGATATTCGAGGGTGTGGTTCAGTTCGCGTGGATCAACGGGCTCGCGGGGTCTTCAAAGGTGTCACCGGAGAGGCTCAAGGCGATAATGGACAGGATTCACGCCGAGACCTCTTCGAAAGGTGCCGCATACGTCAAGTTCCAGACGCCGGGGCTGGATGCCCACGCTTTGATCGTCACGGGAACCGACCCCGTGCCTGAGGGCGGTTACACCTTCAGGTACCTCGACAGCAATCTGCGACTCGAGGCCGAGCTTCTGTACAGGTACGGCGACAGGCAGTTGAAGCTCGAGACGGGCTCGGTGGGGGTGCCGCACCTTCAACGGTCACACGAACTGACCCGGATAAGGAACGCCGTTCAGCGCTTCATCGAGACGAACTCGAAACAAAGCGCCTATACAGGAGGCGACTGACGCGGGATTGCGGCCAGCCCCCTGCCTTTTCTCTACTCGGGCCGGATCGTTTTGGTGTCTGTGGGGTCCAGCGCAACGCCCTCGAGGTCAACGCTGGCAATGATCCTGTAGTCGGACTTCTCGCTTGAGGCGAACACCGCCGCCTTGCCCAGTGCACCGAGCACTCCGTCCTTCTGAGCCATTGCCTGATTGCTCGATGGTTTCATGGAGAAGGGCAGTGAGAACTCGACCTCCCTGACTTCAGCTTCCTTGAGTTCGAAGGGTATTTTTTCGAAGAGCACAACTTCACCCAGCTTGTACTCCTTCACCTTTTTGTCGTCGCCCCGGCCGGTGGTGTAGGTCTCGGACATGCGTACGATGACCGACTTTACCTTCTGGTGGCTCTTGGCGGTGATGGTCACCTTGCCGGTGATGTTCTCGTCGTCTTTTCTGAAGAATGGAGGAACATCCAGTTCCACCGAAGCGGTCCCGATACCGAGGCCCTGCTTGATCTTGCCGAAGAATGACATTTTTTTCCAACCTTTTCCCAAACACTTTATGCTTTCCCCATACTGGGTATTGAAACATACTTGTCCATTGGCCTGAAGACAAAAGTATTTGCGGGGCCTCGGCGCACAACTGTTGCTTATGTTCATCACCGTCGGGTCGCGCCCCGGAATAAAGGGTTACCTGCGCTGTAACACCGCAGGAAGGGAGACTAACCATGAATCACAGATTTCTGTTCCTGACGGGCGTTATTGCAGCAACTGCGTGTCTCGGGGGGAACGACACCCCAATAGCCGTCAGGGGAATCCCCTCGGGCGGCGACCTGGTCTTTACGGAGGGAGTGGAGATGGCATCGTCCTTCGCTCTAGAATTCTACGTACCGGTACCATCCTCGGTGAACCCGGCGATGCCTTCCATGGGGCTGCCGCTTGAACCGGAACGGGTGTTCAACCTTGAGCGGTTGCTTCAGAACGCAGGCCTCGAGGAGGTTCCGGCGAGCCTTGTTGAAAACGGGTTCGTGGTGTTCTCGCCGTTCTACGCAACGGACAACCCGGTCAGAGCATTCGAAACCGTCGCGGCCTTCGACCAGCCCGTCTTCGTGTCCGCGGGCATTCCCCTCCACATGCTTCACATCTTCTTCGACCAGATCCTTCAGCAGGTTGAGCAGGACCATCTTTCCCAAGACCTCCATGTCCTGTGCGAATCTCTTTACCGGGCCAACATGGACAGGGGCGCCAGCCTTGGTGCGGCTTACTTCGCTGTCCCGCTTGCCCTTCTGGACCCCGATTTTGTGCCCGACCCCTCCATCGCGGACGAGGTGGCCCGGGAGCTTGCACTGATCGATGCCCATGCGGGGTTCGGGGAGAGCCCCGTTTTCGGTTACCTCGAGGACTATTCGCAGTACGTTCCAAGGGGGCACTACACTGCAAGCCCCGCTCTCGAACGCTACTTCAGGTCGATGATGTGGCTGGGAAGGCTCACGCTTCTTCTCAACGGAGGAGAACCCCACGGCCCGCAGGATAAATGGCTGGTTTCCGAGGAGGACGCCCTGGCAATGACCGCGTGCGCATTGATGACGGTGAGCGACCTCGAAACGATAAGGTCAGGGGATGAGCGCCTTCTGGACATATGGGCCAGGATCTACGAGATCACCGCATTCTTTGCCGGCTTCGCCGACGACCTTTCGGTGCCCGAGTACGCCTCGGCCGCAGCGCAGCTCGAGGGTTCCGGATCCACGGTGGACATCATTTGGAGCACGGGCTTCTACCACGCCTTCAGGGAACTGGTGAACACATCCTTTGCCGGGCCCTCGATCTACAGCGGCACAGGGGGACTGGTTTCGATGCCCGACGAGCAGGGCGAGTTCGATCCGGGCGACCTGGCGGGGGCTTTCGCAACGACCACCGGCTTCAGGTTCCTGGGACAAAGATACACGCCCGACAGCGAGATACTGGGCAAACTGGTCTTCCCCGCAGTGGGTGCCCAGGCTTCCGGAAGGCAGCGCTTCATGCCCACTGGGCTCGACGTGGCGGCAGCCTTCGGAAGCAGCGCCGCCAGAAGCATCCTTGAGCGCAACGGCGATTTCGGTTACGCGAACTACGGTGATTCACTGGCTGCCATGACCGCCATGGTGGAGGCCTACGGTGCCGAGGATTGGCACGCCACGCTGTACATGTCGTGGCTACACTGCCTCTACCTGCTTCAGAAAGACCGTGGAGAGGGCTACCCTGACTTCATGCGAACCGATGCATGGGAGGCTCACACCCTCTCGAACTTCCTGGCCTCGTGGGCCATGCTGCGGCACGACACCATCCTTTACGCCAAGCAGAGCTACACCATGGAGGCGGGCTGCGCGCCGGGTTTCGACGAACCCATCCCTTCCGCAGGCTTCGTGGAACCGGTGCCCGAGGTCTACGGGGAACTAACCGCCACACTTGAGATGGCACGAAGGGGGCTCGAGCATTACGGCCTTGTGGACGACGCCCTTTCGACAAGGTTCAACAACGCCGTGAACATCACCGAAAGGCTGCGGACCATTGCAGAAACGCAGTTGAGGGGCGAAGCCATAACAACTGATGACGCCGATTTCCTGAAGAGCTTCGCGGCCTGGCTGGAGAGAGCCATCGCCTGGGGAGGCGAAACATCCGAGGGGCTCGAGACAACCCTGATCGCCGACGTACACACCGACCAGAACTCGGGTTCGGTTCTCGAGGTGGCTTCGGGCAGCCTGGACTTCTGCATAGTTGCCTATATGAGGCCCGATGGCCATGTTGAGGCAGCGGTCGGGCCCGTGCTGAGCTACTACGAGTTCACGCACCCCATGGCTGACAGGCTCACCGATGAAGCCTGGCGGGAGATGCTCCGTGGATCCCATGCGCCGGCACGCCCACCGTGGACCGGGGCTTTCCTGTCGACGCAGTAACACAGGGGCAATCGGGCACCATGGGTGTAGTTCAACAGCATCCGTAACGCTGAACAGAAACACCCCGTCCTTCTGACAGCGGCGGTGTTTCTGAATGAATCTTGACAATCCATCTTTTAACACTATTTTGCCGCAGGGCCGACCGGTCGGAAATTGTAAAAAGTTTCTCTGGTGTGTTGAGAATTCGTTTACGAGAAGGGGGTGCGTGGTGCTTCAGATCCTTTGGGTTCTTTCAGTGGTGGCGGCAGCGCCGACCGGGACGGTGGGCGCACAGAGGACTGAAGAGGCGCCGGTTATTGACGGAATGCTCGATGATGCGGTGTGGCAGGACTGTTCCGGGGAAACCTGCGACCTCTGGCAGTTCGGTCCGGACTACGGCAGCAGCATGAGCCAGCCCACGACTATAAAAATGCTCTACGACGACACAAACATCTACTTCGGCTTTTTCATGCAGGACACGCTGCCCGACCGGATGATCGAAGCCCTCACCCCCCGCGACAACTACATAAACGGCGAGTGGATAGCTGTTCTGCTCGACACCTGGAACGACGGCAGAAGCGCTTTCAGCTTCGAGGTAAGTCTGGCGAACTCGCAGATGGACTCACGCCTGAACGAGCACGGAGGGTGGGACTACGGCTGGGACGCGGTCTGGGAAAGCGGCACCGCGAGGCTCTCGGACGGCTGGTCCGCCGAGTTCGCGATACCGCTGAGCTGCCTTCGGTTCCCCAACCGGACCGAGCAGGCATGGTCGGTGAACTTTCAGAGGATACTCAGCTCGACATCCGAGAACGGGTGGTACATGCTCTCCTCAAGCAACCAGATGGCCGATCTCGACGACTTCGCCCGCATTCAGGGCATAAGCGGTGTAGAGGGCTCGCTGGGGCTCGAGTTACGCCCCTACGCCGCGGGACGATACTACGACTTCCAGACCCGTGATGAGGAGGAAGGCTCAGCCGACGCAGGCATCGATGTGAAGATGGGGCTCACGAGCGGCATCACCGCCGACTTCACCCTCAACCCGGACTTCGGGCAGATCGAGGCGGACGAGGCCGAGATGAACCTGGGGCACTTCGAACTCTTCCTCCAGGAACGCAGGCCCTTCTTCATGGAGCGCAGCGAGCTTTTCGACATGCCCTTCAACATGTTCTACTCCAGAAGGATCGGTGCTGTCGGCTGGAACGGCGAACTCATCCCGATCCTCGGGGGGGCGAAGATATCAGGGTCTTTCTCCGACGGATTCAGTTTCGGCTTCATCGACGCGCTCACCGGAAGGGTGTGGGAAGACGACAGCACTCTTGTGGAAACAGCCGCCAACTACAGCATTTTCAGGGGCATCAGGCAGTTCGACGGTTACAGCTACCTCGGGCTTTCCGGGGTTTCCCGGGACGCCTGGGCGCAGGAGGGGCTGGACCAGGAGAGCAACAGGGCTTTTGCGCTGGACGGGGCCATCGAGTTGCCGGGCAGCCATCTATTCTCCGGTTCGGCCGCCCGTAGCTGGAATACGGGTGTTGAGGACGACGGGGCGTACAGCTTTGGATTTGAAAAGATCCGAAGCACGCTGGGCTACTGGGTCAACGGCAGCCAGGTCGACGAGGGATTCGACGTTAACGGAACCGGCTACACGACCTTCACGGGATTCAGGGACCTTGGTTTCGGCGCCTCAAAGACCTACAGGCCAGAGAGCACGTTCTCCACGATCAGCATCTGGGGCAACCACAACTACACGGCGCAAATCGAAGGCGAGGTCGTCCAGAACTGCACCC
>JAWOHL010000079.1:0-8018 GCA_046485185.1 Candidatus Fermentibacteraceae bacterium
GATCAGGTGTGCCTTGCCGGTATGCGGAAAAAGTTCGGTCAGCGCCGCGCGGCCTTCGGGTGTGTCATTTTCCATTCTATCTTCACCATGATGGGGTACATCATCATGAACAGGCACACCGCAATGGGAATGGACACCACCGGCGCCCCGCCAACTGTTATCGACATGGCATCGAGGGTCTGGGCCAGGTCGGGGGCCGCCTTGCCCAGAAGGATTCCCGCGAAGATACACAGTGCCACCCAGATCGTCAGGTATTTCTCGAAAGGGTTGCTCATCCTTCTTTCAGCCATCGGTGCGCCTCCCAGTCTCGCATGAGCTTTTTTTAAGTTTTTCAAGGACCTGCGTCATCTCGGAACCCGTCGACAACCCGGTGACGAAGTAGGGGATCAGGTGTTCAAGGGCTCCGGTGGGTGGAGAGAGAAGGCTGTAGTGCATCCAGGTGCCCTGGCGTCTCGCCTTCACAATTCCGTGTGTCCTGAGCACACCCAGATGCCTCGAAGCCGTGCTCTCGGAAACCCCCAGGGCTTCAGTCAGGCGACATACACATGTCTCTCCCGATACAGTCAGGATGACCATGATCTTAAGCCGGGTCAGGTCCGACAACACCTTGAACAAACGCGCGTCCCGTTCCATCGTCTTCCTCCAAATATGCGTATATGTGCATGAAGAAATATATTGATTCTGGGCGAAATTCGTCAACTCACGCTATCTTACCCTTCGAACTGGTTACGAAAGAAAGTCGCCGGTGCGCAGATTCTCAACTACATGATCGAGAGGAGTCCGCGTTGATCGAACCCATTGTTCTGGCCACAAGTCTTCGAAAACGATTCGAAGACGTAACGGCCGTTGAAGATGTTTCACTGTCCATTCAACCCGGTGAGTTTTTCGGTTTCCTTGGCCCGAACGGAGCAGGGAAAACCACCACCATCAATATGCTCACGGGGCTTGCCCGACCCGATTCCGGTCGGCTCCAGATAGCGGGGATCGAATGCACCGGGAATGTGAAGGCTGCACAGCACCTCATCGGTGTTGTTCCCGATGAGAGCAACCTTTACCCCGAACTTACCGGGCTCGAGAACCTTGCCTTCTGCGGAGCACTCTACGGAATGGAAAGAACGGCTCGGAAGGAGAGGGCAGCTCTTCTGCTTGAATCCTTCGGTCTTGCTGAAGCGGGGAGCAGGAAGTTCGGGGGCTATTCCAGGGGGATGAAGCGAAAGCTCACAATAGCCGCGGGTATCATTCACGAACCGCCCATCCTTTTTCTTGACGAACCGACTACCGGTATCGATGTTGAAAGCGCGAGGCACATAAGAAAGCTTCTTTCCGAACTCCACGGAACGGGTACAACCGTTTTTCTCACAACGCACTACATAGAGGAGGCGGAAAGGCTTTGCGGGCGGATCGCTTTCATCGTGAATGGAAGGGTCGTCCGGCAGGATTCGCTCGATAACCTTCTCGCACCGGTGAAAGGAGTGTGCATTCTCAGGGTGCAGTGCTCCGGAAGCCTCGATGAAACAGTTCTGGCCGATCTCAGCAGGGTTTTCCCCCGGTACGTTTTCAACACGGAGAAGGGGAGTATCCTCTTCGTTAAGTCCGAAGAGGCTTTTCCGATCTCACCCCTTGTCGGTTTTCTTGCGGAGAGGGGTTTTTCAGTGCTCGAGGCTGTAAGGAGAAGACCTTCCCTTGAGGATGTATTCGTTTCGGTGACCGGTATAGGAAGCGACCAGATGAAGAAGGAGGGAATGAAGTGAACACATGGATACCTCTTTTCGCCATTCTCTCCAAAGACATGAAGGCTTATTACCTGAAGCCTCCAAACATAAGCTGGGGACTGATCTTTCCCCTGGCCTGGACCGGGATGTTCTTCATACGCTCCGGCGGCGGCATCGATGGCATAATGGAGCTGCTACCGGGTGTTACGGCGCTTTCGATCCTGTTCGGAACGACATCAATGCTGGCAGTTACAGTAACGTTCGAGAAGAAGAGCCGTTCCTTTGACAGGCTCCTTCTGTCACCCATCTCTCTGGAAACACTGATGCTGGCAAAAACATCGGGCGCGATCCTGTTCGGCGTAGCCAACGCCATCGTGCCTGTGCTCATGGCAATTCTGTTCATAGATGTTTCAGGGGTGAACTGGCCGCTTTTCGCCGCCGCCTCGATCCTTATCGCCGTGGTTTCAGCGTTTCTGGGGCTTTTTGTGGCGGTCGCGGTCAGCGAGGTGTTCGAAGCCCAGACTTTTTCGAACTTCATTCGATTCCCCATGGTCTTCCTGTGCGGGCTGTTCTTTCCCGTACAGGGTCTGCCTGTCTTCCTTCAGCCCCTTTCCTATGCCCTTCCGGTTACTTACGGGGTCGATCTTCTTCGAAGGTCTATCCTGGGGACCGGAATGATGAACCCGTGGATGAACATCGGCATTCTGACCGGATACTGCACCATTCTTTTCCTGCTGACAGTGAAAAACGTCAGACGCAGGTGGATTTCTTAGGGCACTCCATGAACTTTGCGTCGGCCCTTACCATAATGGTTCCGCCGGTTGATATCTCCGACTCGAGAAGATGCACGGGGGGCCTTGAAGAGCGCACCCGGGCGCTGATCTCAAGGGGAACGCCGAAGGGCACTGACTGCAGATACCTTATGTGAAGGTCTCCTGTGAGCGCCCTGACACCCCTGTGAAAGAGGCAATGGGTCATGGCCGAGTCCAGAAGGGAAGCAAGGATCCCCCCATGGACAATGCCGTCGTATCCCTGCAGTTCCGGAGGAGCGGTGTAAACAGCTTTCACACCGCAATCTTCCGATGCCGCAAAGGCAAGGTGCAGTGACATGGGGTTGGAGCTTCCGCAGAACAGGCAGTGACTGTGCCCCGTGGAAACCAGCCCGTCAGTGGTCACACGCGTTTCCCCCGAGTTTCAGGCTTCCCAGCAGAAAGTCTTTGACGAGGGTCTCCGGGTTTTCCGCGGGCGCTCCAACGACCACCTTTATTCCCTGCTGTGTGAACAGGTCCTGCGCCCTCTGTCCCATCCCCCCCGCGATGATCACAGTGGCACCCTTCTCTGAAAGCCAGGGGGGAAGAAGGCCGGGCTGGTGCACCGGTGCGGTAACATCGTTTCTGCCATTGATACAGCCCGACTCTGTGTCAACATCCACCAGTGCAAAGCTCTCGCAATGCCCGAAGTGCATGGCGAGCCTTCCGTCAGCAAGGGGGATGGCGATTCTCATACTTTCAGTTCCTTCCGTTATGCTCTCAGGCCTGAAAACCAAGGTTTTCCCAAATCTGTGCCATATCATACGCGCTGGGCGCGTCAGTCTCCACGACAGCATTTCCGTTCATCTGAGCGTCGGTCACTCCCGGATCGTACCTGATCCTTCCAGCCAGTTTCGCGCCTGATGCAACCGCTTCCCTCTCCACCCGCAGGGTGATCCCGGGGTTTATGTCCCACTTGTTCATGGCCACCCATGTCGGGATTTGAAAGTGGGACGTGAGTTCCATGACCCTCTTCAGGTCATGCTCGCCCGAAAGCGTGGGTTCGGTGACGACAAGGACCATCGTCGAGCCGGTGATGGAGGCTATCACGGGGCAACCGATGCCGGGAGGGCCGTCGATAATGATGTTCGTGCGATTATCGGCGGCTGCAACCCGCCTGGCCTCGCTTCTCACAAGGGAAACAAGCCTGCCCGAGTTTTCCGCGGCAGTGCCCAGCCGCCCGTGAACCATGGGCCCCACCCTCGTATCGGATACCATCCACTGCCCGCAGTGCCTCTCCGGGAAATCGATGGCTCCCGCAGGGCAGAAACGCACGCATGCTCCGCAGCCTTCACAGGCTGTTGAGTCGATGAAGAAAACGGAATCTCCAGGCGCGGTGTCGACCCTTCCCACGGCTTCGAACCTGCATACACTGAGGCATTTTCCGCAACCCGTGCAGGTATTGCTTCGGATCACCGCCTGGTGGCCGCTGTAGAACTCATTCTGCTCCCTGACCACGGGCTGGAAGACAAGGTGAAGGTCCGCCGCGTCGACATCGCAGTCCGCTATGACGGGGCGATCAGCAAGCACCGCAAGGGATGCGGCGACACTGGTCTTTCCGGTCCCGCCCTTGCCGCTTATCACAACAAGCTCCCTCATCGGCGTTCCTCCAATTCCCGGCGAAGGCCCGCGAACAACCCGGCGTACTCCGGAAGGGCATCCACCATAAGTTCTCCCCGGGAGTAGGCCTCGGCTATCCTGCGGTCGTCCGGTATCTCCAGAAGGACCTGAATGTTCTCCCTGCCGCAGTAGGAGTGGACGCGGTCATCGCCTGTCCCGAGCCGGTTTACAACCACACCGAAGGGTAAGCCCAGTTCCCTGGTGGTGGCCACGGCCAGTGTCAGATCATGCAGGCCGAAAGGGGTCGGCTCGGTGACAAGGATTACGAAATCCGCGCCCTTCATCGTGGTGACAACAGGGCAGGAAGTTCCCGGAGGCGAGTCGAGTATCGCCGGAACGCCACTTTGCATTTGTGACTTCAAACGTCGAATAAGTGGGGGGGCCATGGCTCCGCCGACATCCAGGATCCCCTCCAGAAGAGTGATGTTGCCGGAGCATGAAGTGACAATGGTTCCGATCCGGTTCTCAACCTCGGATATCGCCTCTGCGGGACAAACCAGAGAACAACCGCCGCAACTGTGGCACATCCTGACGAATACCATCGCCTTCCCCGCAACGCAGGCCAGGGCGCTGTACTCGCAGAACCTTGAACACTCTCCGCACCCGATGCAAAGGGCTTCGTTCACTTCAGGTACGGGAACGGTCACGACCTGGCTGTCAAGTACTGTTCCACCCAGAAAGAGGCGGGTGTTGGGAGCTTCGACATCGCAGTCCAGCAGTTGGACCGGCCCGCCCCACGTCCTGGCGAGGTTCACCGCAACCGTGGTCTTGCCGGTGCCTCCCTTGCCCGATGCCACGACCAACCTCAACGGTTTTCCCTCGTGAAGAAGAGCCTGCAGAAGCAGTTCCCTTCCCTTTCGATCTCTCTTTCCCATTCCGGGCAGGGACAGACCACATCCTTGACGGGATCAAGCGGGTGCGACTGCTTGCACGGACAGAACCGTTCTCCGGTGAGCACCCGGTTTTCAGTCATGAGGCCGACAACTTTTTCAAGCCTCTCTCGATCGGGGTTCAGGACGTAACCGGCCCTGCTCCCAAATTCTTCCAGTTCTTTCAAGAGCTCTTCATACTCACTCTCATGAGTGGTCCATTGGTTCATACCCAGTGGCTTTCGCTGTCGGCCGATACAGCGGCGGTCAATTCTCCGTTCCTATAGGCTTCAAGCGCCTGGGAGACCGTGGCAAGGTTAGTGTTGTACACCCTGATGCCTGCTTTGGAAAGGACCATGAAGGCCTTGGGACCGCAGTGGCCTGTCACGAGGGCTTCCACTCCGAGGGATGCGAGGTTCTGCGCGGCCTGGATGCCCGCGCCCTGAACGGCGTTGAGGTTCTGAGCGTTGCCGAACGTTTCAAAAGCTTTCGTCCCGGTGTCGTACACCAGAAAGCCCGCGGCCCTTCCGAACCTCGGGTCGAGGGGTGACTCTGGCGAGTCTCCCGTTGTTGTAAAGGCGATCTTCATTTCTTTTTCCTTTCGGTTGGGAGCCGTCCGGGGCGGTTAACCCCGGGCGACTCCAGCCGCAGCCTATTTCCCGGCCTTATCATCGAAACCGGAGAGGCGTTTCCGGATCGATTCGAGTTCGGCCTGCAGAGCGTCGGCACGGCTCTTCAGGTAGTTCTGTTCATCTTCCAGTAAGGATGCAGCCCCCTGAACCGGGGTTCCAGAAAACCATCCCCTTCCGCGTCCCATGCCCCTGAGCCCCAATCCTGCCCCTGAGCAGAAGCCCATCCTTCTTCCGGTCATCGCGCCCATTCCCATGGGTCCCGTTCCATCTCTTCCCGGCATTTTACTGCCTCCTTCCTTCTTTCCTTGCCATCTCCGAGCCACACGTCGGACAATGTCTTTTTATACAGGGGATGCCCCGCATGTGAGGCTCACGGTGTCCACAGGCAGGGCAGATGCAAATGCCCTCGGATCTTCCCTGTCCCATCCTTCCGTTCCCTGCGATGCGGCCGCCGCCCTTTCCGAACCGGCCGGAACCTCCGCACCCGGGCATTAAAAGGGTGCTGTCTGGAAGCCTGCCATCGAACCAGGCCCGGATCACCGTTTCAAGGTCTCCGGCTACGAAAGGCACGACCTCCATGCCCTGCGAATTCAGAATTCTCAGCAAGCCGCTTGAGATCGCTCCGCAGACAAGGGCTTCGACGCCCATGTCCCTCAGGAACATTGCCTTTCCCGAGGGATGATCGCCCGGGAGGACGAAAAGCTTTCGTTCAGGGTCGGGAGGACCATCGGCTTCCACGACACAGACCGTTCCCGCCACATCCATCACCGGCGCTATCCGGTTCATCCAGACTGCAAAGGCGGTTTTTTTCATTTTCACTTCCCTTCAGTACAAGAGTAAAGCAAGGCAAGTGCCAGTTTAGTGATAATTCAAGAACTGCTGTAAGCATAAGAAAAACAACAAAATAGAAGAATCGGGGAAAAAAAGATAGTAGCAATTACGCTACTGTGCAGGCACGAAGATATGCAACAGTGCTACTGTGCGGATGAGTTCCGGGAACGGCCATCCCTTTCGGGAAGCAGTATGCCGAGCCTTTTCATCCTTCTGAAGAGAGTGCTCTTGTGAATACCGAGCTCCCGTGCGGCCGCCGTTCTGTTGAAGCCGTTCCTTTCGAGGGCCGCGGTGATCATTCGAGCATCGAGAAGCTGATGAGCCCGGAGATTGCCGGGATCGATCGAAGTAAGCGCTGATGCCGCGGTGAGTTCGTCAGGGAGGTGGCCTGTCCGTATGTATCCCTCGGTGCAGAGCACGAATGCTCTCTCCACGACATTCTCAAGCTCCCTGATGTTCCCGGGCCAGTCATGTGCCATGAATAGTGAAAGGGCTTCTGACGACACCCCACTGATGTTCCTGCCGTGCAGAAGATTGAATTTTTCGACAAAGCCGGCTGTTAGGAGGGGAATGTCCTCCTTCCTGCGGCGGAGCGGGGGGAGCTCAATCCTCACCACGTTCACCCTGTAGTAAAGGTCCTCCCTGAATCTGCCCGACTTGACCTCTTCCCTGAGGTCGGCGTTGGTGGCGGCTATTATCCTGGCGTCGGTGGACTCCTGGTTCACTGAGCCCAGCGGCTCGAACGTCTTGTCCTGAAGCACTCTCAGAAGCCTTGCCTGCAGAGCGGGGCTGACTTCGCCTATCTCATCGAGAAACAGTGTTCCGTTCCTGGCCAGGGCGAAGCGCCCGGGTTTGTCTTTGACGGCACCGGTGAACGCCCCAACCTTGTAGCCGAAAAGTTCCGATTCAAGCAGGGTGTCCGGCAGGGCGCCGCAATTCACCGCGATGAAGGGGCCGTCGCTCCGGGGGCCCTGGAAGTGGATGGTTCGGGCCAGCAGTTCCTTGCCCGTGCCGGTCTCTCCCTGGATGAGAACGGTGCTGGGGCTCGTGGCAACGGCGGGTATCATTTCGAAAACCCTTTCCATGAGAGGGCTTCTGCTTACTATTTCGCCGGTTCGACCCTTGCCTTCAAGTTCATGCCTGAGGGCGACAACCTCGGAAAGGTCTCTGAAGGTTTCCACCCCGCCGGTGATCCTTCCCCGGGAATCCCGAAGAACCGCTGTGGAAGTGCTTATGGGGATCCTGCTCCCATCGCTTCTTATTATGTACCCCGACTTGCCTGTCACGGGTCTGCCTGTTTCCATCGTCTCCCGAAGGGCACAGTGTGATTCGCACATGCTGGAGCGGAAAACGTCAGAGCAGAGCCGTCCGATGGCTTCCCCGCGTTCAACGCCGGTGATGAGCATTGCAGCCCGATTGAAGGAGGTTATCCTCCATTCCGGATCAACAGTGAAAACACCGTCCGAGATGCTCTCGAGAATGGCTTCGGTGAGAACCGAACCTTTCGATGCATCACTGCGGTCAGCCATTGAACCACTCCCTCGT
>JAWOHL010000018.1:0-26395 GCA_046485185.1 Candidatus Fermentibacteraceae bacterium
ATGCTTCGGAAGACCGAGTTGATCCCGGTGGTGGTGTTGTCGATCAGGACAATGGTTCCCGGCTGAGCGCCAAGAAAGCTTTCAAGGGCGGTGATCTGCTCGGTCAACTCGCCTGGAAGGCGCCTAACCAGAAAGTCCATGGGTTCGGTTTCGATCTCGCAAAGCAGCTTGCCGCGGTATTCCATTACATGCCTGGGGCAGGCTCCGAATGAACCGTGGTTTAAGTACATCACCCCGCTGTCGAGAAGCCAGCCCTCGGTGTTGGATGGCACGTCAGCAGTAACGGCAGGCTATACTGGTCGACTCAAGGATGTGCTCATGGCATGCCCTGGTGAGTTCGTCACCATCGGTATCGGCGGGCAGTTCAAGAAGAGAGTCGAGGGCAAGGAGAGTGAATGTCAGCCTGCAGTCCGAGTTCTTCTTCTCGGGCCCCGTCCATCCCGCCACGCCGAAAGAATTCCAGCCCTGCCTGATGCCGCTGTCGAGCACCGGATTGCGTGGCTGCTTCCCGTAAACGGTGTGAAGGTCGGGGGGAATGTTCCACATGACCCAGTGCGATCGGCCGTCTTCAGCCCTGCACACGAGTGCGAGGCTCAGGCAGCCCTGGGGCTCGTCCCGCCACCCGAACGGGGGCGAGGCGTTGAGCCCTGCGGCGCTGTACCATCCCGGCAGAAAGCCGTCGTTCTCAAAGGCGCTGCTGCAGATATTGAATGCCAAGTTCACCACCTTTCTGAACATTGTCTATAATAGCATGTTGATGGCAGCGTAAACAAGCCCTCTCTCCCAAGAGGCTTTGTGTGCTGGCAACCATTTGAAAGCGGACAATCCGCACGCTGATACTATAGATTCATATCAATGAACTTCAGTCACTTAACGAGCCGGTTCAGCAGAATCGTCTGACGACTTCCCTGTAGAAACCCACACAGGCATGGTAATCAGCTACGGTCACGGCCTCGTTTCGAGAGTGAAGCATGCCGACCCCCCTGCCGTCGAGCTTGACGGGAAGGAACCTGTACACACTGCGGGCGACCCTCGAATAGTGCCTCGAATCGGTGGCTGCCACGAACATGCCGGGCAGAATGGGAATGCCGTCGCAGTAGACCTGTGCTGCGTCACGTACCACGCGGTACTCATCCGACTCGGCCGAAGATACCTCGGAGGGCTCGGACAGGCTCTCATTCCGTTGGAGGGTCACAACGAGGCCGATGCGGGAGAGCTCATCGGAGAGCCGTTTCTCAACCGATGCGACGCTCTCGCCGGGAATGATCCTGCAGTTCACAAGCATGCTTCCCGAAGCGGGCAGGACGTTTTCCTTCTCTCCGGAACGGATGACGGTCACAGTGGCAGTGGTTCTTGTCAGCGCGGAGCCGTATGGTGTAGCGGCCACCTTTTCCAGACCGGCCGATTCAAAAAGCGGCATGATCCCCGGGGGCGGATCAAGGGGGAAAGGGTTGTTCTCGATGCACATCACCGCCCCGGCAAGCAGCCCGGCGGCGGTTACACTTGTTGGAACGGATGCGTGGCCCTGCTCGGCTTCGGCTTTCACCGAGAAGGTAGCGTAACCCTTCTCGGCGATACCGATGAGGGCCGCCCTTCTCCCGGACCACGGCAGGGTATGGATGTAACCCCCTTCGTCCAGGGCGAAGGCGCACATGACGGCCCGGTCCTCGAGCAGCCTGGTGATCCCTTCGGCGCCCGCTGCGCCGCCGATCTCCTCGTCATGACCCATGGCAAGGTACAGTGTGCGACCGGGCCTGAAACCCTGCTTTAGAAGTGTTTCACAGGCCTCGAGAATGCCGGCGTAACCGCACTTGAAGTCCAGCGCGCCCCTGCCGTGGATGACTCCGTTCTCCACAATGCCGCCGAAGGGTGGATGGTCCCACCCGTCATCGGCATCGGCGGGAACAACATCCTGATGCGCGGTAAGAAGAAGGGGCTCGAGGGATGGATCGGAGCCCCTGAGTTCGAAAAGCAGCGAGGCGCCTCCCACCGTGATGGGGCACATTTGTGAGAAAACCGTGGGCCAGCACCCGCGGGAATATCTGTGGAGCTCGTGAAAGGGTTCAAGGGAAAAGCCGTCACGGGAGGATACAGTAGGGAACACGAGGCAACCCGCAAGTCGTTCCTCGGGGGTTGTCGGGGCGCGACTCATCCGGCCGTGCTGCTTCTACTCGATGGTGGCGTAGCGAAGCTGGAAACCCTGATACCCCAGGCTGTCGGTGTAGTTCTGAACCTCGATGGAAATGTCCATGGCCTGACCAAGTGTGGTGTCGTCGGGGAAGAGAAGCATGACATGAACCGGTCTGCCCTCGAAGGAGTTCCTTTCGAGCCTGCTCTTCACCTGCCTGAGGACGGTCTGGAACGGCCCCGTACGGAAGCCGAAGCCACCGGAAGGCTCTACCACGTCGATGTTGAACTCCTGAATCTCCCCCCTGAGCCACTCGGAGGTGAACAGGAACCTCATTAGAACGGGTTCGACCGCCGCGGTGTCTGCGGGATCCTCCACGAAGGGTTTGACCAGGGGGATGCGCTGAAATGTGGTCATGGTGGAGTCGGTCCAGCAGTAAAGGTTGTGCGCCTCGAGGATAGCGAAATCCCTGCCCGCCATCTTCTGGGTGATGTAGGAAACAACCGGGCGGATCGACAGGTCACGATTGCCGATGAACGATACCCTTGTGCCTATGGGGATGAGTGACAGGTCAACATTGGTCCTGGGAATCGCTGAAGTGCCCTCGGTGTTGAATTCGTACACGATGTCGGTCGAGAGCCGTATGGGCAGGGAATCTCTGGGAACCTCGGCTTGCTGGGCGATCTCCTGAGCGGTTCTGGCCACAGGGGGTTCGTAAACCGCGCGTTCGAAGCTGGTCAATATGAAGACGGTTATGGCAGCGCCCACCAGAAAAAATATAACTGCAAGATGGCCCGCCATGCTCTTGCGTGGAACCCACAGTTCAGCGGGGTGTTTTTTGGAGGAGCCATCGGATGGAAGCGGCTTTTGTAAACCGCTTCTCTGCTCGCTCAGGGGCAGGCTCTGATCCGCCAGCTCGAAACCGCAGTTGGCGCAAAGACCTGTGTCCCTCTCGCCGTTATCGTGTCCGCAGAGTCGGCAGTACATTTAAAGTCCATCCTCCTGTCTTTCTTCGGTCGAGGAGGCTTCGGCGGTGGAATCCGCCGGGGTATTGAATGAATGGAAGAACTCCTCGTCAATGTATGGATGATAAACTTCTTTGAGGCTGTCTACAAGTGCGGCGATCACCACGATTTCCACTTCGGCCATCACCCGGGGTTCCAGCATGCTTCTGATCTCTTCGAGAAGGGGCCGGTGGGCGGGAATGATCTCTTCAAGCCTGAAATAGACATGGAAGCCTGCCTCGAGAGAGCAGATCAATGCTTCCCCGGGCTCGAGCTCCATAACCCTTTCCCGGTAGGCTTCGGGGAATTCGGAGATGTCCATCGGTCTGGTCAGGGCTGATCCCTGGCTCGCGGAAAGCTGTGGAATGAACGTCAGCATTTCAGCGCTTTGCGATGGATCCGCGCCATCGTGGTAAAGATCGTTGAGAATCTGAACCTGCAGGTCGCCCTGCGCGGCGGTATGGACGAAAGTGCGTGCCTCGGGGACGGTCATGGTGTCACTGACGGCAAGGTAATGCTGCTCGAGGAGTTCTTCGTCCATGACAATCCTGCTGTCGAGGACTTCGGTGTAATACATGTCAAGAAGGGCTTCGGCCTGCCTTCTTCTGATCTGCGAGGCGTACTGGGGAAGGGTGTCCAGCCCCATGGATGTGGCAACCATGGTCTGGACATCGTACAGACCGATCCAGAATGCGTAGTTCGCAACCCACGAAGGATCGCGGGCGTCACGGGGAATGGCGCCCGGGAGGTCGATGATGTTGTTGGCAAGGCTCACAACGCTTCTGCTGCCGCCGTTCCAGGTGATGGCTTCGATGCTTTCTTCCTCGGGCGTGTAAGGTTCATGGTCGCCACCGGCCGAGGTTGCCCTGGAGGCCAGGAGCGAGCACGCTTCGAGGTTGATCTCGAGGTTCACGGCACTTGCGAGGCTGTCCTGCGTTCTGTGCCTGAGACTCTCACGGGAGAGTGACAGAAAGACCATCTCGAGTTCGTCATCATGCAATGCAGGAGCATCGGTCTCTACCATGCGCAGATCGTCCATTTTCAGGATCCGCCAGCCCGGCCTGAAAAGGTAGGGCGTGCCGACCTCTCCGGGTGAGAGATTCCTGAGAACGGCGTAGTCCTCTCTGCTGGTCCGGACGAGGGGGACGGGACCTGTTCTGCCGCCGGTTTCCCGAACGAAGGCGTCGATTGAGAGCTCGCTGACAAGGATGTTGAAGTCCTCGCCCTGCTCGAGACGGGACATGAACAGGTCGATCGTTGCCGAATCCGCAGAGTAGAATGCGGAGTACTCGACCATGATGGGCAAACTGTCCCTGAAGGCCTGGAAGGCCGCCGAATCGAGCGTGATACGGCTGTTCAGAACACCGATGTACGCGTTCTGAAGGATCTCGCGTCTGCGCTCGTATAACACCCTCTGATTCCCGGGAATGGAATCAAGACCCAGATCGTGGGCGTGCTGCAGGAAAAGCTCTCTTGCCAGTATGTTGTCAGCCATCACCCTGACGGCGGCAGTATCACCCGCCACCCGCTGCATGGTGGACATGACGTCTTCGGGGTAGAGCACCCTTTCACCAACAACCATCACGGCGCCTTCAGGCACCGTCTGCCCGCAAGCGCAGAATAGTAAAAGAATCGACAAAGCAATAAAAGCGCTCAAGGCATCCTCCTGTTGTGTGGCCGGACCGGCCGGAATATCTTAGTTTCGACCTTGGAATTATTCGTTTTTCGGTGTCTTTGTCAACGGGAGGAAGTATGACCGCTGTTGCCCTGCTGGCGCTCACGGCAGCGCTGAACATGCCCGGGATCCCTTCGGGGTGGCGGGTGGGTTTGTGGGCCTTCGACCTCGAAACCGGCGAGGAAGTGCTCTCGAGGAACGCCGACGCACTCTTCCGCCCCGCGTCCACGGTCAAGGTCCTGACAACGGTTACGGCGCTCGAACACCTGGGGTCGTCATACGTATACAGGACATCGATCCAGGCCGATACTTCGCAGGGCAGCATCTGGCTTGTGGGGGCCGGGGCGCCCCTTCTGAGCGCGGAGGATGCCACCAGGGCGGCAATGGAGACCGTGGCAGCACTGCCCGGCGGGCGAAGCTGGAACCTCTACCTCGACGCAGGCTGCTTCTTCCCCGAAACCCATCTCCTGGGCTGGGACGAATCGGACTGGGATAAGACATACTGCCCTCCGGTTGAGCCCGTATGCATTGGTGACAACGTCCTGCAGATCGTGGTCTCAGCTGTCGGCGGTTCCGTGAGGGTCTTCAGCTACCCCAGGCTTCCCGGCCTGATCCTTTCCCACGATGACGTAAGGATCGGCACTGCGGGCAGGGTAACCGCCTCGGTGTCAGGATGGGACGAACGCTCTCCCAGAATCACACTGGGGGGCACACTTGCGTCAAACGAAACCACGACTCTGTACAAGCCGTTCGCCGGGGCTCCGGTGGAGATGGCAGGCTACCTCGAGAACGAGTTCGGCCGATGGGGTATGAATGTTCGGTACGCAGGCCAGGGAACTCCGGGAGAAGGCGCTTTCACCACCGCTACAATGCTTTCCCAGCCACTCTGGGTCCTTCTGGGTTCGATGAACAAGCTGAGCAGGAACATTATCTCCGAAATGATACTGCGAGGGGTGAGCCTTGAGACCGCTGGCGCGCCGGCATCCACCAGGGCCGGCTGCGACATCAGCGGAAGGATCCTCGACGAAATCCTCCCCGGTGTTCAGGGATGGCAGCTCGCGGACGGCTCGGGCCTTTCCCGGCTCAATCTTCTCACACCAAGGCAGCTCGCCACTGTTTTTGCCCACGGCGCCCGCTCACTGGAGTTCGGACCCGAGTTCATGGCGTCGTTTCCCGTGAACGGTGTGGACGGAACCCTCTTCAGCAGGCTGCGGAACCTGCCGCCGGGAGCGTTCCGGGGTAAAACGGGCACCCTCAACGACACGTGCACGATAACGGGCGTGCTCACTGCGGAATCGGGCAGAAGGATCGCCCTGGCGATCATGCTGGAGATCCCCAGGGGAACCGCATGGAGCGCCAGGGCGTGGCAGGACTCGCTGATATCGGCGATGTACGCCGAGTTCTGAGTAGCCCTATCTTACAACTGCTATGGTTCGCGTGACACTTGCGCCGTTGTCGGTCAGCAGCCTGACGAAGTAAACACCGGATTCGGCCAGGGCAAACCCGGTCTGACCACCGGCCTGTGAGGTGAGAAGGACCCTTCCTGCGATGTCGAATACCTGCAGGGTTCCTGTTGAGCCTTCGGGAAGTACTGAAAGGGCAGTAAAGGCGCCGGCCCCGGGGTTGGGCGTAACGGTCAGAACAGGGCCGAACGGGGTGAAACCCTCTTCAACACCCTGCGGGATGTCCATGAATTTCTGCCAGTCCGCGTTGGGCACCTCGTGGTCGCTCTGCTGGTAAGAACATTGAAGGAAGGTTGCCAGGAACAGGTTGTTCGCGTCCCAGGAGGGGGCGACGGCATATTCCGCATCAATGAATACCGTGTCGGGGTACGGGGCGGCAAATTCAATCTCCTCACCGTAAGGGCCGAGAAGGTTGTCCCTGAATGCCTGTTCGAAGACACTTCCGGCCCAGTACCCTACTCCCGGAACATTGTCCTCGACCAGTATCGGCCACACCCTCATTACGGTGCCCTCCTGCCACTGGGGCTCCTGTTCGGCGATGACGCGGATGCTCACGGTGCCCGAAGTCTCGTCGCCGTTCCTGGCCACCAGGATGTCGATGTAGGCGGGTGTGTTCAGCCTGTTGTTGAAGTGGCTTTCGAGGCTTGGGGCGGCGGTGACCTGAATTCCGTCGAAGATCAGGTATGGCACCGATTGAACGCCGTACTGAGCCTTTCGTACGGTCTGCTCAGTGGGGTTGGCAAGGTATATGGGATCGCTGGCCGACGGCCAGTTCACGTGGGTCCTAATCACGGCAAGTGTTCCCGAAGCGATGTGACCTGCGACGAACGCGTTTATCTGCGGCTCGATGCTCCAGCATGGGCCGCACCCGCTGTTCGTGAAATCCTCGAAAAGGACTACACGGTCCGCAGCCAGTGCGAGGGATGCCGTTATCAGAAGCAGTGGGAACCTTCTCATTGGTTTTCTCCTCCCGGGATCGTTCAGCGGGCGCCGGGGGAAATGGAGGGGTGGCGCTACCGCATCGTTTCTTTTTCGGAGCCCGCACCGGGTTCCGAAAACCGCACTCATCCTTTGAGTTGCTGAAATCTCAGCATAGCGCCTCCCTTCGATCGGACCGTGAAGTCAGGGTCTTGCGTTCACCCGTTCAAGGTAAGTGTCGGTGCGGGTGTCGATCCTCACGGTTTCCCCCTCTTTGACGAAAAGGGGAACCTGGATGACAAGGCCGGTTTCGAGCACTGCCGGCTTGGTGCCGCCGCTTGCGGTGTCGCCCTTCAGGCCCGGATCGGTCCCGGTGATCACAAGGTTAACGAAACTGGGGCTCTCCACCATGATGGGCGTCTCACCAACAAAAAGGATCTCGATCTCGCAGTTGTCGGTCAGGTACTTGGCGGTGTCGCCCACCAGGGACAGCGGCAGGGATATCTGCTCGAAGTTCCGGGGGTCCATTACCATGTACTCTTCGTCCGCATGGTAGAGCAACTGGTAGACCCTGCGTTCAAGCCTGACTTCCTCCACCCTTTCACCGGCGCGCCAGGTCCTGTCGAGAACCCTTCCGGTGAGAACGTCCTTTATCTTGGACCGGACGAAAGCGGCGCCCTTACCCGGTTTGACATGCTGGAAATCAACGACCTGAAAGAGAGTGCCGTCGATGTCCAGCACCATGCCCTTCCTTAAATCATTGGAAGTAGCCAAGAACCATCACCTCCGAAGAAGATTGACTGCGAGAACAAGAGCAAGGGAGTAGCCCAGGGCTCCTGCGCCACTGATCACTGCGTCAGCGGCGGCGGCTGTGATCAGTCGCCTGCGGAACTGCTCCCTGCTGTGAATATTGCTTATGTGAACTTCGATTACCGGACCCGGGAATGCGCTCATGGAATCCATGATGGCCACGGAACTGTGCGAGAACGCCCCCGGGTTGATTATCAGCGCCCCTCCCCTCTCCGCGGCGGAATTCACGGCGCATACAATCTGCCCTTCAACGTCGGCCTGCACGGAAGTGATCGTGGCTCCCATCTCAGACGCCTCGCGGGAGAGTTTGGAAACGATCTCATGAAGTGTCTCGTGACCGTACACGTCGGGCTCACGGCGACCGAGAGCCGCAAGGTTCGGCCCGTTGATCAGTGTGATTTCAACCATTACGAATAGGGCTTGAGGCCAAGCTCTTCCCTCTCATCGGGTGTGAAAAGGTCAAAAAGGCTTCGTGGAGCGCGCTCGTGGTGTTCTTCAGGTTCAACGGGCTGGGCGGGTTTGCTCTGGGATGAGAGGATGCCGGCCATCCTGTCCGTCAGAGGGAAAACCTGACCCGAATCGTCTGACCGGGACTCGCGGTCAACGTTCCTCTTGGCCTCTCTGGCTTTCCTGAGCATTTTCTCGATTTCGGCGTCGCCGGGATACTCGAACAGGAACTCTTCGAACAGCTCGATGCTGCGGTTCCAGTTGCCCCTTTCAAAATTGAGCTCGGCGAGGTTCCTGATTGCGATGAGGTTCAAAGGGTCGATGGAGATAACCTTCTCGAAAGCCTGAAGGGCTCCTTCGATGTCACCCGTGTCGCGGCAGCTCTTCCCGAGAACAACGTTCACGGAAATGTTCCCGGGCCACTTCTCCTGGCCTTTCCGGGAGACATCCTCGGCTTCGGAGGCCCTGCCGCCCTGTCTGAGCCTCTCCGCCAGCCTGGCGCACACCACGGGTGTGGGTGTGCTGAACCACTCCTGGTAAAGCTCTTTGAGCTCGCTGTCAGTTTCCGACATTTGCGCTCCCTTCCCGAAAGGTGTCCATCATGACCCAACCCTCTCGGAGATAGGGTTCCTTCTCCCGTCCGGGATTGTACACTTCCAGGTCCATAATATACCTGCGCTCACCGGAATCGAGAATACGGGAAGTGAAAGCTCCGGCGTTGAGGTACTCGGGGTTCCTCCACATGCCGGTGAGGGAGATACCCGACATGCCGCCGAAGGTTATGCGGGAAACGGTAACCATTGACCTGTCAACTGAGTCCGCCGAGGCATCGTAGAAGAAGCGCCTTGCCATGGCCTCCCGTGCAACGATGGCGCTCGAATCAGTCAGTTCCGGGGAAGGCGCTACGAAGCGGACGCTCAGCATCAGAAGGCACTCTTCCCCCGCAACCCTCTGATACTGTATGAAACCTTCATCGGGTCTCCAGATGTGCGTAGCGTAAGCCTTTGGAACATCGATGGTGAAGCCCAGGGCACCAAGGCTGTCCAGGCGTTCCGGGCTGGACATCTGAGTATTCACGAAACTGCCGTAGATGTACCGGTGAACCTGTGTGTTGTAGGCTTCTTCGAGAAGATCGGCAAGGGGTTCGGGAAGACCGCCGTTTTCCACCACAGCCCCTATGACCTGCTGGTTCAGGGCCCAGATGTCCTCCCCGAAATAGAGCCCCTGTGACACGGCTTCGACCCCGTCGGGAAGGTCGCCCGGCGTTTCAACCAGGAACAGGATGACACGCCTTTCCGTAAGGGTTCCGGTGAACTCGTCGGTTGCGGCGAACGCCCAGCTGAAAACATCTTCGGTTTCAACTGTCGTTACGGTTCGCTGGATGCTGTCCAATCCTCCACCGTCAATGAAGGGGGCAAGGTCAGGTTGGTAAACGACAAGGACTCCCTTTATCGGTCCTATGGAACCCTGCCTGCATGAGAGCAGCAGAAACAGGACGAGTGCGGGGAAGAACCGCTGTTTCATTCCTCCCTGCCACCTCTTCGGGCTAATACCGTCTTCACGACCTTGAACACACCCAGGGCCAGCGGGATGTAGCTTACCACTCCCGCAGCCACCGGGGTGAGAGCATGGCTGTTGACTCCGTGAACCAGAGTCTTCACCTCGGAAGCGGTTTTGCCGACTTCGCGTCCGGTCAGTTCGAGCTGCTGCATGGCTCCCTCAAGAACGGGGGAAAGCGTGCCAAGTTCAGTGTTGACGTTTCCCAGAGTTTTTTCAAGGGCTTCAAGCGTTTTTCTGAACCTGGAAAGCATAACTACCATGACACCGACAGTTCCCACAAAAGCACATACGCCTATAAGCAGAATGATTGCGGTGGCGTTCATTCCCCCTCCTTCTTCATCCGCTCAAAGGCGGACTGCTGCTGCCTCCACCCTCCGGTTCATGGCCCGACAACCATCGGTGTCACGGATCCGAAGGCTTAAGTTCGCCGAACCGGGTGGCTTCTGTTTTCAAACATCAACCCCTTCAAGCTGGAACCTGCGGTAACGGGCCGCAAACCCGGGGCGAGTAGAACCCCGCTTGGGATACCCGTATCTGTGCAGCCCTGCTCAGCGGAAACGGGAGTTTCACCGTCAAAGGGCTCATCAAAGGGAAAAAGAGAAGACAGGGCCAGAACTATGACGGAGTGAATCACCATCGAACCTCCCGTTCAAGACCCATCCTGCACAGAGATAACAGTACAGGGCTTAACTCGTCAACTGCTCCATCGCTTTGACCGTGTTCAGAAGAAGGTAGGCGATAGTCAGCGGACCGACGCCACCTGGAACCGGAGTGATCGCAGCAGCAACGGCTTCCGCTTCGGGAAAGCAGACGTCTCCCGCAAGTGAGCCGTCAGGTAGACGGTTGATACCAACGTCGATAACAACGGCGCCGGGCTTCACCCAGTCCCCCCTGACCAGTCCGGGCCGTCCCACCGCTGTCACGAGTATGTCCGCGGTGCGGCAGAGACCGGGTAGATCAAGGGTTCGGGAATGGGCTATGGTGACGGTGCAGTCAGCCTTCATAAGCATTGCTGCCATTGGTTTGCCGACTATGTCGCTTCGGCCCAGAATAACGGCGTGCCTGCCCTCGAGGGTGATACCGTGACGGTGAAGCAGACCCATGACGCCCAGGGGAGTACAGGGGAACAGACCGTCCTGCCCCCTCCAGAGCCTTCCCACATTCTCGGGATGGAAACCGTCAACATCCTTGCCGGGAAGAACGGCAGCAGCGATCCTGTGCCTGTCGATTCCCGGGGGCAGCGGCAACTGGCACAGGATCCCGTGAACCGCGGGATCTTCGTTGAGTTCCCGGATACGACTTAGAATCGAATCCTCGCTGACACTGCCGGAAAGCCGAATGACGGTGCTTCTGATACCGACCCTGTGGCAGGCCTTTTCTTTTGATGCCACATAAACTGAGCTGGCGGGGTCATCCCCGGCGAGAATTACGGCGAGTCCCGGCGCAGGCGCACCGGCAAGCCGTGTCCTGATCGAATCGGTGACCTCCCGGGCCAGTTCCCTGCCGGAGAGGATCAGAGCCATGCTCAGCTTTTCGTGATCTTGTCGATGACGACCATTGTCAGGTCACGGCGGTGACCCTGGGTCTTCTCGTACCCTTTGCGGTTCTTCCGCTTGAACACGATGATCTTCTTGCCCCTGAAATGGTTGTTGACAATGGCGCTGACCCTGACCCCGTCGATGTAGGGATGACCCACGACGACCTTGTCATCCTTCACCACGAGAAGCACCCTGTCGAACGTGAAATTCTCGCCCTCGGCGTTGGGCAGCCGGGGAACCTCGATCTTCATTCCGGGTTCCACCCTGTACTGGGTGCCCCCGGTCTCGATGATGGCGTACACTCACAACCTCCGTTTATCACGCATGCAGACATTTACAGCATGTTTCGCTACAGTGGAAAACAGCGCCATTTATACCCCCGACGACCCCGTTGAGTCAACCTTGTTCGAATCGTACCTTTCGGTTATCTCCTCGTGGGTGTCGAGGCTGAAGACCCTGAACTCAGATTCGGTGAGCCTCGGGTCCTCGTGAATGCCGGCCCTTATCCTGTCACCCCGGCGGGCCAGGTATTCAAGCCTTTGTCCTTCGTTCTCCTGAAGGTACCTGGCTACGACTGGATTCATGGAAACGACCAGGTTGCGGTGCTGCCTGTCGTTGGCGGCCCTTTCAAGGAACCTCTCGATCCGGGTCATGACGCTGATGGGGGAATGAACCCTTCCGTAGCCCCCGCAGTGCGGGCACGGTGAGGACATGGCCTGGATGAGGCTGGGCCGGACACGTTTGCGGGTCATCTCAACAAGCCCGAGAGGGCTGAGCTGGCAGGTCTTGGTGGGGCTGCGGTCGCGGCCCAGTTCGCTCCTGAGGCAGTTCAGGACCTTTTCTTTGTGCTCGGGGTTGTCCATGTCGATGAAATCAATGACAATGATGCCGCCCAGGTCGCGGAGACGGAGTTGCCGGGCCACCTCCTTGGCGGCCTCCATGTTGGTCTTCAGGATCGTGTTCTCCTGGCTTTTTCTGCCAACGAACCTCTTGGTGTTCACATCGATCGCCACAAGGGCCTCGGTATGGTCGATCACCAGGGAACCGCCGCACTTGAGGTGGACCTCGCGGCGCATAATGCCCGCGATCTCGTCCTCGACTCCGAAATGGTCGAAGATCGGGGTTTTGCCCCGGTAGATCTTGACCCTGCCCGCAAGGTCGGGGGCCACCGACTTCAGGTACTTGCCTATCTGGGTGGCAACGCTTCTTGAATCGGTTACCACCGAGTTCACGTCGGCCGTCACGAGGTCCCTCATGGTGACCGTTATCACATCGTGTTCCTGATGAAGGAGGACCGGAGGCTTCGCCTTGAGCGTCGCCTGGCCTATCTCCATCCAGCGCTTGACTATCTGATCGACGTCGGCCTTGAAGTTGTCTTCGGATTGACCCATTCCGGCAGTTCTGGCAATTATGCCGTAGCCGTCGCTGCGAACGTCCTGGATGATGTCGCGAAGACGGCTTCTCTCCTGTTTGTCGTGGACTTTGCGTGAAACCCCCGCCACAGGGTCGCCCGGCATGCTCACAACATACCGTCCGGCGATGCTGAGCCTTGTCGTGACCCTGGCGCCCTTGGTCCCGATTGGTTCTTTCGTGACCTGAACCAGAACCTGATCACCCTTGTTCAGGGCTTTCTCGATCGGACCGGTGGTGTCGCGGCACTTCATCGGTTTGCCGTCTACCAGGCTCCGGGCGAACGCCAGTGAATCCGAAAAGCCTTCACGGACATCGGAGACGTGAAGAAAAGCGCTTCTCTCCAGGCCTATGTCCACGAAAGCCGCCTGCATTCCGGGCAGCACGGCGTTGACACGGCTGAGGTAAATGTTGCCCACGATGCGCTTCTCCTCGGCCATCTCAACGATCAGTTCCATCAGCCGGCCGTCTTCCAGCACAGCTATTCGGGTCACCTCGGGGTGCTGGTTGATGACAAAATCAACCTTTGTCGACATCGGCTCCCTCTCCCTCTTTTATCTGCAACAGGGGCACGGCATCGGTGCCTTCGCCCCGTCTGTACACTTCGGTCCTCTCGATGACCCCATGGGAAACCCCGGCTGAGGCAAGAAGCCTGTCCAGCCTCACCGAGCCCTGGGAAGGGTCTACGAGAACCACACAGCCCCCGGTTTGAACAATGCCGGGGATACCTTCGAGTATAGCGGTTTCCACGCCGGGTATGGTGAACTCCAGTATGCCGCCGGTATCCGGTGACGGATCGGAAACGGGAACTTCCCTCACAGCCATGATGCGGAATCCTTCGGGAAGAGCCCTTTCGAGCCTTTCAGCGGCATCTTCGGGCCGCATGGGCGTGTGAAGGAAAAGATCAACGTACTCCGCCCTGCTCGCCATGCCCAGTGGCAGAGGGTAACCGAACCTTATCGAGGGCCTCCTGACGTAACCGGCACCCATGCACACCGGAACGCCGGCGCGCCTCACCACCCTCCCCCACATCCGTACGGAGTCGAGATGGGAAGTGAACCGAGCAAGACCCTGTCGGGAGTGGCGAACCCTGAGCCTTACGCACGCAGGGTCGGCGGTGAATGTCTCGGGGCCGGTTCCCACAGGAACACCGGACGGAAGCGGTGGAACATCGCCATCACAGGCCCCGCATCCCGTGCAGCCGGCTTCCCGGCAGTCCGGTGTGGGCTCGCAGGACTCCGCCCTGCGGAACTCCTCGCTTAGCCAGTCCTCACGAACGCCAGTGTCCACAACATTCCAGGGAAGTTCTTCACCGGGAACAGGAGGTGTTACGGGACCGGGGGGAAGAAGGCGGAGCCATACGTCCTTGCGAAAAAGGTCATTCCAGGCGTCGTTGACCGCGCCCATCCTGAAAGCGGTCTCGAGAACCTGTGAAAAACCGGGGCCGCCCAGGGCTATCGCCGCCTCGACTCTGGCGGTGTCGGGATCGTTCCATGACACCTTTGCCCTGCGGCAACCGCTCTTGACCAGGCGTATCCTCCTGCGGATCTCCTCCGGAATCTGCTGGGGTGCCCATTGAAAGGGGGTGTGGGGTTTGGGAACGAAGGGAGACAGCGCCGCAGTAACCTCCCATCGCCTTCCCCCGCCGGACGCCGCCCTCTCCGCGAGCGAAGAGATTGCCAGAAGGTCTTCATCGGTTTCCCAGGGAAGCCCGACCATGAAGTACATCTTCACGCCCCCGGCGCCCATGGCGCGTGCGGCCCTTACGGCGTCGAGAATGTCTTCGTCGGAAAACGGTTTTCCTATCCGGTTCCTGAGGCTGAAGGAACCTGCTTCAGGGGCCAGGGTGACCTTGCCCTTCAACCTTCTGCCGCATTCCTGAAGGCGCCTGATGGTGTCGGGCCGCAGGCTGGGCTGTGATATCCTGACCCCCCGTTCCCCCTCGATGCGCGCGATAACGCGGGAAAGTTCTTCGATCCGGGAATAGTCGCTGAATGAGAGTGTCACCACACCGCCCTCTTCAAAGCCGGTTGACTGAAGGGTTCTTTCCATGAGTGAGGCAACGCATTCAGGGCTCCTTTCCCTGACGGGACGCGACAACTGTGTGGCCTGGCAGAACCTGCATCCCCTTGTGCACCCCCGGGCAAGCTCCACCACAGCCCTCTCCTGTGTGATGCCGGCGGTGGGAACGATCTGGTCGACAGGGGCCGGGCAGTCCTCGAGTGACGCCGCTCTGGCCATTCTGACCCTTCCCCTGGTGATACCGGGAACGAGAACCCCTTCAAACGAGGCAATCCTTTGAAGCCTTTGTGCCTTTGTGCCCCCGCCGGCCAGTACCCTGAAAACCTGTACGGCTCCGGCTTCGGCCTCTCCCAGAAAGAAAGCGTCCACGTAGGGCATGAGGGGAAGCGGGTTGGATATGCCGCCCCCCCCCGCGAGGATCACGGGTGAATCCGCAGCCCGCTCCGAGCTTCTTATGGGAAGGCCCATCAGGTCCACAAGGTTCAGCATGTTCGTGAAAAGGAGTTCGGAGGCCATGCTGAACCCCACGACCCTGCTCTCAGAAACCGGTTCACCCTCCTCGAGGTCGACCCACGGAATGCCATCGAGTCTGTGAAAGGCGAGCATGTCAGGTGAGGGGTGGAACGCCCTGCGCACATCGAATCCGCCCGCTGAAAGAAGCAGGTGCCTCACCACGGCCAGACCGAAGTTGGACGCCCCGAGTTCGTAGGAATCGGGGTACACCAGGGCTACCCTGGCGCCGTCTCCGTGCGGGTGCGAGTTCCACTCTCCGCCGATGTACCTTTGAGGGGCCTGCACACCGGCGAGTACCCCCTCGAGGGGGTGCTTCACTTCCAGGGAAGGGCCTCCTGGGAGACCGGGTTGGCCAGCAGCCCCGAATCCCTTGATTCCGAAAGTGATGCCTTCATGGCAAGCGCCCCGGTGTCACCCGACCCGGCTCCGAAGCCGAACCTCCACAGAACCCCCCACCTCACGCGCTCCACGGGAAAACCCCTGCGGGGGAGCAGCATGCTCCAGTTCATGCTTCGGCTGTCGGAGTGGTCGCGCACAAGCACACCCGTCCAGTGAAGGCCGGGGTTTTCACCCGGGGGCGGCTGACCCTGGGTGAGGATGAAGCTGAGATGCTTGTTCGGGTTAACGATGTCGGTGAAGTGAGAGATCATTCCGGGAACGGTGCCGGAGGTCCCGGGTTTCATGTCGAACTCCCACAGGTCGTATCGGGAGAGCTGAACCGGAGCGCTGTCGGGCATGACCCGCCGCAGTGTGGAGAGGGCGGTGGCTGCACCGGGATCGGGGGATTTGAGACGAACCGCCACGAACACCCGTTCCATCAGCGCACCTCCAGATAACGGGCAAGACCCGTGAAAAATGAAGCCCCCGGCCCGGGTTCGGACACCGGTCCCCTGTTTCTGCGAAGCTCTCCCCAGGGGCCGGGCAGGTTGGGCGGAACGTGGTGGAGGTTGAGGGCCCGTTCGGGATGGGGCATCATGGCCAGAACGTTTCCCCGGGGGTTCATGACGCCCGCGGCGCCGAAAGACGAACCGTTGGGGTTCAGGGGCCAGTCGAGGGCGGGAGCCCCTTCCGGTGAGCAGTACCTGAGAACCGACATTTCGAGGGCCTGCGCCTCATCGGCCGTTCGAAAGACGAACCTTCCCTCGGCGTGGGCAATGGGGAGGGGTATGGGTTCTTCGCCCGCGTCGGTCAGCCAGGGGCATCTGGTCACACCCCCGGGGACAGCCCGCAGGAAGATCCAGCGGCTCAGGTAGCCCGTCCTTCCGGGGGCGAGATTGCCTGAAAGCGAGGCTTCGACGGCGCCAGGGCTCCAGCCCGGCACAAGGCCGCTCTCCACCAGTATCTGGGCGCCGTTGCAGATGCCCAGCACCGGCTTTCCCGAAACGGCGTCGCCGTATACCACGTCCATTATTCGCTCACGGGCCGCCACAGCGCCCGCACGCACCCTGTCCTGAAAACTGAACCCGCCCGGAAGGACCCAGGCGCTCGAGCCGGACCCGGCCGCCCCGGCAAGTTCGTTCCAGTTGAAGATCACGCCCTGCATACCACAAGCGTCCAGCGCCCGGGCAGTTTCGTACTCGCAGTTCGACCCGGGAAACCTGACTACTGCCACACGGGGCTTCATACACCCTCCTCACGCCAGACGATCGAGGCCAGCAGGTCGGCCCATCTCTCCCTTATGCCCTGAATATCAACGGACCAACCGCTTCCGGAGAGCATGCCGTCTGAGGTCACGCGGCCCACGACCTCGGCGTACTCCGGCAGTAACACCTCGCAGGAGGGGTCCATCTCCAGAAGGTAACCGGGGGTTTCAGAGTAGAGCTGGACCGGATCGGCACCGGCATCAAGAGCCATCCCAAGCCCGTTGGACGCCAGAACCATCTCCGCGGCGGCAAGCGCGAGCCCGCCCGTGGAAATGTCGTGCGAGCCTCTGACTTCCCGCGAGCGCACCCTGCCGATCACCCATCGCGCCATTTCCGCCTCGAGAGGTCCCCTGAAGAGGGGTACCCTGCCGCCGGCATGGCCAAGGACTTTCCGGTAGTACAGGCTTCCCCCGAACTCCGGGTGCCGGTGGCCGAGAAGCACGATGATATTGCCCGGTTTCTTCAGGACCATGTCGACAGCAGTGGAGCAGTCGTCGATCCGGCCGAAGACGGCCACAATGGGTGAGGGCGGGATGGACCTTCCCGACGATGACTGGTTGTAGAAGCTCACGTTGCCGCTCACTATGGGCAGAGGCTCGCCGGGCTCGACGAACCCGAGATGCCGGCACGCGTCGGCTATACCCTCGATGCCCCGGCGGAACTGGTGCATGACAGCCGGGGATTCGGGGCTGCCGTAGTTGAGGCAGTCGGTGGCGCAAAGGGGCACTGCCCCCACTGAAACAACGTTCCTCACGGCTTCGGCCACGGCGTGGGCGCCGCCCAGAAAGGGGTCGAGCTCGCCGTACCAGGGGTTGCCGTCGCCCGATACAGCAAGGCCCGCCGGACAGCCCGGAACCGGAAGGATAACACAACTGTCGGCCTCACCTGGCCTCAGAACCGTTGCCCCCCTGACCTCGCTGTCGTAATAGGACCAGACCGCTCCCCTGCTGCAGCCGCCGATGGACAGCAGCATCCCTGGAATGTCCTTCCCGGGAGAGCAGGGCAGATCAACGGGGTCGGGCATGGAAACCTCCCCCGGTTCATGCGGCCTGTCATAGAAAACGCCCTCGGTAATGGCTTCGGCGGGAGCGCACGCGGCCTGGACCCCGCAATGCGTCACCCTGTACACGGGATCCTTCGTAAAATGCCCGATCACCGCGGCCCGGGCGCCGGGGAAGAGCCTTGGGAGTTCGTACTTCTCGTTGTAGATGGCAAGGACCCCCTCGGCCACCCTCTCCGGGACCGCGAAGCCGAACCTCTCCTGAGTTTCGCTGCATGCCGCCACCTCGGGTGGAAGCCCGGGGATGCTCACTGGCACATCGTCGAGGTTCACGTGAATTCCCAGCCCCCCGTGGGCCGCCATCTCGCTGGTGACGCAGGCGATCCCGCCCGCGCCCAGGTCCTTGAAGCCGAAGGCGGCTCCCGTTTCAAACAGGTAATCGAGAACATCGCGGTTGGCCTGGGCAAGAATTCTCTTCAGAAACGGGTCGGCGACCTGCACCGACTTCATCCCGAGTTCGCCGTCGAGGTCGGCGCTGGCAAAGGTTGCCCCCCCGAAACCGGTGTCGTCCGTGGGCTTGCCGGTCAGGATGAAGACGTACGGCTCCTGTCGCGCCTCGACGGGGACGTAACTGTGAACCACGCGGTCGTGCCTGACTATTCCCAGGGCCACCACGTTCACGAGGCAGTTGTCGTCGTACCCCGGGTGGAACTCGGTGTCTCCCCCGAGGTTTGGCACCCCAAGGGCATTTCCGTACTGCCAGATCCCTTCGACCACACCGCGGGCAATGCCCCGGCACCTTTCCCCGAAACGGCCCAGAGGGTCGCCGAACCTCAGCAGGTCGAGGCTGCCGATCACATCGGCGCCCATGCAGTAAACATCCCTCACGATACCGCCAACGCCAGTCGCGGCCCCTTCAACAGGAAGAACCTGTGACGGGTGGTTGTGGCTTTCGTGGGCCACAACAATGTCGTACGAGGTTCCAAGATGGGTGCAGAACCTGACGACACCCGCGTCCTCACCCGGGCCGATGACGACCTGTGAGGCACGGGTCGGAAGGGTTTTCAACAGTTTTCTCGAGCTTTTATAGGAACAGTGCTCGCTCCACATTATGTCGAACAGGTGAAACTCGAGCGGTGAAGGCATGCGCCCGAAAATGCCGTGGAGCCGCTCCGCCTCGTCAACCGTCATGGAGAGGCCCCTGTTCTTTATCTCGGTCTTCAGTTCGTTCCTGTCCGGCGCCATGTCAGCCTTCCGCTCCGTAATAGCCCTCGAACTCCTGAAAATCACGGGCCGCCAGGTCTTCCCTCACCCAAGAGATCTCCACGATCTCGCCGGGAGAGATCTCCTGTTTCCTGATGAGAACGCCTCCGAGATGGCCGCCTTCCTGAGTGGACAGCCTGGGAAGCTCTCCCCCCAGCTTGCCTATGACGGTTTTCAGGCCGTCTCCGGATGTGCCGGGCAAAATGAGCAGAAAGCCGTCGTGGGTGTAGCGCACGCAGCTGTCGATGTTTCGCAGCATCTGCTTCAGGTGGTTGGCGGCGGCCGACATCACGTCACGGGTGAGTCCGGGGTTCTGCATGTTTGCCCTCTTGAGTTTCAGTTCAAGAACACCCATGGGTTGTCCGAACCTGTAAACCCTCTCCAGCTCTTCGGCGAGGATCGCGTCGACAGAGTCCTCACCCGGAAGGCCCGTGTCACGGTCGAGGCCCGTGGTGCGGGCGAACCGTTCGAGAAGCCTGACATTCTCGAGGGCTGCGGCGCCGATAGCGCCGATCGACCTCAGGTTTTCACGGTGGACACCGGTGTGGTCGGTGAAGCCCCCGGCTCCTATCACGCCGAACAGAATGCCCTGAAACTCCATGGGAACCGCAACCTCGGGGTTGTAGCCCGGTATCCCCGTCTCGAGAACCTGTTTGCGGATTATTGCCGTGTCGTTCTCGACGTCGTGCAGCGTCACAAGCCTTCCGGTCTCGCCGGCAAACCCGAGCAGACCATCTCCCAGGGAGATGGACAAGGGGGGCTTCAGTGAATCCCCAAGGCCATGGACCTTGTCGAGGCCAAGATGCCTGCCCGACCTGTCCGACAGAAAGACCGCGACCTCTTCGGCGCCTGCCAGCGTGTTGCACGCCCTGCAGATATTGTCGGCGGCCTCACCGGCGGTCCTGGCGCTGAAGATCTTCTTGACCATGGAAGGCATCAGAACGGCAAGGTCGCTGTAGTCCTTTTCCCTCTCTTCAAGGAAGGCCACCTTGTCCTTGAGGGCCGCTGCCTCCCTGGAGAAGTTTCTGGCCTTCAGGGTAAGGCTTGAGAGTTTGTCGCTCAATTCCTTCTTCTGTCTGCGGGATGAACGGGCGACTATCAGCCACGAGATGGCACCCCCCACAAGCAGTCCGATCAATGCGAAAACCGGATTCATATCGTTCCCCTCTCCGGGCCGTCAGGCAAGCCCCAGTCTGGAAAGAACAAAACGCTCACTGGCAAAATGTCTGTTCAGGTCACAGGCGGCTTCGACATCGGCCACTGAAAGAACGCCCGTGATCGATGCGCTGGCAAGGGCAGCATCCCTGAAGGAGGCGCCCGTTTGCATCGCGGCCATGGCAGCGTCCTGGATCATTGCGTAGGCGGCATCTCTGGTGACACCCCGGTTCACGAGAAGCAGAAGCAGCGACTGGGAGTGGAACCTGT
Organism: Candidatus Fermentibacteraceae bacterium; assembly: GCA_046485185.1. GTDB lineage: Bacteria > Fermentibacterota > Fermentibacteria > Fermentibacterales > JCC-6 > UBA6080. The sequence goes on from JAWOHL010000018.1 coordinate 20,820, forward strand.
CTCCGGAAAGCTGAAAATTGCGCTGGACCGCATGCAGGTTAATCACGAGGTTCCCCGCCAGCCCCGCCGCCTTGCGAAGGGCGTAGAGCGCCACCCCGCAAGCATCGGGAAAGATGAACCGTTCGGCCGACGAGTGGCTTATGTCCCTCTCGTGCCACAGCGCTGTGTTCTCGAGAGCGGTCGTCAGGTAGCCGCGCAGAAGCCTGGCGAACCCGCAAAGCCTCTCCCCCACGATGGGGTTCTTCTTGTGGGGCATGGCGCTGGAGCCCTTCTGACCGCGTGCGAAGCTTTCTTCGGCTTCCCCCACCTCAGTTCTCTGAAGGTGCCTGGTTTCGGTGGCAAACCTCTCGAGCGCACCACCGATTGCCGCCAGAGCGTACAGGAACTGGGCGTGCCTGTCCCGGGCCACGATCTGGGTGGGAACGGGCTCAAAACCTATCCCCAGCTTCCTGCAGACGTACTCCTCCACTCCGGGATCGATGTGCGCGTAGGTTCCCACAGCGCCGCTGACGGTTCCGGTACAAACCGATCTCAGGGCATGTTCGAGCCTTTCGGCGCACCTTTTGTATTCGCCGTAGTGCCCCGCGAACTTGAGGGCCATCGTTGTGGGTTCGGCATGCATGCCGTGGGTTCTGCCCATGCAGGGAATCCCCCTTGTCCGGGAAACAAGCGAAGCGAGGGCGGAGCCGTAAGAAGCCAGGGCTTCGGAGATGAGCTTTCCCGCGTCGCGGAACTGCGTGGCCAGGCAGGTGTCGAGAATGTCGCTCGAAGTCATGCCGAAGTGGATGTGCCTCGATTCCGGCCCCAGGCTTTCCGAGACGCTGGTTAGAAACGCGATCACATCGTGCTGCGTCACCTGCTCAATCTCGTCGATGCGCGCGGGGTCGAACCTGGCGTTGTCGCGTATCCTCTCGTAATCCTCCCGGGGGACCAGACCGTCCATGCACCTGGCCTCAACAGCCAGTATCTCGATCTCGAGCCACCGGGCAAACCTTGATTCGTCGGCCCAGACGGCGGTCATCTCAGGAAGGGCGTATCTCTCTATCATTCCCGTTCCCTTCAGGATCAGGGGAGGTCTGCGCCGGTGGTGAGGCCGGCGAATATCCATGCAAAAAGCGATCGTTCGGGGAAGTAGACCCTGTACCAGTCCTCGGCTTCGCCCAGGACCACCAGAGTGTCGCCGGCGTGTACGCACCCCACTATCGCGTAAACAGTACCCGGCCCCTGCCTGAGGTTCACCTCTCTGCCGGTGACCACAGTGCGGGTATCTGGAAAGTATGACGCGACGGGGATTAAGGTGGTTTCAGGGGGAGGTTGCGTGGCTACGGTTCCACAACCGCACAGAGCGATGAGAAAAAGACCGGTGCCTATTTTCATGATGATGTCCTGCATATGAGAAGGGGAAACAGCCCCGCGGCCAGAAGGCTGCCGTCGGCAACCATCCGGATGCCGATCTCGGGGTAGAAAAGGTCACGTTCAAGAGAGATCAGCCCGACCCCGAGAAGAACGGGGGCGGCTATGAATCCGAGGCTGCATACGGGAAGAAGACCGGCGGCCCACCCCGTGAGCTGGATCAGCGAGGCGAACGCGCAGCAGAAGAGAAGAAGCGACCGGCACCGTTTGCCCCCCAGGTTCAGCGGAAGGGTGTCCATCCCCAGAAGGGCGTCGCCCTGAAGGTCAACGAGGTCAACGAAAAGGCTTCGCGCGAAGAACAGGGCCATCAGGGAGAGGGGCCAGAGGAACATCGCGAACACGCCTCCGCTGTGGGTCAGCGTCAGTGCGGGAAGCAGCGAGAGGAAAAAACCCCAGCCCAGAGTGAAGAGGGCCTCGCGGGAACCGGGAATACTCCAGAAACCGTGGGGTATGAAGGGTTTCCGGGTGAGGGGCACGCAATAGAAGAAAAAGAGGACCACCGCCCCAAGAACAGAGGGTATCCACCATCCCCCGAGGGAGAAGCTCAGAATGACCGCACCCATTGCCGCGGCAACATAGACGGGAAAGAGAACCCCGCTGTTGCGCTTCATGAATTCCTGGCGTTCCTGGCTTGTTATCTCGAGGTTCCTGGAGCCAAGCACCCCCGAGATCCCGGTGAATGCCCACAGAAGAAGCCCCGCGCACAGGGACGCACCGAGCCACCCCCGGCCCCCCAGGACCTCCTGCTGCGCAAGCCCGATGAATACCGCGGCCAAAGGAACCTGAACACCGCTGTAGACAAGGCTGCGAAAAAACGAAGGAAGAAGCCCCGACACCCTGCCGGCCCCCTGGATTTCGAGAAGCCGCGCGCGAACCCTGCGGATGCTCCAGCCAGGAGTTGAAGCCCCCGCGGTCAGAAGGACCCTTCTGAACTTCCTGATCCCGTCAGCGGGCAACTGGTTTTCGTTTTCCACAAGAAAGACCGGGAGCCCGGATTCTCCCGCAATGGCCGCCAGCCTCGCGGTGTTGGCGCTGCGCTGGCCGCCTACAACCACCACGCAATCGGCCTTTTCCATGAGAAGGCGAAGCTCGGCCTGCCTGCTCCCGGTTGAGCCGCAGATGGTGTTCTCGCTTTCGCACGAGGGCCACCGTTCACGCAGCTTTTCGAATGTCAGGCGGTAATTCTCGGTGCTCTGCGTGGTCTGGCTGATGAGGAAGGGCCGCGAAAGATCAGGAAGGGCTTCAACGTCGGAAGGCCCTTCGATGACCACTCCCCTCCCGCCTGTGCAGGAGAGTATGGCCTTCACCTCCTGATGCCCGGAATCCCCCAGGATGAGAACATCACAGCCCTCGGAGGCCCTGGCTCCGGCAATGGCCAGGGCGCGTCCCACCTTGGGGCACGTCAGGTCACGAAGGTTCACCGGAAGGTCCTGAAGCCTGGCCCGTTCCTCCCGGGTGACGCCGTGGGTTCGAAGGAAAAGCGTTCCACCCTGGATGCCCCACGGGTCGTCACACGACACAACGCCGCGCTCGGACAGGGCCTCGAGCACCTGAGGGTTGTGAACCAGCGGGCCGTAGACCCTGAAGGGACCCCTCCCCTTTTTGATCTCGTAGACGACCTTGTCCACCGCACGGCGGACACCCCAGCAGAAACCCGCGGTTCTTGCAACGGTCACACTCATGATGTGCCAAAGATAATACAAAAGGCGGGCTTCCGATTCTGCGCCGGACTATCGGGGGGCCATCTCCTGCCGGAGAATAAGAGCGTGGGCATCGGCCCGCGCGTCCATTGAGAGTGAACGGGCGATCTGCACCGCCATGAGCCTGGCGTACACCGAAGTGTGGCTGCCGCCGGGAGAGACTTCGGCAGCCTCTTCGAAAAGCAGGAGGGAAAGAGGCATGTTGCCCATGTGAAAGACCTTCACGGCCCGGTTGTAAAGGTAGAGGCCCAGTGGGGTTTCGGGGGTGGGCCGAAGGATGCCCGGAAGCATCAGCAGAACGAGAGCCATCACCGAAAAAACCGTCTTCCATCTGTCCCTGAAACCCCGGAAGAACAGTGTCAGCCCGGCGGCCGAGACCGCGAGCGCCGCGGGGAGGGCGGGTATCCAGAACCGTTCGGAGTGAACGAACACAACGGAAGACAGAAGCGACACCGCTACCGGCGCCAGAAGGAACCTGCACGCGCCCCGGTGAAAGAGCAGTGAACCCGCTCCCAGTGCCAGAAACGCCACAAGCAGGAACCTTGGCATGAAAAGGTGCCCAAGGGAAGGGTCGGAAGCCACGTCCCGCTGAAGGTCGAAGTAGACGTCGAAGGGCACATACCCGAATGCCCCGCCCAGTTTTACCAGTAAAAGCTCAAGCTCCCGACCGGGGTTGGCCAGTATCCAGCTCACGGCCGTCTTCAGCCAGAACCGGTCAGCGGCCACCGGATCGTCATAACCGTGCTCAGCGGCAATCCGGGCTGCAGCCTGATGGATGTCCTCACCGGGAGTCTCCACAAGGCCGTGTTCGACTATGGGTGGCCCGTAACCCGTGGCCCCGTCCGCGTGACCGAGAACGAGGTTGAGACCCGTGGCCGACGCAAAGGGCGAGAAGCCCCCGCCCTGCCCGGAGTGCCAGAAAGACAGGAAGAGAAGTGGCACGGCCAGCCCCGCCAGAAAGGGAACGGTCCCCCCTTTTCTCACACCCCTGAAAAGCGAAACAAGACCGATGAGTATGAATGGCGGACGAAGACCGGCGATGACCCCCACAAGGAAGCCCTTGAAAAGGGAATGCCACCTGCCCCCGGCTCTCTGCTCGAGAAGCGCCCACAAACCTATCAGAAAGGCCAGAATGCCCGCGGGCAGCAGCGTCAGCTCGAAGAAAGCCGCCGGAGCGTAGAAGTAAAAACAAAGGGCACCAAGACAGGCAAACAACCGGGAGGCGCCTGCCCGAAAGGCAACCACATAGAGAAGCAAACCCGACAATACCCCGATGACACCCTGCACGAGAAACACGGCGCCGTTCCCGAGCGACAAGGAGTAGAACGCCGCCAGAAAGGGTATGTAAAGGGGGCTCGCGAAGGAGAAGGCATCGCTCGACACCCCGCCCTGTGTCATTTCACGCGCGCACTGCACAAAACGGGTCGACGCTATCGTGGGGAAGTACGTGACCTGGTTTTCATGGGACCCTGACGCCAGGGCGTGGGGCACGCGCGTGGCAAGCCCCATCGCCGCGACCAGCAGCAACCACGGCAGGTGTTTTCCAAGACTCGGGGAAACTTGCATGACCCTGGGGCGCCTTTCATGAGGAAACGTGCCGTGAAAGATAACAGTCGACAGTGAGTATGGGGACACCTTGGTTTTCTCCCCGACAGGAAGAAAACAAGGTGTCCCCATCTTGCTTTTTTTAAAACAACGCCTTCAACGAGCCCCAGGTGGTTGCTTCGAGTGAGTACCAGTACTGAGCCTCGATGTAGAACTCACCCATGTCGCCCAATGACTCCCATATGCTGAAGTCATCGCTGAAGAAGCTGTGGCCGGCGTCGCCTGGCATCGAATAGTCGGCAAGTATGCTTGGCCACCCCCCGGCGCTCATCTCCGTGTTGATAATACACCAGAAATTCACCTCGGTATCCAGATCAGGTTCAATGACATGATAGCACGGAGCGTAGTGAAGTGCGGTAACCGGACCTTGTGTTCTCAGCACAGTGGGACCCTGGCTGTTCCCGTCCCAGATTTCGCTGTAGAAGTCGTCAGTGTCCCACGGGTGGGTGTTGGCGCTCTCGTAGAACCAGTACTCCACTTGACCCAGCGGAATACCACCACCTCCGGGCATGAAATCCTGAGTGTTGAACCATGTGCCCCTGTACGTTCCCGACCAGGTGAACCATTGTGGTGTACCGTTGAAGTAGGTGAGACTGAACCAGGGTTCTCCGGCTCCGCCGGGAAGGTCAACAACGATGTTCCCGGGGAAAAGCGGAAGAGAGATCAGAAGCAGTGCTGCAAAGAGGCTTTTCATGATTAGAACAAAGCCTTCAACGAGCCCCAGGTGGTTGCCTCGAGGGCACCCCCGGTAGTGGCAACCACCTGGGGCTCGTTGAAGGCTTTGTTCTAATCATGAAAAGCCTCTTTGCAGCACTGCTTCTGATCTCTCTTCCGCTTTTCCCCGGGAACATCGTTGTT
>JAWOHL010000053.1:0-5380 GCA_046485185.1 Candidatus Fermentibacteraceae bacterium
CCACATCAACGGCCCACCTTCGCAAAATGCCGGCCCTGTCTTCGGTGCGGCCGATGATGCGGCCCGGCATTTTGCGAAGGTGGGCCGTTGATGTGGCAAGAAAGCCCGCGTACGGGCCGCCGAACCCCATGGGGATCCCGAGGGGCTGCCCGTCGCCCACCACTATGTCGGCGCCGAGCGCGCCGGGAGCCTCGATGACGCCAAGGCTTATGGGGTCGGCGACAACTACAAGAAGGGCGTTACCCGCGCGGGCGATTTCCGATGCAGGGGCAATGTTCTCGACAAGGCCGAAATAGTTGGGGCTCTGAAGCATTATCGCGGCGGCGCCCCCCTGCATGAGAGTGCGGAGAGCGTCGGGGTCAAGGAGGCCGTCGGGGCCGAAGGGTATCTCGTTGATCCTGAAACCCCCGGGTACGAGGTAGGTTTCGATGACCTCACGGTACGACGGATTGAGGCTTCCCGCAACAAGCACCCTGTCCACACCGGTGACCCGCATGGCCATCAGGGCAGCTTCAGCGGTGGCGCTGGCGCCGTCGTACATGCCGGCGTTGGCGGCCTCGGTGCCGCAGAGCCGGGCGATCATGGTCTGGTATTCGAAGATGGCCTGAAGCGTGCCCTGGCTGACCTCGGCCTGATACGGGGTGTACGCGGTGAAGAATTCGCTGCGGGTGAGGATGCTGTCAACCGCCGCCGGGATGAAATGATCGTAGGAACCAGCGCCCCGGAAACACACCAGCTCCTGTGAGGTGTTGCTGCTGGCGAGCCTTGTGTACTCCCGGACGAGTTCCATCTCCGACATGGCCGATGGAAGGTTGAGGAGACCCTTCATCCGGACTTTTTCGGGAACGGGAGTGAAAAGGTCTTCGACCTGTTTCACTCCGATCTCTTCGAGCATCCGGGTTCTGAGGGTTTTGCAGTTTGGGACGAACCTGTTCATGTGTCGCCGCTACTCCCCGGCAAGGGCGCGGTACTGGTCGGGGGAGAGCAGCTCGTCGTACTGGGCCGGGTCGACCGCCTTGATGACCAAAAGCCAGCCCTTGCCGTACGGGTCTTCGTTCACGAGGGCGGGGTTGCCGTCGAGTTCGCTGTTCACCTTCACGACTTTGCCGTCGAGGGGGGCGTAGAAGTCCTCGGCGGTCTTGACGGCCTCGATTGCGCCAAGGGCTTCTCCGCGGACCGCCTGGGCCCCCTGTGCGGGAAGCTCGACCATCACGATCTCGCCCATCTCGTGCTGGGCGTGATCTGTGATGCCCATGATGTAGTTTTCGCCGTCCTTCTTCACCCATTCGTGGCTTTCAGTGTAGCGGATTCCTTCGTCGATTCTGCTCATTTCTACATCTCCCGGTTCAAATGTTCGTCAGCTCTTCCTGCTGCCGCCGCTGTAAAAGGGAATACCCACGACCTTCACGGGGATCCTCTTCCCCCTGACTTCCGCTTCCATCTCGGTACCGTTCTTCCTGACCCCGTACTCCACGAGGCCAAGGCACACCCCTGCGTTCAGGGCGGGGGCGATGCTTCCGCTGGTGACGGTGCCGACCTGTCTGTCACCCTGAAAGAGGGGCGTTCCGTGACGGGGAAAGCCCTTTCCGGTCACCGAGAGACCAACGAGGTTACGGGTGGGTTTCTCGTCCCTCTGTCTCTCGAGGATCTCCCTCCCGATGAAATCCTTCCCGGTCTTCAGCTTCACGACCCACCCCAGTTTGGCCTCGATGGGGGTGACGCTGTGGTCTATGTCGTTTCCGTAAAGGGGGTAGCCAACCTCGAGCCTGAGGGTGTCGCGGGCGCCGAGCCCCACGGGCACAATGCCAAATTCCTCCCCGGCGGTCATTACCGCGTCCCACACGGCTTCGGCATCCCGGGAACGCGTGTATATCTCGAAACCGTCCTCGCCGGTGTAGCCTGTTCTTGCGATGAGGGCAGGCACTCCCGCGAAAGTTCCCGTGAGGTGCTCGTAGTAGCCCACGGTGTCCAGCGGGGTGTCGGTGAGTTTCCCGGCCACGATCTGTGCTTTGGGCCCCTGAATTGCCACCAGGGCGGTTTCGTCGCTCTCGTCGGTGATCACTACGTTGAAACCGGTCATGTGGCTTTCAACCCATGCCCAGTCCTTCTCGATGTTGGAGGCGTTCACCACCATGAGGTATTCCTGACCGGAGATCCTGTAGACTATCAGGTCGTCGACAATGCCGCCATCGGGATAGCACATTGTGCTGTAGTACGCCTTGCCGGGCTGCACCTCGGCGTCGTTCGTCAGCAGGTGATCGAGAAAGGCCGTGGCGCCCGGGCCCTTGACCCTGAACTCGCCCATGTGGCTGAGGTCGAACACGCCTACGGAATTTCTGACGGCCATATGCTCGCTTGTCACCCCGTCGTACCTGATGGGCATCAGAAAACCGGCGAAGGGCTGAATATCGGCACCCAGAGCCTTGTGCTTTTCAAAGAGGGGAGTTTTCTTCTCCATGGGCCATACCCTTCTGTTCGAGCGGATGGAACGGCGCAGAACCGTCCCGAAAGAAAAGAAAAAAACACACGCAAATGTATTCAACAAACCGGGATTACGCAACGGTTGACCGGATTCGGGCCGGCTCCGTATCATTCCGCGGGACAGCAGAAAGGGGGATCGTTCCTATGCGCTGCATGCTCTCAAGGCGGGCTCTCGGAAGGATCGACCGCGAAACCGGCGACCCCTCCATCAGGAAAGCACTGATAGCCGAGGCATGGCTCAGGAAATGGCTGGCGCTTCGGGGAGTGCCCTGCTGGACGGCACCATCGCTGCCCGGAGCATCTCACAGGTACAGCCTGGTGACCAGCGACGGAACGCGGATCCTGGTTGTCCCACATGTAACTGCGGCAACAATGGATGAAGCCGCCGGCGCCCGCTGCGGTATCACGGCCGTGGTCAACTGCATCCCCCGGACCGGCGAGGGAGACCTCCCGGGCTGGTTGACCCTGGCCGCGCTTCAAAGATCAGATGCTGAAGAACACCTGAACCCCTCCGGGGAACTGCCTGGATTTCTCGGCGTTCCGCGACTCTACTTCGCCGCGTATATTGAGGGCAGCATCAGGCTTCTTCTGGCGGGAGAACCCGAACCTCCCGCAAAAGGCCTTGAAGGTGTTGAGCTGTATGCTCCGCGTCCGCGATCACAGGCGGGGGAGGTTCATTCTGAGCATTGATCTCGAACGCAATGCCGATGGGGAATCCTCGCGAAGCGGATTCACCCGGGAGCTTCTGAACTCCGACACTGAAGGCGTTGTTCTGTGCGACAACGACCACGCGATCGTCGCAGTGAATCACATGTTCCAGAAAATGTTCGGCTACCCGGAAGACGATTCACTGGGCAAGTGCATCGACAGCCTCATAGTCCCCCCCCAGCTGGCACTGGAAGCGGCGGAGATCACCGTATCCGTTTCAGGGGGAAGACCCGTATCGATGGAAACCGTCAGGACAAGGTCGGACGGTTCACCGATCTCTGTTTCAGTGCTGGCTTCCAGGTGCGAAACCTCATGGAAAAAGTGCTCCTACTACGCCATATACCGGGTTCTCACCCGTCAGGAGGCACGCAGACGAAGAAGGGGTGAGAACACCGATTCGGGGTTTCTCACCTCGCTGTTCCATGACGCCGATGAGCCGGGGCTCTTCACCGACGCCAGCAACAGGGTGACCGCCGTCAACCACTCCTTCTGCAGGCAGTTCGGATGGAAGCCCGAGGAACTCGTGGGCCAACCGGTGGCCGATGTGCTTGTCCCACCCGACCTTCGTACCGAGGAATCCCGGGTTCTCGACAGGATCGTCACGGGAACCATCGTCAAGGCCGACACCGCAGTCCTCGACGCCTACGGATCAAGGCGCCGCACCGGCATGCTTGCGGTTCCGGTTTCGCTTTCGGACGGAACGATAGGCACATACCGGGCATACAACCCCACCGACATTCCCTCAGCCGACTTCATGGCGGTAATGGGCCGAAACCGTTTTCAGACGCCTCCATTCAAACACCTTCCCGGGTTGTTCTTCAGGGTGCGGAACGACACGCGCCGCACCATCGATTTTTTAAGCCGGCCCTCCACCGCTGAGGGCCGGAACGACCTTTTGCCTGTTGAGAACGGGCTTTCGACAGGCGTCCACCCGGACGACTCAGGGAATCTCCAATCGGTTCTTCAGGGATCTGTGGAAACCGGCAGACCGTACCAGGTGACATACCGGGTCAACACACCGTCAGGGGAACGGTGGGTGCTTGAACAGGGGTGCCCCGACGACGACAAACTGGGCTTCGAAGGCTACATCGTCGACATAACGGCATCAAAAAGGGTGGAGGAGATGGTCGCGAAGGCCCGGAACCGTCTCGAGGACCTTCACGGAATAGCGAGCCTTCTGCAGCGAAGCGCCACCGAATCGGAGATACACAGGATCTGTGCGGAATCGGCCTGCACTCTCCTCGACGCTGACTGCGGCATGGTCCTGACCTGTCACAACGGAGCCGTACAGATATCCCACAGGGCGAAAACATCCAACTCCCACTGTCGGGAGAACTGTTACCGCGATCTTGCGGTCATGGTGATGGAAACCGGCAAGCAGATGTCGTTCAACAGCCGTGACACCAGCATCACGAACTGCCCGTTCGCCAGGAACGGCGTATGCCGGCCGCTCACCGAGAAATCGGTTTTTCTTGCCCTTTCCCACCGGGACGACACCTTCACGGAATCCCTCGTGGGGGTCACCGACCTTCTTCTGGGTTACGCCGAGCAGTCCCTGCGCCGAATAGCTCTTCAGCGCAGACTGATAGACCAGGCTATCCACGACCCCCTTACCGGAACCTACAACCGCAACCATTTCAACAGACTGGTTGAACTGGAAGAGAACAGGGCCCGTCGGGACGGCACAACTCTGGGCTTCATCATGGTGGACGTTGACAATTTCAAGGCCATCAACGACACAAGGGGCCACCAGACCGGCGACACGGTGCTGCGCGAGGTTGCCGCAGTGCTGCAGAGGGCGGTGCGCAAGGCCGACACCGTGATCCGCTACGGCGGTGACGAATTCCTGATCATCCTTTCAAGGGTCGACTCAATGACGGAAATGGTCGAGTCCCGGATCCGTAACATGCTGGGAAAGGAAGTTTTTCCCGGTTTCAGGGTGACGGTTTCAATGGGGCACTCACAGTGGGAACCGGGCCTCGGGTCGTCAATCGACGAGGCCATCTCCAGGGCCGACCGCATGATGTACGAAGAGAAGCGCAGCAGGGAAGCGACCTGAGGGAGGGTCATTCCGGCGGGATAACCACCACCATTCCTTCGTACGATGCGATCGTTCCCGGGATCCCGGTTGAGGGATCGGTGCTTCTGCCGAACAGGACAACCCTTACCGGCACTCCTTCAGGGGCTGGCG
>JAWOHL010000093.1:0-15715 GCA_046485185.1 Candidatus Fermentibacteraceae bacterium
ACTTAGATAACTTAGTTTGCTGGCATAATTGAATGCCATGCAATAGAATAGTATTGACCGTTTTGGAATGGATGTGCAGGTAGAGAGAGAAGAAAGGAATCCGCCATGATCGCGATCCTTGTCATTGCAGCGGCCTTGCCGGTGCTTCCGACCTCCGGTTCTTTCCTGACGCCTTTTACCAGCCCCTTTACGCCTCCTTCAACGGATGACCCCGACGTTTGCGAGGGCTGGCCCGTGAGTTTCAACACCCCCGGGGGAGGCTTTCCCTACACACCCACCCTGTACGACATAAACGGCGACGGGGCACTCGAGGTGTTCTGCACCGGGGGGCACACCTTCGGCCTTTCGGGGGACGGCTCGTTCCTTCCGGGCTGGCCCGTGACAGAGATGGCCTACATGGGGTACGGCACCAACGATCAGATGCCCGGACCTTCCGGCGCCGACATGACGGGGACCGGAGACCCTGCTGTTCTCTGGTCGGAACGGGACTGGTACGCGGGCAGCGCATACATGTGGAGCTTCAACGGTCGTCTTCCCGATGGGGGCAACCTCGGCGCCTTCCCCCAGGAAGCACCGGACGACTTCTCCAACGCACTGGCATCCCCCTTCGTTCTGGGCGACTCCGACAACGACGGGAACCTCGAAGCATGGAGCGCCCACACCCTGGGCAACACCGGCGCCTACTACCGAATCTCGGGGTTCGACAACGCGGGAAGCCTTCTGTTCACCACCGACCTCGATCCCGCGGAGCAGATCCTCTGCGTTTACTTCGGGGACCTCACGGGGGAGGGGCAGGAACAATTTCTGGCCGTCACCCTTTTCGGAGGGGCGTACAGGCTTTTCGCCTTCGAACCGGATGGCCAGATCTCGACTGGTTTTCCCGTTTCTCTCGTGTCACCGGGCGGGAACGCTACCTTCGGCCCTCCGGTTATCGCTGACCTGGACGGCGACGGCGATCTGGAGATACTCATAGGCAACAACATCGGCACGACCTCCTACATTCAGGCCAGGCACCACGACGGAAGCCCCGTAGATGGATTTCCCATCACAGTGGCGACCCAGAGCCAGCTCTTCTACTTCGCCCTGGGTGATTTGACGGGTGACCAGGTTCCCGAACTCGTGGCACTGGACAACCATCTGGGGAGCGCTTACCGGGCCCATGTGCTCAACCTCGGGACAGGTGAGCCCCTTCCGGGCTGGCCCGTGGCCGTTCCCAGCTGGCCCGAGGGTTTCCCGACAGTGGTCGATGTGGACAACGACGGTCTGCAGGACTTCGTGTTCGTCACCGACGGCGGCATGCTCTACGCCCTCTCCGGCACGGGCGCCCTGATAGAGGGTTACCCGAAGACGATGACGGCTCCTTCCATTTCCGGCGTTGCCGCCGGCGACATCGATGGTGACGGCCTTTATGAACTGGTGGCAGTGACCTGGAACGGCTGGGCCTACGCCTGGAACACCACGGGCGAAGTTGGAGCGGCGGACTGGCCCATGCGTGGGGTGGACGAGAGGAACACTGGCGTTTTCAAAGGGTCTGGAGGGCCTTCGGGGTGTGACCCATCGGCTCCGCGGCAGCTCTTCCTTTCACCGGTGACGAACCCGAGTTCAGGGGTCACCCGGTTCATGCTTCCGGCTGGTTCAGGCGGAACCGTGACCATCTTCGACGCATGCGGAAGGGTGGTCACAGAGATCCCCACAGGCACGGGAGACTGCGTGAGTTGGAACCCGGGCCCCGGTGACAGGAACGGTGTCTACTTCGCCCGTCTCTTTTGTCCCTCGGGAACCGTTTCGGCAAAGATCGTCCTGATTCGCTGAGAAGACCCGGGCCGCCCCTTTTCTCAACGAACAGCCCCGTTCCCGATCAGACACTTCCTGAAAAAGAAGTACCCGCCATGGAATGTGTCCTTGAGAGAAGGACACATATGGCGAGATGTGTCACTGACTGAAGGACACATTATGATGACGTGCGGTTCATCCCGTTAACGAGAGGGCGCAGGCTTCGGGCTTGCCCTGCTCATCGCAGTGCTGTTCCTTCGGGATCTCGAACCTCATGATGTAAAGCCCGTCAACAGTTTCATGGTGGAGGGCTCCAAGCCTTGTGTAGAAGCCGGGGGTGTCGGTGCCCAGGTACAGCGTGGCTGTCCCGAGGCGGGAGGCCTCGGTAAGAAGCCTTTTCACAAGGGCGCTGCCAATCCCCCTTCCCCTGTACTTCCGTACCACCACCAGGGCCGCGAGCCAGGGCGTCAGTTCCGGACGCTTCGAGTTGTCGTGATAGATAAGGTTCACGGTTCCCGCGGGCACTCCGTCGGCCAGCGCGATGAGGGAGAGGGGGATGTGTTCGGGGTCGTCGGCGTCTCTCAATAGTTTTTCGAGGGTTGCCTGGTCGTACCCGTTTCTGTCCTCCCAGAACTCGCGGTAGATCCAGCCCGCCACGGTGCGCGTGTGCTGCGGGTGCTGAAAGAGATGGTGGATCGACGGGATCAACTCGAAAGTACTTTTTCGATGGCGCCTATGTACACCCTGTGATGATCGGGCTGGGGGTAGCACTCACGGTTCACCGACTGGTCGATGAAATCAGCGGGTGTGAGGAAGTGCGCGTAGAGCTTCCTGCAGACCAGGATAAGGTTGGACTGCGTGAAGGAGACCGTGCCCGGCTCGGGTTCGAAGGGCTCGAGACCGGTCTGCGCGGCTTTGTCAACATCCCTGCCTGAATGGCTTCCGCAGTACTGCAGGGCCTTCTTTTCGGATTCGGGGAAGAAGCTGAGCGTGAACAGGGGGTTGTCCTCGGTGAAACGGAAAGTGTGCCGGACCGGTCTTACGTACGCGAAGGCGACGTTCTTCCCCCAAAGGTACCCCAGCGCTCCCCAGCCGCCCGTCATGGTGTTGTAGTCCGAAATGCCTCCAGCAGTTATGAGGAACCAGCGTCTGCCTATCATTTCAAAGGGGTTGCCCTCTATAGACTCAGGCAGGATTTCATTGTAATGTTTCACCATTGCCTCCCGTTTTCCTTTATTTATCATTCGAGGCGCATACGCCCCAGGGGGAAGAAGCAGTGAAGATAATCAAGGTTGTGGTCATACTGGCAGGCCTGTGCCTGATCGGTTTCGGCATCCTGTTCCTTATTGGCGGAGCATACAACCATTCCACGGGAACCCTGGTGAACGGGGCGGTGATGCTGGTCGCGGGCGGGGTGCTTCTTTTCCTCGGTCTTCGGAAGCAGGTGCACCGGGTCGTGGAACGGCGCGAGCTTGACCTTACCGGCGACGTTACAATGGAGAGCCTGAAGTGCCGTTCGTGCGGGGGGACACTTTCTGCGGACGCCCTGAAGGAGATAGGCGGCACGGCAATGGTCGAGTGCCCCTTCTGCGGCTCAACGTACCAGCTGGAGGAGGCGCCCAAATGGTAGTCCTTCTGGCCCTGCTGGCCTCCTACAGCTTTTCCGTCCCCGACATGTTCTGCAGGGTGTCGGTGAACCACGACCAGACCCTGGCGCTCTTCTACAGGATCACGTTCCAGTGCAACACCGGGGCCGACCCTGTTGACGTGGTGGACATCGGTCTGCCCACACTGGGCTGGAACACTTCGGACATGCGGGCAAGCCTCGACGGAACCGGACGCCCCGTCATGGTGTCATCGTACATCGACAACGGCGTGGAGATATCACTTGGCGCCGGTATCGGCCCTGGCGAAACCGGGGTGCTCGAGTTCCACGGCATGTGTTCGGGAGGCATCTACCGTGACGACGACCAGGACGACTGGGCCTCCTTCCGTTTTTCACCGACATGGTTCGACGGCTCACTTCTCACAGGGAACACACACCTTGTTCTGGAGATCGTATTCCCTCAGGGCAGCTCTCCCGACAGTGTGAGATATCACGAGGAGCCGTTCGACACATCCTGGGTGGATAAGGGCAGGGTGGTTTACCGCTGGGACAGGTCGGTCAGGCTGGACAGGTCCTTCGAGGTCGGCATCGGCTTCCCAGCCGGGCTGGTATCGGGAAGTCTTGCCGTCCGCCCCTCCGAACCCCTGTTCGATCCGGCATGCTGCGCCCCCATAGCAATTTTCCTGGTCCTGTTCCTTTTTATCGCCCTGCCGGTGTTTTTCGGCATACGCAGCTCCATCATCAGACAGAAGCAATACCTCCCGCCCAAGATCCGGGTCGGGGGCAAGGGTGTCAGAAGGGGGCTTACGGTTCCCATGGCCGCCCTTCTCATGGAGAAGCCGCTGGACAGGGTCGTGATGCTCATGGTGTGGAGCCTGATCAAAAAGGGCGCCGTCACAGTGACCGGCGAGGGCGCCGGAACCAGGATCACTCCAATGGGGCTCGTCCCGGAGGGGCTGAGGGATTACGAGAAGAAGCTCCTTGAACTCATCGCCGGAGAGGAAGGCCTGACCACGAAGAACCTCGAAACTTTCTTCAAGGGCATGATCAGTGACCTCGAGACGGCGATGGAAGGCTTCAACCTCAAGACCACCCGCGAATACTACACGGGGGTGATGAAGAACGCCTGGAAGCAGCTCGAGGAGGCGCCTGACGCCGTTGCGGCCGCCGAGGTGTTCGCCGACAGGTTCCAGTGGCTGCTGGCATCCGAGGATAAGCCACAGCAAAGGCTTTCGAGGCTGCCGGTGCCGGTGTTCATACCCATGTCATCGTGGCCGGTTTCCACCGGTGGGACGGGCCAGTCCATCAATGTGGCCGCCGCATGCGGCAACCTGGTTTCAAGGATCGAAAGCGCAGCAGGAAGCTCGGTCCGGGGACTCACCAGGAGCGTTGCCGCCATCGTGAACCCCGTACCCGTATCCAGAAGCAGCGGTTCGCGCTCGGGCGGCGGGTGCGCCTGCGCATGTGCCTGTGCCGGGTGCGCGTGCGCCTGCGCCGGGGGAGGTAGGTAGGATGAAGCCGGTCATGAGGATCAAAGGGCTTTTCACACGTGTGGAAGAGGGCGGTCTGGCTCCGGCGGGGCTTCACCACTTCCGCCGTGGTGACTCAAGGATGCACCTGAGGGTTGATCCGGACGGAAACGGTGTTCTGGTTGTGGACGCCGCAAGTCTGATAAGGCTCAACGCCACGGGTTCAGACTGCGCCTGGATGATGCTTTCAGGTCTTGACGAAAAAGAGGCTTCGGCCCGCCTGGCAAAGAGGTACGGTCTGAGAAGGAAGAAGGCCCGGGAGGATTTCAACGTTTTCAGGGACTCGCTGGAGGCGGTCATCAGGGGCGAAAATGTGGTACTGGACGTCGAGGAGACCCCTGACGTGCTACCATCGGCCCCCCTCAGGGCCGACCTTGCCCTGACCTACCGCTGCAACGCCGCGTGCGGCCACTGCTACAAGGGGGACCGGGAGGTCGCCGAGATCGACACCGGTGCCTGGAAAACCATCATAAACAGGCTTTTCGACGCCGGCATACCTCAGGTTGTCTTTACCGGTGGCGAATCCGTCCTGCGGGACGACCTTGAAGAGCTTGTGAACCACGCCGAAAGCCTTGGCATCGTCACGGGGCTGCTCACCAACGGCATGGGGCTTTCCGACACGGCAAGGACCGCGTCGCTGCGGTCCGCAGGGCTGGACTACGTGCAGGTGACACTGGAGTCGGCCGATTCCTCTGTTCACGACCGAATGGTGGGAATCCCCGGTGCCTGGGACAAGACTGTTGCGGGTATAAGGAACTCGGTTGCCGCCGGGTTCCACACGGTGACCAACACCACGTTGTGCCTCGACAACCAGGACGCGGTGCTGACGGTGCCCGCGTTCGTCGCGGGCCTCGGCGTGGCGGCGGCGGCGTTCAACACCGTGATCTGCAGCGGCCACACCTCCCACGGTGAGAAGGGGTTGTCCGACACGAGGCTTGAAGCGCTTCTTCTCGAGCTGAAAGCGGCGTGCGAAGCCGCCGGCATCAGGATGCTCTGGTACTCACCCACCGAGTACTGCCGCCTCGATCCCGAGCAGTTGGACCTCGGCGCAAGACGTTGCACCGCGGCCTCAATGAACATCTGCGTAGAACCCGACGGAAGCGTTCTTCCGTGCCAGAGCTGGTTCGAGCCGGTTGGGAACATGCTTTGCGATCCATGGGAAAACATCTGGAACAGCCCGCTTTTCAGGCGGATACGTGACAGGGACTATCTTCCCGCCAAGTGCGCCACATGCATCGAACTGTCGGTCTGCGGGGGCGGATGCCCGCTCTCCCGCGGAATAGGAAGGGACTGACTTGACCGCTCCATCCACCAATCCACTCACGGGAATGCGCCAGAGATACCCCGAGGAACTCCTTGTCGAACGCCATGTGTGCAGGGTGCTGATCGAGTCCGGGGCTTTGAGCGGTTTTCAGGAATACGACGGGCCGGTGCTCGAGCCATTCTCACTCTTCGAGGCGAAAAGCGGCGGAGAACTCGTTGAGAAGCAGAGCTACTGGTTCACCGACCGGGGTAACCGCAAGGTCGTGATGAGGCCCGAACTCACGCCCACCCTTGCCAGAATGGTCGCCGCCAGGGGTGAGATGCACCTTCCGGCCCGGTGGATGTCCATGCCGCTGTGCTACCGCCACGAAAGACCACAGAGGGGCAGGGTGCGGGAATTCCTGCAGTTCAACCTCGACATCCTCGGGGCAGATCCACCAGCCGCGGAACTTGAAGTATTCCTGGTCCTGGACAGGATGATGAAAACCCTCGGGGTCTCGCCCGACAAGTACCGGATCAGATGGAGCAGCAGAAGGTTTGCTTCCGCTGCGCTTTCAGCTTTGGGCGTTCGTGACGCCGCGGGGGCTTTCTCTGTGCTGGACCGCAGGGACAAGACCGGAGAAGCGGAGTGGCTCGGGATGCTCACGGAGGCTTTCGGCTCTGAGGAAACCGCACATGGCGTGAAGAGGCTCTGCGAGATACAGGATCCCGAAGACCCGTTCCTGGCCGACCTGCTGGGAGAGTGCCCTGAACTCGCCGAGGTCAGGGACTTCGGACGGCTTCTCTTTGACTCGGGGATGAGGTCGGCCGAGTTCTGCCCCTCGGTGGTCAGGGGACTTGATTACTACACGGGCATCGTCTTCGAGCTGACTGACACCGGCGGGGAGAACAGAAGGGCGCTGTGCGGGGGCGGAAGGTACGACAACCTTGTCGGGATGTTCGAGGGAAGGGCTGTTTCCGGCGTGGGTTTCGGCCTTGGCGTTCTTGCCCTCACGCTGTTCCTCGAAACGTACGGATGCCTTCCCGAGGGGCTGACTCCCCCGGCCACTCTTTTCATCGCTGTCTTCTCCCGGGAACAGCTCGCCCACGCCCTGAAGCTGGGGGAGGAGTTCAGAAGCAGGGGGATATCCGCGGTCGTTGACGTCTCGGGTCGAAAGGTGTCGAAGCAGTTCCAGCAGGCGTCCCGTGAAAACTTCCCCTGGGTGGTGGTCGTAGGGCCGGATGAGGCACAGACCGGCGTCCTGGGGCTTAAGAACATGCTTTCAGGCGAAACCCGCAATGGCAGTGTCGATGATCTGGCGGCGCTCATGAGGGGGAATGGATGATAAAGGGCCGGATCCCCGCCAGAACCGTCACGCTGATCCTTGCGGGGATCCTGTCGCTTCCGTCAGCCGTTCTGCCCCCCTGGTCAGCACTCACCGAGTTGTCAGGTTTTCTATGCATTCTGTCCGGTGTTCTGTTCTTCGTTTCCATGAGGTCGTTCACCCGGGAACTGAGCATCTCCAGAAGGCTGGGTCTTCTTCTCGTTCTCTCCGGGGTCGCGTGGGGAGCGGTCGTGCTGATCGAAAGCGGAACGATGACGAGCGGAGGCGCCGAGGGCGACAGGCTGAGGCTGCTTCGAACGCTGAACAGGGAGGCGCTCACCGAGGCCGCTCTGGAGAACGCGCAGACCATGAGGGATCTGGTCTCGCTGGACCTGCCCGGCCCCGGCGGTGCGGTGCTGAACTCCCTGAGCGATGCTACGGGCGCCACACTGGGGGTTATTGTGGGAACAGTCTCAGGGGCGGGCACCCTTGACTCAAACCGCTACGAACCCATTTCCAGGGATGCCCTGAGGGCGGCGGGAAGGTTCGCCTCACTGGGGATGCTTTTGTCCCTGGGTGCCCTCATCACGATGCTTGTCCTGCTCGAGGGGCTGGTGTTGGTGGATCGAACCAGGGTCACCCAGAACCTGTTCTGGATCGTCACCGGAGCCATCATGCTTCACGCCTCGGTCACAGCGCTTGGTTTCGGCGGGGTTGTCGTGGTGTCGGTCATGAAGAACCCGCTGAACCTGTCGTTTCTCGTAGTCCTGCTTGCGGCTGCCGTCATGGCCTGCTTCCAGAAGTGGATACACTACCTGAACCGGATGAGCCGGTTCTTCGCCATGGCGGGAGCGCTGCTTTTCGCCGAGTTTTCCCGGAGGGTGATGACGGTCTGCGTCTCGGAGGGGATGCCGGGTTACGGCCCGGAGACCGTAAGCGCGCTCATGGGTACGATAGCGTTGCTCCTGGTGATTTACGGGTACGGCAGTTTTCTTGCCATACTGCTTCATATGCCTTCGGCCAGACTGCTGGATAAAAGGTACGGTGAACTTGACACCCTTCAGGACCTGAGCCACAGCCTCCACTCCAGCTTCGAACCGGGGCAGCTGGCCTCCGCCGCCACCCGACTGGGCAGAAGGCTCACCGGAGCGGACTGCTGCTGGATCGTTCCCGCAGAGAGAACAGCGGGTTTTTCCACTGTATGGTGCGGCGAGAGCGGTGATTTCACAGGGGAGATACCACCGGAGTGGTACAGGTTTCTTTCGGGGAGGATCGATATCACGGGACGGGGCCTTCTCTTCAACAACTACAGAAGAAGCTCCCTGGACAAGGTGTTCAGAGGCAGGGGAAGAGTGGGCTCCCTGATGGTTTCCCAGGTCGAGGTGAGGGGGGAACACCTTGGTCTGCTCCTGGCCTCGTGCAGCAAGTCGTTCCGTTTTGTTGACTACACCAGGGGGCTTTTTGACAGTTTTGCAAGGCAGATCGCCCAGGCCTTCCACAACGCAAGGCTTTTCGGCGAGAAGCTGGAGCTTGAAAGGCTTCAGAGGGAGCTCGACCTTGCCAGAGAGATTCAGCAGCATTTGTTTCCCAAGGTCATCCATCAGCCGCCGGGATATGGCATTGCCGCCATCAACATTCCCTGCAGCGTAGTGGGTGGTGATTATTACGATGTAATTCCCCTCGAGAGCGGTGAAACCGCAGTGGCCATCGCTGATGTGGCGGGCAAGGGCGCCGCAGCCTCCATACTCATGGCCGGGCTTCAGGCAAGCCTCAGAAGCCTTCTCCTGGGCCGGAGTTCACTGTCCGAGCTCATGCATGTGCTGAACAGGCTGGTGTGCAGCCAGGTTCCCGATGGCTCCTTCATAACCATGTTCCTTGGGATCCTGTCAAGCCGTGAAGGGCGCCTCGAGTACTGTTGTGCCGGCCACGATCCCCCAATCGTGATCCATGCCGACGGTTCTTCAGAGAGGCCTGATACCGGCGGGCTTGTTCTGGGCGTGGATGAACGCACGTCTTACAAGTGCGGCACGCTGGTTCTCGAGCCCGGGGGCAGAATGATCGCATTCACCGACGGGGTGACCGACGCGTTCAGCTCCCTGGATGAGGAACCATTCGGTGTGGATCGGCTTAAGAACGCCCTTATGACCCACGATGAAGTTGTTCCGGAACAGCTTCTGGAAACGATCACAAAGCTTCTTGACACCTGGGTGGGGAATGAGCCACATACCGACGATGTGACCATGATGCTCATTTCAAGGCTTGACGAGTCGGGAAAGCATAACAATAATAGGAATGATTCTTAATTAGGAATTCACACAAAGGGAGCA
This sequence comes from Candidatus Fermentibacteraceae bacterium, assembly GCA_046485185.1. Lineage (GTDB taxonomy): Bacteria > Fermentibacterota > Fermentibacteria > Fermentibacterales > JCC-6 > UBA6080. Next base: position 9,803 of record JAWOHL010000093.1, read on the forward strand.
GAAAATGTCACTGAAGGGAACGCAGACCGAAAAGAACCTTCTGACGGCATTCGCCGGCGAGTCACAAGCCCGGAACCGCTACTCGTACTTCGCTTCCGCAGCGGGCAAGGAGGGCTTCAAGCAGATCGAGGAAGTGTTCACCGAAACCGCCGAACAGGAAAAAGAGCACGCAAAGAGGTTCTTCAAGTTCCTTGAGGGCGGCGAGGCAGTTGTATCCGCGTCGTTTCCCGCAGGCGTCATAGGGGACACGGTAGCCAACCTCATCGCATCCGCCGAGGGCGAGGAGCATGAATGGGGCTCGATGTACCCCGGTTTCGCCCAGACCGCCCGGGACGAGGGGTTTGCCGAGATCGCCGCGGTGTTCGACAACGTGTCGGTGGCGGAGAGGTTCCACGGCGAGAGGTTCAGGAAGCTGGCCGGGAACATCGCGAACAGCATGGTGTTCAGAAGACCCGGGAAGGTCGAGTGGCGCTGCAGGAACTGCGGTTATGTCCATGTGGGAACCGAGGCGGCCAAGTTGTGCCCCGCGTGCAATCACCCCCAGGCTTACTTCGAGCTCACAGCCAGAAACTGGTAGGAGAGGAAGTTCGATCATGACAACCAAGAGACAGGTTTACAAATGCGAGATCTGCGGCAACATCGTTGAGATGCTTCACCCCGGGGAGGGTGAACTCGTGTGCTGCGGCGTCCCCATGGTCCTGCTTGACGAAAAGACCGCCGACTTTACCACGGAGAAGCATGTTCCCGTTCTCGTGGAAGTCGAGGGCGGCGTTCTCCTCAAAGTGGGAAGCGTTCCCCACCCCATGCTGGACGCTCACTTCATCGAGTGGGTGGAAGTGCACACCACAGACAGGGTCTACAGGGCCGAACTCGCTCCCGCAGCGGCGCCCGAGGCATTCTTTCCCGTGGCACTTTCCGACATCACCGCCGCCAGGGAATACTGCAACGTCCACGGCCTCTGGAGGAAGTAACCATGATGAAGGAAGCTGTTTCCCGTGAGATGAACTCCCAGATCAACAGGGAGCTTTTCAGCGCCTACCTTTACCTTTCCATGGCGGCATGGTTCGAAGGAAAGGGGCTTTCCGGCTTCTCGAACTGGATGAGGGTGCAGGCCCAGGAAGAGCGTGACCACGCCATGGGTTTCTTCTACCACATGCTTGAACGGGGCGCGGCGGTGAGCCTGGAGGCCATAGCAAAACCCGACGTTGAATGGGCCTCCCCCCTGGCCGCCTTCGAGGCGGTCCTCACACACGAGCGCTTCATAACGTCAAGCATCGACCACCTTCTGGAAACCGCGCAGACCGAGCGTGACCACGCCTCGGCAAACTTCATGCAATGGTACGTGGCTGAGCAGGTGGAGGAGGAGGCCAACGCCGAAACCCTGATACAGCAGCTCCACCTCGTTGATAAATCGGGCGGGGGCGGCATCTTCATGATGGACCGGGAGCTCGCCGCAAGGGTGTACGTTCAGGCGGCCATCGTGGCAGGGAAGTAAACCGTGGCGGGCGGCACCGGAAGTGATTTTCTGAAGGAGAGGGAAGCCCTCAACGAAGCGGTTCTGAGGAACGCCGACCAGGTGATCAAGAGGGTCTACTCCGTCGACGCCCTGGCTTACAGGCCCGGCGCCCTCCCCGAGGCCACCAAGGAACTCCTTGGTCTGGTGTCTTCTCTGGTGCTTCGTTGCGACGACTGCATTTCGTGGCATATTCATCGCTGCTTCGAGCTGGGCCTTCACACAGAAGAGGTGGTGGAGGCTCTGGGTGTGGGAATGGTGGTGGCAGGCACCATCACCGTTCCCCATGTACGAAGGGCCGTAGCCCTTTGGGAGAGACTTTCGGGGGGCGGAGGAGAATGAAGGAAAGGCTCAGGCTTCTGCGGAACACCATGGCCGAGGTCGACCTCGTAACCTCGGAGAAGGGACCCGGCAGCAAAGTCCTCAAGCGAATCTGCGATGTCCTCACCACCATTCCAGGTTACGACTGGGTCGGTTTCTACATCGTTGATCCGTCAGCGGAAAGGAAGCTCGTGCTGGGGCCCTTCTCCGGCGAGCCCACCGAACACGTGACCATCAGCTTCGGACAGGGCATATGCGGGCAGGCCGCAGAATCCCTGCAGACATTCGTCATCGGCGATGTGAGCACCCAGGACAACTACCTCTCATGCAGCCCCAGGGTAAGAAGCGAGATCGTGATTCCAGTGTTCATGGGCTGCAGGTTAGTGGGAGAGCTTGACCTCGACAGCCATCTGAAAGAGGGCTTCGGATGTGATGACCGAAGGTTCCTCGAGTGGGTCGCCGAGGTGTCGTCGCCATTTGTGGCGGACGTGTTCAAGGGGGAAAAGGAATAATGCCGGACGGCTGCTTCCGCGCCCGTGAGATTTCGCCCGGTGTTCACTGGGTGGGCGCGATAGACTGGGATGTCAGGGATTTCCACGGTTACGAGACTTCCCTGGGCTCGACCTACAACGCTTTTCTTGTGACCGGTGAGCAGAACGTGCTCATCGATACAGTGAAGGCACCCTTCAGAAACGAGTTTCTGGAAAGGGTGGCTTCGGTCACCGACCGGGTCGACGTTCTGATAAGCAACCACTCCGAGCCCGACCACACGGGAGCCCTGCCCGAGGTCCTTAAAGCCCTGAGACCCAAAAGGCTTCTCGCCTCGAGGATTGGCGCTGAAAACATCATGGCCCATTTCCATGACCTTCCCGTGCGTCCCGAGGCGGTCGAAAACGGCTCCACTCTCGATATCGGCGGGAACAGCTTCACTTTTCTCGAGACCAGGATGCTGCACTGGCCCGACAGCATGTTCACATTCATGCCCGGTCGGAACATCCTCTTCAGCCAGGACGCGTTCGGAATGCACATGGCCGGGGCCGACCTCATGGCCCACCATTACGAGCCCGGGGTTCTCCGCCGCGAGTCGGCGATGTACTATGCCAACATACTGAACCCCTTCTCGAAGCTTGTGACAGCCCTTCTCGGTAAAGTGGCGGGGCTTGGCATCAGGCCCGGCATCATCGCCCCCGATCACGGCCCCATCTGGTTTTCAGGAACAGCCACCGGTCCTGACTGGGTGACGGGGCTGTGGAAGGACTGGGCCGAGGGCCGGAACCGCGACAGTGTCGTGATCCTTTACGACACCATGTGGAACTCAACTGGGCTGATGGCCCGGGCGCTCGCGGAAGGGGCAGCTTCGCTGGATGTCCCCGTGAGGGTTTTCAAGGCCGGCAATGCCCACCGAAGCATCACAGCGCTTGCCATGCTTTCAGCGGGTGCGGTCGCCCTGGGGTCGCCCACGCTGAACAACGGCATTTTTCCAGCCCTTGCTGACCACATCGAATACCTCAGGGGCCTCAGGTTCCATGACAGGGCGTGCGCCGCGTTCGGAAGCCACGGCTGGAGTGGCGAGGCGGTACCGCTTCTGGACAGGGCGCTTTCGGAATGGAAGGGTGTGCCTGCAGGAGATTCCCTGTCGGTGAGATTCGCACCCACCGGGGAGGACCTGGCGAAGTGCAGGGCGCTGGGCGTCGAGCTGGCCCGGGCGATAAGGGCGTAGCTTGACGGAAACGGCCGCGCACCCGGACAGGACCCTGACGGCAGGGCTCGGGGTTGTTGTTGTCACTCTCATCGCCGGCGTTCTTTTCGATGTTCTGCCCCATGTTGCCCTGGTCCTGGCCGCGATCCCCGTAATGGCCACCACGCTTTTTTACCCCAAAAGGGCGCTGATCCTGCTTCTGGGTGTGCAGATCTCACTGGAATTCACACAACTCGACTTGGCGAACTTCTATCTTGGACCCTTCAGAATGCGCCCGGACGATCTCCTTTACCTATGGGTCCTGCTGCTGTGGGCGCTGTGCCTGCCTGACGGCAGGGGAAGGGTGAAGACAGGCGTAACCGCCCGGTTCATAGTCTTCTTCGTTGCGGTCTGCTTCATATCGCTGTTCTGGGGGGTTGCTTCGGGCAACGACATCGGCACCGCCACGTTCATGTTCAAGACACTTCCCGGCTACCTCAGCTTCTTCCCCGCCGCATGGCTGATGGCTACCGACAGGGATGCCGCAGACCAGATCGTGAAGGTGATCATCGCGGCCAGTGTGCTGGCGGGGATCAACATCGCTCTGAGGGGCTATTTCAAGGTCGACGAGTTTGTGTACGAGCGGAGCACCGGGTTACGGGTGCAGGCCAGGCAGGCGTTCGCCATCGCGGTGGGGTTCATGTTCCTTTTCACCCGCCAGCTTGTCCGGAGGAACAGGGCGAGCCTTTCTCTGGTGCTTCCTGCGGGTGTGGTGATGCTGGTCGGGCTGATCCTGAGCCAGACCCGGTCGGTATGGTTCGGGATGCTGCTGGGAATGGCTTCAGCTTTCGTTCTGTACACTGTTTCTACGGGCCGCGACTTCTGGAGAGTGATGAAAATCCTGGTCGCCATCGCGGTGCCAGGGGTTCTGTTTTTCTTCCTGGCCGGGTACCTGGTTCAGAGCGCCGGCTTTCTGGAGATGCAGGACATCGCCGCCCGCACGGGTTCCGAAACGGGAAGCTATTTCACCGATGCCACCTTTCTTGCCCGGGCAGTATCGTGGATCGAGGTTCTCAAGGCGGTGAGCAGCCCCGTCGGAATGCTTCTTGGCAAGGGTCAGGGCGCCGAGATCACCTGCTTCCGGTTCGACTACATGCAGAAGCTTTCGTTCAGTACCGTCGACAACTCATACTTCCAGATACTTCTCAATGCTGGGATACCCGGTCTTCTGGCCCTCGTTCTTCTTTTTGCGCACGGGATAGCCGGATCGGGCACCCGGGCGTTCAGAGAGCGCGATCCCGAAAGAAGATCGGTCCTCCTGGGCGTCTTTGGCTCCCTGATCGCCATGGCGTCCGGGTCCTTCTTCATGTCCGCCATTACCAACTACCGCTTCACGGTTCTTTTCGGCGTGCTGTTCGCCATGATGGCCGTGAGACCGGGTCAGGCTGTTAACGGCGGTGATTTGCCGGAGCGGGGCTGATCCAAGTATTTTCGGGTGTCTTTTCTCACTCCATTCTACTATTTTGAAAGGCTTTGGAATGAAAATTCTTGTGATAAACAGCGGTAGCTCCTCAATAAAGTTTCAGGTTCTGGAGAGCGAAACAGGTGTAATGCTTGGCAAGGGGCTTCTTGAAAGAATAGGCGAGGAAACGGGTGCCCTCAGATTTCAGGCCGGACCGCACGACATCAGGCAGGAAAAGCCCATGCCCGACCACGGAGTGGGACTCGACCTTCTTCTGGAAACGATAACCGACCCCGCCTACGGCCCGGTCACAACCCTCGATGAGATACTTGCATGCGGCCACAGGGTGGTCCACGGCGGTGAGAAGTTCACAAGCAGCGTCCTCATCAACGAGGAGGTCCTTGAGGGCCTCAGGGAGTGCAGCGCCCTTGCACCCCTGCACAACCCGCCCAACATCCTTGGCATCGAAGCCGCCATGGCGAAGCTTCCGGGAGTGCCCAACGTGGCCGTCTTCGACACGGCCTTCCACCAGACCATGCCCCGGGTGAACTACCTCTACGCCCTTCCCTACGAGGTCTACGACAAATACCGGATCCGCCGTTACGGCTTCCACGGCACCAGCCACCAGTACGTTTCCCAGCGCGCGGCTGAAATGCTTGACCGGCCCCTTTCCGAGCTCAACCTCATCACCTGCCATCTGGGGAACGGCTGCTCGGCAACCGCCGTGAAGGGCGGCCGCAGCATCGACACCAGCCTGGGTTTCGGGACCTTCTGCGGGCTCATGATGGGTACCCGGTGCGGCGATATCGACCCCGCCGCCCTCTTCGAACTGATGGAACGGCACGGCTGGTCACTTGAAAAGGTCATGAAAATGGTCTACCGTGAAAGCGGCATCCTGGGCATCTCGGGCATTTCCAACGACATGCGTGACATCGAGGA
>JAWOHL010000039.1:0-15076 GCA_046485185.1 Candidatus Fermentibacteraceae bacterium
CAGGTCGTACGCTTCGCCGTCTTTATATTTCTCAGAGGTCAGTTTCCGCTCCTCCTTTCGAGATAACGCTCACATAAACTGGCCGAGGGGAGGCGCAGCGACCGCGAGGTCCACGTTGAATGTATTGTTATGCCTCTGCGTCATATTTTGCCCAATGATTCTCATACGCCCTCGATGCCACCAGAGCATCAACCCATTGATCACCTGCTTGAATCACCATGTATCTTAGAAATTTTGCTATTACCGTTCTTTGGTCCTTTGAAAAGACATTTCTTCCGCCGAAGAACCCATCAAAGTCTTGGTCTAACGCATAGATGGCGGAATCGACCGACGCAGAATCACTCGTGTCGAAGTGTTCCAACGAAAATCGCATGTACGCTGGCAGAAGAAACATCATTCCTTTTGCATCGACGAAGCACAATGCCGTGTGGAATTGACCAATAACATTTTCGGGAATGTCGCGCCAAGACATCCAAGATTCCCTATCTTTGGCCTTAGCGATGGCAAGCTCATTTTTGCTGGCGTAATTATCAAGGGCCTCTGCTTCGTAAACCCCTATTCCATCCTCTAACTCGACGTTGCTAAATGCTGCATCGATTTCAATAACTAGTTCGTGTCTATCCACGGTCATTAAGGGCATAACAATTCTTCTACTGCCATCTGCATAAGCAGGGTCTCCTGTCCAATGGCTTGAGAATGATGTTCATTCTTATGCTTGTCAAGGTTGATAGCTTGACATGGAATAGTGATCATATGTACACACTAATGGTTGGATGTTGTAGTGCAGACGCGGTGTAAGAAGGGCGGCGTGTGATGAATGATCTTTTGATCGATTTTGAAGAGAATGTCAAACGCCTTGGAGTATTTCGGGACAGGAACATCCCTTTCGTTGTTTTCTGGTTCAGGCGGTTTCTGGAATCAGGGTGTCCGGATGAACACTTTTTCCGATGAGCTTGCTCTTCAGGGAAGCAGGATACGCAAATCAGGCGGGCTCTTGATTCGGTCAGGCTGTTTCAATCGTTCTCCGGCGCTGCATGTGAGGCATCAGTCGAAACGGGTGAACCGGTGGATGCCATGATCCGGTAATTGAATTGAAGGTATTGCTCAACTGGTGCGGCAAAAACCTGCTCGATCCGGTGCAGACGGTGCCCGGGCGAGAGGTCCCAAAGGACTATCTCGCCCGGGTCACGTTTCAGGTGCTGATGAGCAGCGCGGGTCTTGATTCCCGCGTTCTTTAAAGCTTGAACAGGTGAGCCCTGTTCAAAAACTCAACGAGCAGCTCGACTGCGGTCTCAACGTCGTGTTTGTGCACCACGGAAACGGGGCTGTGGCCGTTGCGGGTGGGGATGGAAAGGCAAGTGGCATGGGTTCCCCCGCCGAACTTCTGCATGGAGCTGGTGTCGGTGCCCCCGGCGACAAGGATCTCCAACTGGTGGTCGATCTTCTTCTCCTCGGCGATATCCCTGATGAATTCGACGAGGCTGGTCGAGCTTATGACGCTTGAGTCCTGCACCTTGATGGCCACGCCCTTGCCCAGTTCGCAGATCCGCCGGGAGTTGGGCCAGCCCGGTGTGTCCGCTGAACCTGTTATGTCAGCGGCGATGCCGATGTGGGGTTCTATGGACAGTGCGGCGACTGTGGACCCCCGAAGGCCGACCTCCTCCTGGGAGGTGCCGACGCAGTAGACGTCGATGTTGGGATTGTCGTACTTTTTGAAGGCTTCGGCGATGATGTAAACGCCAACCCTGTCGTCGAACGCCTTGGCGAGAAAGCAATCGCCGAGTTCAGAGAAAGGGGTGTCCATGCTTACCCAGTCGCCCCTCTCTACAACCTCCTTCACCTTCTCGCCGGGAAGGCCGAAGTCCAGGAAAAGCTTCTCGATTACCATGGGCTGTTTCACCGCCTCCGGGGTCAGTGCCGGGTGGTGGCATACCACCGCCGGGAGTATGCCGGCCTTCCGGGTGTGGACCCTCACGCTGTGACCGAAGATGCTGGTGGGCTGCCAGCCGCCCACAGGGGCCATGCTGGCGTAACCGTTGTCGTCGATGTTGTATATGAGGAAGCCTATCTCGTCGATGTGGCCGGCCAGCATGACCCTTGGGCTGTCTTCCCCGCCGTCGCCGTGCTTTACGGCGATGAAGTTCTTCATGGGGTCGGTGTAGGTCTCGTCGGCTATCTCACCCAGCTCGGTTATGAGAAGATCGACGATGGCGTCTTCCCTGCCGCTTATGCCGTCTGTCTCGCACAGTCTTTTGAGAAGCTCCATGTCAGTGTCCCCCTTCAGAGGCGCCCGTCCAGGAAAAACCTGCGGCGTCATCGTAAATCCCGGGTTTTTCGCCGGCGAAGGAAATTGAGGCCAGAACGGTCTCGGCGGCCCTTTCAGGGTCAAGACCGAACTCAAGAATGAGGTTCAGGTAATAGATCTCGATTATCCCGCTTGCGGACCAGTCCACTGATCTGTCGTAGCCCGATACGAACACGTCGCCCGAAAGCCTTTCAACAAGGTCGGGAAGCCTTCCGCCCATGATCTCGCACGCGGAGAAGTGCACCAGTCTGGCGTTCCCGGAAACCGTCCGGATACACTCCAGAATCGTGGCGAGGGGAATGGTGCCCTCGCGGCAGCTCACGCCGTCAACCGTGGCGTGTGAGGCGATGAGCAGGTAGAGGTCGCCCTGAAGCATGGAGGCCTCGGTGCAGAGGCTTCGAAGGTCTTCCGCGCTGTGGAACCAGCGGTGCCTGACCTGAACCCCGGGAACCCTCCTGAACCACTCGGTGAGCATCCAGCCGAATGAGTACTGGGGCTCGTCGAGGAACTCCTCCCACTCAGCTTCGAGGATCACGAGCCATTTCCCGCCTGCGTCCGAGCCGATGAGGAACCCTTCCCATGATGACCAGGAGGCTCCCCCTCGGGGCGCCACATGCCGCTTATTCTTCCGTCCGCCAGCTCGAACCAGCCCTCGCCCCGGGCATCGGCCTCGGTGTAGGTGAAGACAAGCCTCCCCGACGGCTCTACCGTTCCCTCAATAGTGCTGATGCCGCCGTAGGAGTAGTAGCCCTTGACCTCGGTACCGTTCTGGGTCAGCACCATCCTGCCGTAGGTGGTGTCCCACGAGCCGGAGAAGTCGGTAGTGGCGAGGAGTGCCATCAGGATCAGCATTTTATCTCATCCAAGACCGCCCTTATCCGGCGGATCCCCCGGGACGAACTCTTCTCCGACAGAATGCGGAACCCTACAAGCTCAGCCGTGTTGCTGACGTGAGGGCCGCCGCATATCTCCTCGGAAAAGCCCCGGATGCAGTAGACCTTGACCTTCTCGCCGTACCTGTCCTTGAAAAGGCCCAGAGCACCCTCTTCCAGGGCGGCTTCGGGTGTCATCTCACGCACGGAAACTTCCAGCCCGGCCCTGATAGCGCTGTTCACCAGTTCCTCAACGGCCTGTATCTCTTCGGGCGTCATGGGGTCGGGGTGGCTGAAGTCGAACCGCAGCCTCTGGTCGGTGATGTTTGACCCCTTCTGGGCCACGTGGTCACCGAGAACCTTCCTGAGGGCTGAGTGAAGCAGGTGGGTCGCGGTGTGAAGCCTTGTGACGAGGTCGCTGTGGTCGGCGAGACCGCCCTTGAACTTCTGTTCGGCGCCCTTCCTGGAAAGCTCCCTGTGCTTGTCGAAGGCTTCGGTGAAACCCTCCATGTCAACCGTCATGCCCTCCTCGGAGGCCAGGTCGGCGGTGAACTCGACGGGGAAGCCGCAGGTGTCGTAGAGCCTGAACGCAACCCTTCCCGGGATTACTTTCGAGGGGTTCTTCAAGAGGTTTGGAAGAAGCTTCTGGAACTCTTTCACACCGGTCTGGAGGGTCTTTCCGAAAAGCTCCTCCTCCCTCCGGAGCTCATCCCTTATCCTGTCGGCGTTTCGTGCAAGCTCGGGGCAGCACCCGCTCTCGTTCTGAATGACCTTTTCGGAAAGCTTCGAGGTGAACCCCTCTGGTATTCCCAGCTTCATCCCGTGCCTTGCGGCAAGCCTTATGAGGCGCCTGAGCACGTAGCCCTGGTCGAGGTTCGACGGGGCCACGCCCAGGTCGTCACCGAGAATGTGGGTTGCGCTTCGTATGTGGTCGGCGATTATGCGCATGCTTCTGAGCTGCTCGCCCGTGGGCTCGCCCGTGATCCCCGCGAGTTCCCTGATGCCTTTGAAAATGTTCTGGAACTCCTCTATGCCGTACACGCTGTCGTGGCCCTGAAGCATGGCGACGGTTCTCTCCACACCCATGCCCGTGTCCACGCTGCAAAGCTCCATGGGTTCGTAGGTCCCTTCAGGGGTCTTGCGGTACTGCATGAAAACATCGTTCCATACCTCGAAATACTTGCCGCATGAGCAGCCCGGTCTGCACGAGGGGCCGCAGGGTGCTTTGCCGGTGTCGTAGAACATCTCGGTGTCGGGGCCGCAGGGGCCTGTCCTGCCGGTGGGACCCCACCAGTTGTCCTCCATGCCCAGGTAGTGGATGCGGCATTCCGGGATGCCCGCATCCTTCCAGAGAGCCGCTGCCTCGTGGTCGGGCGGGACAAGCTCGTTGCCACCAAAGACCGTCACGGAGAGCCTGTCGGGGTCGAACCCCAGCCACTGCTTCCCCGTGAGGAACTCGTAGCTCCAGGTTATGGCCTCGCGCTTGAAGTAGTCGCCCAGCGACCAGTTCCCCAGCATCCGGAAGAATGTAAGGTGTGAGGCATCCCCCACCGAGTCGATGTCGCCGGTCCGAATGCACTTCTGTACATCCACAAGACGGCGCCCGACCGGGTGCTTCTCGCCGAGAAGGTAGGGGACAAGGGGCTGCATGCCCGCGGGAGTGAATAGGATAGTGGAATCGTTTTCGGGTATGAGCGAGGCGCCCGGAATGACCGAGTGCCCCTTACCCCTGAAGAACTCGATGTAGAGTTCCACCAGGCGGCTCGTGGTCATGTTCTAGAACTCCTTCTGGAATATCCTGTACCGCTTGTAGACGTCGGCCTTGATCTCCTTCTCGAGAATGGCCCGCATGGGAATGTTGTTCTCAAGCACCCAGGAAAGCTCGCCCCTGGCCATTCCCAGCCGATGGCTCTCCCTTACCATGCTGTCGACGATGAGGGCTTCGAGCCCCCTTCCCCTGAACTCTTTCTTCACGCCCATCAGCATGACCCGCACCCGGTCGATCTTGATCTTGAAGGGGGGCACCTTCAGGGCCAGGATCGTGGGAAGAAGCCTTCCGCCGCCCCTGGCAATCCCCATGTTGGCGTCGGGAAGGGCAACCCCGAACGCTACAGGAACACCGTCGAATTCAACAACAGGCGCCATGGATGGAACCAGCATCATCTTCATCTCCTGGGCAAGCCCGTCGAATTCCCTGGCGGTTATGGGAACGAAGCCCCAGTTCTCGCACCAGCATTCACGGTAGATGTCCATCACTATCCTGAGGTCTTCCCGGAAGCGCTTCATGTTAAGCGGACGCAGCGTCACGTTCTCGCGGCGACGCACAAGGTCAGCCACCCTGGCAAGCCTGTCGAAGTTGTGGACGTCCTTTTCGGCCCAGTAGGCCAGGAGGTCCATCTCCTTGTGAAAACCGGCACCCAGGATCAGCTCTTCGTACCAGGGAGGGTTGTGCGGCATCATTATCATGGGAGGGGTCAGAAAGCCCTCGACCAGACAGCCGCAGGTCTCGTTGGTGCTGAAGTTGAAGGGGCCCTGGATCCTCTCCATGCCCCTGGCCCGAACCCAGTCCGAAGCGGCTTTCAAAAGGGCAGTTGCTGCTTCCTGGCTGCGAAACGTCTCGAAAAAGCCGAAGTGCCCCGTCTTCTCGCCGTGGTACTCAACGAAGGCGTGGTTCACGATGGCGCAGACCCTGCCAACCGCCCTGCCCGAACCATCCCGGGCCAGTAAGAACTCGACATCGGCATGTTCGTGAAAGGGGTGGCGTTTTCTGTTCAGGCTGTTCCTTGCGTCCATGAAAAGGGCCGGCACCCAGTGCGGATCCTTCCCGTTGACCTGGAAGGGGAGCTTGATGTACTCACGCTTCTGGCGCGAACTCTCAACCCTCTCGACGGTCAGAGGCATCTTTTCCCTTCAGATGAGGCCCAGCCCTCTTCCCACGGTTTTGAAGATCCCGAGTGCCCTGTCTATCATGTCAGGGGTGTGGCTTGCCATGTAGCTGGTTCTGAGCATGGCCTGCCCCTGATCGACCGCCGGGCTCACCACGGCATTGGTGAAAACGCCGTTTTCGAATAGTTCCTTCCAGAACCTGAAACAGACCAGGTCCTCCCCCACGATTATGGGGACGATGGGTGCCTCGCTGTTGCCAACGTTGAACCCCATGTCACGAAGGCCGCACCTGCACCTCTCCGCGGCGTCGTGGGATTTCTGAACGAGGCCGGGCTCTTCCCGCAGGATCTCCAGCACTGCAAGCACCGTGGCCACGGCCGAAGGCGGAAGACTGGCGCTGAAGATGTTGGTGCGTGCAACGTGCCTTATGTAGTCGATCACGGGTTCGGGACCCGCCCCGAAACCGCCTATGCAGGCGAAGGATTTGCTGAAGGTTCCCACGAGAATGTCTACCCTGTCCTCACAGCCCAGGTACTCGGAGGTACCCCGTCCGTGGGCGCCCATGGCCCCAACGCCGTGGGCATCGTCCACCATGACCCTTACACCGAACTCGGCACCCAGGTCGCAGAGACCGGGGATGTCAGCCAGATCTCCCTCCATGCTGAAGACGCCGTCGGTGATGATCATTCCGGGGTGCTCCCGATGCGTTTCAAGCATGTGGCGAAGGTTTTCGAGATCGTTGTGTCTGTATTTGACGATTTTGGCGTACCCCATGCGGGTGCCGTCTATTATCGAGGCGTGGTTCTTGCGGTCGATGAAAAGCACGGTCCCGCGGTCACCAAGGGTTCCGATGACACCCAGGTTTGCCTGAAAGCCCGTGCTGAACGTTACGCAGGCCTCCTTGCCCAGGAAAGATGCCAGTTTCTCCTCCAGCTCGAGGTGGATGTCGAGGGTTCCGTTAAGAAAACGGCTGCCGGTGCAACCCGTACCGTATTTCCGAATGGCTTCGCAAGCCTTTTCCATTACATAGGGGTGATCCGTGAGGCCCAGGTAGTTGTTGGAGCCCAGCATGATCACCTTGCGGCCCTGCATCTCCATCTCCGCGCCCACATGGCCGGAAAGGGGCACGAAATAGGGGTAAAGACCCATGGCTTTCACCTTGGCAGGTCTGTCGAACTCACCACACTTCTGAAAAATGTCCATCACAGCGAACCTGTTCTTCTGGAGTTACTGTCTTCCGGAATAACTTGCGGGAATCTAACACCCGGCGGGGTGAATGGGAACAACCCCATCTGTTATCTTCGGGGAAACGATGGGAGTATCGTGCGAACAGTGTTCCTCACGGGAGCTACCGGTTTCGTCGGCGGCGCTTTGGGAAGGCTTCTTTTAAGCCGTGGCTTCACGGTGAAAGCTGCCGTGCGGGGCTCGTCCAAAGCGGACAGGGTGCCGAAGGGGTGCGAAGTTGTCAGGGTGGATTTCCTCGACCCTGACAGCATGGTTCCACACCTGAAAGGCATGGACGTTATTCAGCACGTTGCGGGGGCCGTGAAGGCCAGGTGCCAGGAGGAGTTCGACCGGGCGAACGCCGCCTCTACCGCAGCCCTGGTCAAGGCCGCCAATACTGCCTGCCCGGGCGCCCGTTTCATACTCACATCGAGCCAGGCTGCGGCGGGACCATGCGGAACCGGCCCGGTGACAGCCTACGGCAGAAGCAAGCTACTGGCGGAAAGGGCCGTCACCGGCTTTTACGACTACACCATCATAAGACCCCCTGCGGTTTTCGGCCCCGGCGACGAGGCCACCAAAAAACTTTTCAAATGGGCCGGACGGGGATTCTTCGCCAGCCCGAACACGAAGGGGGCGTTCTGCGCCGTCTTCGTGGACGACCTGGCGGAGCTCATGCTGAAGGTCATGGACCACCCGGAAACCCGTGGCAGGGTACTTCAGCCCTCCTACCCCGAAAGGATAACCTGGAAGGCCTTTCACAGAGCACTTCAAAGGGCCGCCGGGCGTAAGATCCTTCATGTAAAGGTTCCCAAAAAGCTCGTTCACTTCGCGGGCGCGATGTCCGAGGCCCTGTCAGTCGTCACCGGTGCCTGCCCCATGGTCACGCGTGACAAGGCCCGGGAGCTGACGTCGGGCGAATGGGTACTGAAACAGGATGAAGTGGCCGGGCTGCTGGGATGGCAGCCCCGGGTCCCCCTTGAGGAGGCGCTGCGGCGGTCGCTGGGGTCAGATTCCCCGTAGCAGTATCCATCCGAACAGAACCGCGATGTTCATGGCGGTTACAAGAACACCCGACCTGGCGTACTCGCCGAAAGTAATATTAACTCCGCTGAGCCTTGCCTGCTCGATGACTATGAGGTTGGCCATGCTGCCTATGGTCAGGAGGTTTCCCGCGTAGGTCGTTGCCAGGCTCAGGATGTACCAGAGAACGCTTCCGCCCTGGGGTATGTGTGGACTGAGAAGCACTGTGGCTGGTACGTTGCTTACCACGTTGCTGAGTGTTACCGCGGAAATCGTCAGGGCGAACGGGTTCGACAGGGAAACGCCCCGGCTCTCCAGAAAGCCCAGGAACGACTGGGGGATCCCCGTTGCGTTGAAACCTGCCACAACAACGAAAAGACCGCAGAACAGAGTTATCAGGTGCCAGTCCACAAGGCCCAGGATCGACCTTGTATGCATTTTTCGGCTCAGAAGCAGAACCCCTGCCACTGTTATGACCGACCATTCCCGGGGAAGCCCGGAGAAGAGAAGAGCAACAACGGCCACCGCCGCCGCAAGCCCCTTCGCGGTCTGCCAGCGGTTGAAATCGGGCCACTTCTTCTCCTGTAATGGCTCTGGGACAGCGTTGAAGAATCGTTTTCTGTACACGAGTCTGAGAACGACGTAGGTGAGAAGAAGGCATACCAGGGATGGGGGGCCGCACCAGTAAAGGAACTCCCTGAAGGAAAGACCGGCTGTCTGACCGATGAGCATGCTCTGGGGGTTGCCTATGATGGTGGCGGCCGAGCCCAGGTTGGTGGCCATGGCAAGACCCAGAAGGAACGGCACCGGGTTCATGCCCCGCCGGCGAAGCGCCACGGCCAGCACCGGTGTGAAGGCAAGACAGATGATGTCGTTGGCAAGGACAGAGGCAAGCAGACCGCTCGTGAGCATGAGCACGAAAAGGAATTTCCCGGGGTTGCCGGCCATGGACGCGATCCTCACCGCCAGCCATGTGTAGAACCCTCCGAGCCTCAGCTGGGCCGAGACAACCATCAGCCCGTAGAGCAGAAGGAGGGTTCCCAGGCTGATGGAACCCAGGGCACGCCCGGGTGTGAGCACCCCGAAAACCACCATGGCAATCGCACCCAGAAGGGCGATGCCGGTGCGGTCTATCGCAAGCCTGGGGATGCCCCCCAGGGCCACCCCGGCGTAGGTCAGGAAGAACACCAGTGAAGAAACGGTTCCCGAATCCATCATCCCTCCCTGGAAGTGCGGATTATAAACAAACCCGTAAAAGCCGCATTGCGCGGAAACTGTTATAAATGGGAGTGAATTGCCTTCCTGCGCAGCTCCCGCTGCCAAAAGGCCACAGGTTGGGGGGGGAAGAATGAACATGTCTCTGGGTGTTATTGCTTTTGTGCTTTACATCGCGGTTGCCTTCATCCTTGTCAGAAGGTACCGGGGAACGGGTGACAAGGGATTCCTGTTGCTCGGGTTGCCGCTGGTGATCTCACCGCTGGTGGCGCTTCCACTGGCCATGTGGCTTCAGATTGGTGTGGACCGTCTGATAGCGGGCCGGGAAGTCAACAGCTTCCCCTTCACACTGGTCCAGCAGGGCCGCCTTTCCATGGGCGCACTTCTCACGCTGCTCAACCTCGTTCAGCACGTGATCTGGGGCGTCAGTGCACTTATTGCGGTTCTGTTCCTGAAGGGCAGCCGCAGGACGCCCTGACTGTGAAGGTGTCAACCCTGCAAGTTCAGAATCGGAGCGAACTCATTCGCAGGGCAAGACCGTCTTATCGATCAAACCAGCAGTGTTCAAAGAAAAACCGTACTCTTGGATGCCGCCGGGATCTGGAAAAACCGGGATGACCTTCCTGATTTCAGGGCAATGCGCTCTGAATGGGACAGGTAGTCGGCATACGGGAAGTGACTGGTCAGCTCAGAAACCACTTTCCTCACCGGTTGTATATTACTCTCAGTTGTACCGAAACCGCTTTCCGAAGGCGATTGACGGTTCAAGTGCCCGACAGTGTTATTCTTGTTTCAAACGGATAAGGTGGTAGGGATCATGGCAAAGGGACAGGACAAGGTTAAGGAAGTCAAGAAGAAGCCCGAAAAAACGTTGAAAGAGAAGCGCAAGGAGAAGAAGGAAAAGAAAGCCAAGGTCTGACCCTTCACCTTCAGGGGGAGCTGTCCTCGAGGGCTGCCAGGTGTTCAAGCACCCCGGTGATGACCTGGCCCCTCTCGCAGTCCCTGAACATCTCGTGATCGGTCTCTGAGAACATCACCACGCTTTTCAGGTTCTCCGGGGTGGAGATGCCTTTGCGTATCATCTCCGCGCTTTTGAAGCTGACCCGTCTATCCCGCCTGCCCTGAAGGATGAGTGTCGGCGAGGTCACCATGAAAAGTCTCTTTTTCGTAATCGATACCAGTTCAATCATCGTGTTGATCGAGGACATGGGAGCCCTGCGGTAATTCCTGTCCGACGCGAGCATTTTTTTGTCGGTGTAGAACGGGGTCATGTCCCAGCTTTTGAAGACCCTGCCCAGCACATGTTGAAGGAAACCAAGGAAGTGCCCCGGAGTGAAGGGGCTTGCGAGGTGAATGGCGGCCCCGGCCAGAACAATGGACCGGACCTTCCCGGGGTTGTCCGCCGCAAGGTTCAAAGCGAGAAGCCCACCCATGCTGTGGCCCACGATAACCGCTCGGCCGTCTTCCCCGGTCGCTTCATCCAGTGCTTTCCGGGCGTCTTCAAGCCAGTCTTTCCAGGTGAAGCCCGAAAGCTTCTTCCACGAGTCGTGGCCGTGACCACGAAGAGTGGGAACGACGGGCGCAAAACCCTCCTGCTTCAGGGCCGGGATGAGGAACTCGAATGCGAAGGGGCCAGAGGTGAAGCCATGGATGAGAAGGATCTTGCCGGGTTTCACTTGCCACCCACCAGGGCACTCAGCTCCTGAATCGTTGTCCTTCCGGCCTCCACCGCTTCCATGGGCTTCCTGCCGGCGGCTGTAACCGCCTGCAGCGCATCGGAAGGGGCAAGACCCCTTGCGCGGCTGAGCCAGGCGGCCAGAACGATTCCGGTGCGCCCCATGCCGGCGTAGCAGTGGACCACCACCGGAATGCCCAGCGCTTCGGATTCGCAAAGGAACGGCATGATCCGCTCACTCATGTCTGAGGCAGAGATCAGGTTGAAATCCTGAACGGGGTTCCACAGGGTGTTCCCGGGTCCGAAAAACCTTTGGTAGCTTTCAACGAGGGGAGTTTCGTAGTCCTCGAGTTGGGACGGGGACAGAAGGCACACGACCCTTCCGATACCCTTCTCCTTCATGAACGAGAGCCAGCGGTCGACCTGCCCGTTCGCGTAGCCGGGCTTGCATGCTCCAAAAACGATGGGTTCACCGGGCCGGGCCGGGCCGAAATTGTGTATCAATGCGCCTCCCCTTTAACCTTTTTCCAGGCCAGGGCCAGGAAGTAGCAGACGCCTGCGGATAGTATCACCGCGGCGCCCGAAGTAAGATTCCAGTGCCATGCCGCCATCAGTCCGGCCGTGGTAAACACGATTCCAAGGACGACGGCCCAGACCATCATAAGGGAAAGCCTTCTGTTGAACATGCCCGATATGGCGGCGGGGATGGTGAGAAGTGCAATCACCATGATAAGCCCCACGACACGCATCATCATCACCACGGATACCGCCACAAGGCACAGTAGGGTGATGTGCAGCGCACCAACGGGCAGCCCCCTGACCTCGGAGAAGACCTCGTCGTAACTCACGGCCTGAAGCGGCTTGTAGAGGAGCGCAACAACAAGCAGAACAACGATGTCGAGAACCACCATGGCGGTTATCTCCCATGATGATACGGCCAGTATGCTTCCGAACAGGTAGCTCATGAGGTTGGCCTTGTAGCCCGGTGTCAGGTCGATGAAAACAACGCCGAGAGCCATCCCGATGGCCCACAGCGCCCCTATCACCGTGTCCGCCCTCTGCCTGCCCCTCCGGGTGACGAATCCCATGACGACCGCCGCGGTGAGGCTGAACAACAGGGCGCCCGCGAGCGGCCACATCCCCGGCCTAGCCGCCGCGGCACCTGCGCCCGAAAGAACGGCGTACTGAAGCCAGTAGCCCAGCCCGACCCCGCCGTAGGCGGCATGGGCTATACCCCCGCTGATGAACACGATTCGGCGAACCACAACGAAGCTGCCGATGACCCCGCAGGCAATGCTGACAAGGATGCCAGCCGCGAGAGCATTTCTCATGAAACCGTTTTCAAACGCCAGAAACATCATTCACCGGCGTTCCTGTGAACGGGAAGGACCCTGTGGGGAACGTCCCCGTGTGTGATTATGTCCACGGGGCACTGGTAGGTTTTCCCTATGGATTCTGCGGAGAGCTTGTCCCTCCCGTGGTAGTGCAGGGTCCTGTTGAGGCAGGCAATCGTCTTTACCTCGGAGAAAACCGCTGTCAGGTCATGGCTGGTCATGATGATGGTCACTGTTTCGTTGAGCTTGCGCAGAAGCTCGTAGACCGAAAAGGATGCTCCCGGGTCCATGCTGGCCGTGGGCTCGTCGAGAAGCAGCACCGAGGGAAGAACGGCCAGGGCCCTTGCGAACAGAACCCGCTGCCTCTGCCCCATCGACAGCTCTCCCATGGGTTTTTTTGAAAGATCGAGCATGCCGGTCTTTTCAAGGGAGTCCGCGATCACTTCCCTGTCCCGGGCCGTGATCCTCCCGAACGGGTTTCCCCCATGGATCCTTCCCATGGAGGCCACCTCCCAGACCGTTACAGGGAACTTCGGGTCGTGGCCCCCGCTCTGGGGAACGTAGCCGATGTGCCGCCTTCCGACTGAGGGGGTCTCCCCCATGATGGAAACCGACCCGCTCCTGACTGGAACAAGACCCAGAAGTACGTTCAGAAGGGTTGTCTTTCCCCCCCCGTTCGGGCCGATGATCCCAAGAAAATCCCCCCGGGGAACAGTGAGGTTCACGCCGTCGAGAACCACTTCCGAACCGTAGCCGGCGGTGACGCCCTTCAGGACCATGGCTTCCCCGGTATCATTCATAAGGAACTCCCGCAAGGGTTTCGGCGATTTGTCGCATGCTGCCGGCCCAGTCTAGAGACAGGGGGCTGACGAGAACCACCGATCCCCCCATCTCCCGCGCTATCACATCGGCGGCATCGGTGGAGAACTCGGGCTGGGCGAAGACCACCGTTATACCCCGCTCCCTGGCCAGGTTTATTATCTCCGCCAGTTCCGAGGGGCTCGGTTCCTGCCCGCCCTGCTCGACCGACATCATCTCAAGGCCGAACTCATCGGCGAAATACCCCCATGCAGGGTGAAACACCAGGAACTCGGTCGTACCGGACATCTCGAGATGTGAACGTATCCCGGCGCTCAACAGGTCCAACTCGGCGAGAAAGGCCTCGAGGTTGTCCGCGTAAACGTCTGAGTTGGCGGGATCGATCTGCTGCAGGGCGCTGCAGATGTTTCCGGCCTGTATCTTCACAAGACCCGGAGCCAGCCAGATATGGGGATCCAGAGCGCCTTCATGGTGTTCATGCCCGTGCTCGTGACCTTCCACGCGCACAACCCTGGTGATGCCGGCAGCGCTGTCAACTATCCTCATCCCGGTATTGGAAGAGGCGATCCTTTCCATCCACACATCCTCGAATGGAACCCCTATGGTGAAGTAGAGCGAAGCATACTGGAGCCCGGCCATCTGGGCTGGCCTGGGTTCGTACGTGTGGGGGTCGCTTCCGGCCTCGACCATCACCGTCACATCCACAAGGTCTCCCGCAATCCTCTCCACGAACTGCTTCTGGGGAACTATGCTCACGAAGACTGCGAGCTTTCCGTCCGAATGGCGTGGAGGGTTCCCGCACGATGCTGTCAGGGCAAGGATCACCGCCACTGATGCAAGGAAGGATTTCAATCTAGTTCTCCCCGCATTTCACGCAGTCCGGGCAGAGCCCGGTGATCTCAAGTAAATGCCCGGTAACTTCGTAACCCGTTCGCGCCCTGACATGGGCAAAAAGGGGAAGAAGACCGCAGCAGGGGAACTCGGTGACGCGGCCGCATTCTGTGCATACCACGAAGTGTGTGTCGCCGAAACTGGCGCTGTAGGACTGGCAATGCCCTCCGGAGTGAACCCTCCGGATCATTCCCAGCTTCTCGAAGAGTTCGAGCGCTCGGTAAACCGTCACCAGCCCGAGACCCGGGTGTGACACCCTGCCCAGCCTGCAGACCTCTTCGGGAGTGAGACCCTCGCGATTATCAGCAAGTACCTGCAGAACGGTCTTTCGGGGAAGCGTCAGCCTGACGCCGAAGGCCTTGAGCGTCTCCACCCAGGGCTTGTAACTGGAAATCTTTATCATCTGGTATGGATAGCACCGGTCTCGAAGCTTGTCAACAAGAAAGGGGACACTTTGGTTTTTCCCGAAGGGAAAACTAAGTGTCCCCCAATAAGACGCTACCTTACCACCATGATGCGGGTCGTGGCGGTGGTGCCGCCCCCTGTGAAGCGGGCGACGTAGAAACCGGCGGGAACGGGCCTGTTGCCGGAGTCCCTGAGGTTCCAGACCAGGTTGTGGATGCCCGAACCGGTTTCACCGTTCACAAGGGTGACTACGCTTCTGCCGGCAAGGTCGAACACCTCAAGGGTGACCGGGCCGGCCTGGGCAAGGCTGTATCCCAGTGACACCGATTCCCGGGCGGGGTTGGGCATTGCTGGTGTAACACCGGTGACCATGACCGGGGAAGCGGTGTGTTCAATGGCGGTGCCGGTGACTGCGATGGTTCCCTGG
>JAWOHL010000011.1:0-4434 GCA_046485185.1 Candidatus Fermentibacteraceae bacterium
ATATCTCTGATTTGTTCCTTCAAGAACTAGACCTCTAAGATTTATGAAGTTTGTTACATTGCTGGAGTTCTTCATTCCTAGTCAATAGTGGCCCTGATGTTCAGGGCGTGCACGAAGGAGAACCGGGGGAAGTCGGGCGCTCCCGAGATGCGTGCAATGGGGGCCATCTCGTCAACCCCAACGGGGTCAACCACGAATGACGGCACACCAAGGGAAGCGGCCAGACGGAAAGACAGCGGAGCACCGAGGTTGGACGCATGCTGGTAAACCGGTGTGTGAAGACTGAAATCAGCAAGCTCGTCGTTGAGGGCTATCACACCGCTGGGAACAGGGGGAAGCATGCCCCCCAGGGCGCCCACGGCTGAAACGACAGCCCCGGGTGGAAGGTTTTCGGTGAAAAAGCGCCTGACAAGCTCCTCGCGGTAGTCGACCTGGGCGCTGATGGAGCTGAACCGGTGAACCATGTCATCGGGGTGCTCGATCGTGCTGGACACCACGTGACAGGGCTCGAGGGTCCCCTCGTCCCGGTAGACCGAACACTTGGTCGTGGTTGAGCCGGTGTTCATAACGAGTATCAATTCGCCGGTCACCGATACCTCCCGACACCGCTAAATGGCGAAAAATGCTGTTGCGGCTGAAAAAGTGGAGTTTTTGAATTGCGGTAATATGATAGTTCATGCTCTGAGAAGCATTCTCGAACCGGACATGAAAGGAAAAGGCAATGATCGACCGCAGCGAAATCAGGAAAGAACTGAAGAACTGCCTCGTGGAAACCACAGCTCTGGGGCTCCCAGGCGGCCGCAAGGGCAAGGTCAGGGACATCTACGACCTGGGCGACAGGCTCCTTCTTGTGACTACCGACAGGCAGAGCGCGTTCGACAGGGTACTGGCGGGCGTACCCTTCAAGGGACAGGTCCTGAACATGGTAAGTGCCTGGTGGTTCGAGCGCACCACGCACATCGTTCCCAACCATGTCATCGAAATCCCCCACCCCAACGCCACCCTGGCGAAAAAGCTCGATGTCTTTCCGGTCGAGTTCGTCATGAGGGGCTACCTCACCGGCAGCACAAGCACCAGTGCCTGGACCCTTTACAACAACGGCGAACGGAACCTCGGCGGCAACATTCTTCCCGACGGCATGAGGAAGAACCAGAAGTTCCCCGAACCCATCATCACCCCCACCACCAAAAGCGACGTACACGACGAGTCGATCACCCCTGAGGGAATACTGGAAACGGGCCTCATGAGCCGGGAGGACTGGGAGAAGGCTTCGAACATCGCCTTCAGCCTCTTCCGCTTCGGCATGGAAACGGCACGGAAGAACGGCCTGATACTCGTCGACACCAAGTACGAGATGGGCAAGACCGAAAGCGGCGAGATCGTTCTCATCGACGAGATCCACACCCCGGACAGCTCCCGTTACTGGCTGGCCGAAGGTTACGAGGATCGCTTCGAAAAGGGGATCGACCCCGAGAACATCGACAAGGAATTCCTCAGGCTCTGGTTCCGCGACAACTGCGACCCCTACAACGACCCCGTGCTCCCGGAAGCCCCGGAAGAGCTTGTCGTTGAGCTTTCCTCACGGTACATCAAGCTCTTCGAGATGATAACGGGCAACGAGTTCAAACCCATGACGGGGAACCTTGTCGAGAGCCTTGGGAAGGCCGTTCGCGGGATTATCTGAGAAGGGGCTGCCTCAGGAACACCACCCTCGCCGAGGCCCTGACCTCTCTGGCAAGGAGTACAACGATGTACTGGCCCGAGGGCAGTGACGAATCGGGCCGCCAGACAATGGTGTGGTCACCTGTTGTAAGGTGACCCGGCTGGATGACCGACATGACCCTGCCCGACATATCGAACACCTTCAGTTCAACTTTCGAATCAGCAGAAAGGGTGAAAGCAATTGTAAGGCTGCTCGTAAAGGGCGCAGGGCTGACCCTGAGAGCAGCAGTACCGGCGGGAGGGCCCTCCCAGTCCACTCCCGAGGGCTGGTCGTTGTGGGCGTAGTAGAGCTTCCAGTCGGTTTCGCCGGACTGGAACACGATGTGGGGTCGTGCCAGTTCGTCCAGGATGAGGTCGGGATCTCCGGCAGCTTCCTCTGAAAGCGTGTAGATGCTTTCGGTCAGCCAACCGCCGCCCTGGTTCACGGAGTACATCAGAGAGTCACCCCCGGCGCCGCAGTGGGCGATGTGGGGGTAGCCGAACTGGTCAAGAGCCAGCGATGTTACATAGGTGTGGGCTCCCGTATCTGTCGCATAAACGGTCTGGATGGTCCAGGATGAGCCGTCCCACGAGGCGTACCTGACCTCGCCGTCAGTGAAGTAAGACATCCTGGGGTACCCGTTGCCGTCAAGCGCCAGGCTCGTTCCCATGGGTTCCGAAGTCATGGACGCGTCCACGACGACGGTCTCCCAGCCGCCCGCAGTTTTGCGTTGAGCGTACCGGACGGCTACATTGGGCTGGAACTCACAGTATGCAACATGAACAACACCATCTGCATCCACGGCGATGGAGTTGCATGCCCCGACGTCAGCTGACTGGTCCACCATTTCCTGCGTCCATGTTGAACCGTTCCACGAGACGTAGCGAAGGTCCTCTTCGCTTGAGTACCAGGCGATACAGGGGTACCCCTCGGGGGTCAGGGCGATTGATGTCCATGTACCAAAGAGAGAGTGTGTGAAGTCCTCTACTTCCCAGCTTCTATCTTCGGGGTTCATCACCGCGTAGCATATCCAGCCGCCCCCGCTGAAAGACACATGAGGCGCACCCTGTTCGTCGAATACCAGCCCGGGCCACCCGCAGCTTCCGTAGACTGGCTGGTAGATGTTTTCATCATTCCAGTAAGTGTCATATAAGGTTCCGTACTTGAGCCAGGAGTCCCTGGAGTAGACAATCCTTGGATTCCCGGAGTTGTCGAGGCCGATTGCCGGTGTGAATCCGTAGGTGTCCACAAGGTAGAAAGACCACTCTGCGCGGGCCTGGAAAGCAGCGCCCGAGAGAAAGACCACCAGAAAAAGTGTTTTGAACACTGCGATATCTCCTTGTCAGGCAAAAGTTGCAAACAATTATAAGCTCCGCTTGCGTTACCATAGCCTCTTTGAACAAGAGAGTCAAGATTCGCCGAACGGTCGGGAGCCGCACGGTGAGACAGGTGCAGAGTCTATGAGAGGCTCTGCACCTGGCATTTTTAATGAATGGTTGCATGACTTGATGGATGGGTATATCGTTGCGTCCTGACTCCGTAACCGAAAACGGGAAGTGATCGGAAAATGGCACTGTTCGGGAAGCACAGGTACATCACACCCGGTCTGATTCTCGTATCGGCGGTATCACTGGCGGGTTTCGTATCCGTGTACTCACCGGATCGACTCCACACGGAATTCGATGACTCATACATGTACTGCCGATACGCCTCTAACTTCCTCTCTGGTCACGGATTCTCATGGAACTTCCAGGACGGTCCCTCCCACGGCGCAACAAGCCCGGCCTACCTCGTTCTGATTACTTGTCTGAAGCAGCTTTTTCACCCGGAGAACTCACTTCTGCTCAGTTCTGCTTCCTTTTTAGCCGGGCTGATCGGTCTTCTGCTATTAGTTTCTGCAGGATATCTGCGGGGGAGGGGGGGGCATAAAAGCATCCCGCTTCTAGCCATTCCCCTGATCCTTGCATCGAGTTCTTTCCGATTTCATTCGTTCACCGGCATGGAAACGACCCTCTCCTTTGCGTCAAACTCCCTGCTGATCCTGTCCGTTCTTCTGTACGGCAGGAAACCCGGGGCAGTGACCTTCACCACAGTTCTTCTCTTTTCGGTCTTCACCTTCACGGTTCGGCCGGACAACGGGGTGTACGCCCTCCTCTTCCCACCCTTGTTCCTTCTGGCGGTTGGCAGGATCAGGATAAAAAAAGCGCTGATTCTGGCCGGTTTGTTCGCCGCGGCCGTCGGAATCCTGCTTTTCGTTTACACAGGACTGTTCGGCTCCGCCCTGCCTGTACCCTTCTACGCCAAATCAGGCGGGTTTTTCATAGGGTACGTGGACGCGGCGAACTGGAACGCGGCGGGATACATCCTGACCTTTCTACGCGATACGGCCCCATTCACGGCTGCCGTGATACTGCTCGCCGGCAAGAAGAAGGTTCTCGAACTGCTGTCCGTACTTGCACCCCTGACCATTACATTCATCTACCTCTCAAGCACCGTTCAGATCATGGGCTGGTTTGCCAGGTACTACTTCCCCTCCATTCCCTTCGCTGTCCTGTCCGCATGGATCGTTATGGACGATGCCATGTCTAACCGCATCCGCCTCTCCGCCGGTTACCTTGCGAAGAGAACCGCAGTTCTGCTTCTTGTCTTCCTTCCCGTCTTCTGTTCCCCGGTGCGAACCGGAGTGACTGGGCTTTGGAGCAATGCCCCCATTTCTCTCTTCTCTATACAGT
>JAWOHL010000075.1:0-11287 GCA_046485185.1 Candidatus Fermentibacteraceae bacterium
GTTGAGAATAGTGGAGTTCAATCCGGGCGAGTACGACCTCTCCCTCCAGGACGTCTCCCCCTGGGACGCACGGTGGCCCGTCGCCCCATGCTCGGTGTACGTTACGGCATCTTCGGCCCCTGTCGTCGATACGATCCCATCCGCCGAGAGCCCCGACCTGATACCGGTGGAAACACAGTTCCTCGTGGAGAGCTGGGGCAGGGCATCGGGTCTTGAAGAGACCGAACTGGAGAGGCTCTGGGCGTTCAACAGCTACGATACCCTGTACATCGACATGCCCCGTTCGCTCGACCTCGACGGGCTTAAGAAAACAATCGAGAGCAGATTCGTCTGCTACACCCTTCTGGTACCCATCGTGAACGGGGTACTGCCGGAAGGCTCGGGCGCTGGAATCCCTCTTGCCGGGGTGCCCGGGGTTTTTTCCAGGCGATGAACCTTTCTCCCATCGGGGTTTTCGATTCGGGAGTCGGCGGCCTGACGGTGGTTCGGGCCCTGAACAGGCTGCTTCCGTCCGAGTCGGTCCTTTACTTCGGAGACACTGCCCGCCTTCCCTACGGCTCCAAGTCACCCGATACCGTGATCCGCTTCTCCATTGAAGACGCCATGTTCCTCACGGGCAAGAAAGTGAAGATGATAGTCGTCGCCTGCAACACCGCCAGCTCAGTGAGCCTTCCCGCCCTCAGGGAGACGCTGGACATACCCGTTGTGGGCGTCATCCTGCCCGGCGCGGAGATGGCTGGCGCAAGGACCATTAACGGCAGGGTCGGTGTTATCGGAACCCACGGCACGATAGCCAGCGGCGCTTACCAGAGGGCTCTTTTCGAACTGGGCGTGAAGGCCGTTTCAGCCCAGCCAAGCCCACTGCTCGTTCCACTTGTGGAGGAGGGGTGGCTGGACCATCCCATCACCGAAGCGATAATCAGGGAGTACACCACTCCGCTTGTGCTCGAGGGCATCGATACCCTGGTGCTGGGCTGCACGCACTACCCCCTTTTGAAAACCCTGTTCACAAAAGTTCTTGGAGAAGGCGTTACACTGGTGGACTCCGCCGAGGCAACGGCACTGAAGGTGAGCGAGATAATCAGGGAAAGCGGTATTGCCCGCACAGGTGGCCGCGGCAAGAACAGCTTCTATGTCAGCGACATTCCCCTCAAATTCCAGGAGATCGCCCAGAGGTTCCTCGGCAGGGCGGTTTCCCTGGTAACACAGATACAGGTTGGTGAACATGCCGGATGAGAAACGCGTGGACGGGAGGACCCCCCTCCAGCTCAGGGATATCGGGTTCGAGGTCGGTTACCAGCCACAGCCGCATGGCAGTGTGCTCATCTCCTGGGGCGAGACCAGGGTCCTCTGCTCCGCCACCGTTGAGCCCAGGGTGCCATACTTCATGCAGGGCAAGGGGTGCGGCTGGATAACCGCCGAGTACGACATGCTTCCCGGGAGCGGGAACAGGCGTATTCGAAGGGACAGGGGGCAGGTCCTGAAAGGCAGGACACAGGAGATACAAAGGCTTATCGGGCGAAGCCTGAGGCAGTGCATAAACCTTGACAGACTGGGTGAAAAGCAGATCACGATCGACTGCGACGTGCTTGCAGCCGACGGCGGAACCAGGGTCGCGTCGGTCACCGGCGGGGCGGTCGCCCTCAGACTGGCCATACTCCGCCTTTTGACCGACCGGGTCATCCAGCACGACCCCTGGCGTTGCTGGGTGGGTGGCGTAAGCCTCGGAATGACCCCGGACGGTGTTCTTCTCGACCTCTGCTACGAAGAGGACTCGGTGGCTGACCTTGACATGAACATAGTGGCCACAGGCGACGGCCGGATCATCGAGATGCAGGCCACCGCCGAAAAGGAACCGGCGGAACTCCATGCCCTCACCGCCATGGCGGAACTGGCCAGGAAAGCCGTCATGGAAGAGGTGGTCCCACTTCAGATGGAGGCCGCGGGAGAGTGACCCCGGGTCGTATCGTCCTTGCAAGCGGCAACCCCGACAAGCTCAGGGAGATCAGACTGATCCTTCCTGGAATCGTTTTCGCATCAATTCTCGACTGGCACGCGGACTGGGATGTGGAGGAAACCGGCCTCACGATAAGGGAAAACGCCCTCATCAAGGCCCGGGCCGCCGCGGCCGAAACAGGCATGCCGGCCGTCGCGGAAGACACGGGGCTGTTCGCGTGGGCCCTCGGGGGCGCCCCCGGCGTCTACTCGGCCCGCTACGCAGGGCCGGGATGCACATACGCCGACAACGTCCGCAAGATCCTCAACGCCCTTCTCGGAGAGAACGGCGACTTGAGAAAAGCCGAGTTCCGGACCGCCGCAGCCCTGGTCACCCCGGATGGGGCTGAACTTGCCGTCGAGGGTGTGGTTAAGGGGATGATAACGCTTGCTCCCGAGGGTAGTGGGGGGTTCGGATACGACCCTGTCTTCTTCTGCCCCGAGCTGAACATGACATTTGCCGAAGCTTCGGACGAAGAGAAGAACAGGGTCAGCCACAGGGCCAGGGCTTTTGCCGCCCTGCGTCCACATCTGGAAGCCCTGAGGGGATGATTTTGTTTATTTTGAACAGGGACCGCCAATGACCAGGACAGCTTCACTTCTCAGAAAAGGCATCAACCCCATTCTGCCCATGATCCTCTCTTGGCCATTCTACGCCTGGGGCGGAGAACCGGTGATGGAAGCCTGGGTCTCACTTTTTCGCGGCCCCGGAGACGGGTTTGACGCTGCGTGCGACATTGAGATCGACCGGTTGGGCAATGTCCACCTGGTGGGAGACAGCTGGAGTGATGGAAGCGGTTATGACATCGTCACCATAAAGTACGATTCGTCGGGAGAAGAGCAATGGGTTGCTGTTTTTAACGGTCCTGCGAACGACAATGACCGGGCCTCGGCAATTGCTCTCGATGAGTCAGGCAATGTTTTCGTGACAGGTTTCAGTATCGGTGAAGATGCTGTTTCGGAATGTGTTACGATATGCTATTCCCCTTCCGGTGAACCCCGATGGCAGTCCAGGTACGGTGGTATGGTGGACGGAGGCGAACAGGGTTTGGATGTCGCAGTCGATCGTGCAGGCAACGTATTTGTGGCCGTAACTGAAAATAGTGGTTTTGCTACGGTTAAGTACGACTCGACCGGGGTTGAGCAATGGTCAAGGAGCTTTGGTGAACCCGGATCGTCATCCGGATCAGCCTGCGCCATCGCGCTTGATGCCGCGGGGTCTGCTCTTGTCACGGGGCATATCAGTTATAACGGTTCCGATTTCGACATTGTAACCCTTAAGTACAGTCGGCACGGCGAACTGTTCTGGGTTGCTCCGTACGATGGCCCGGGTGAAGGTGAGGATACCGCAACGGCAATCGGCGTCGATTCAGACGGGAATGCCTATGTGACTGGACGCAGCATGGGTGTTACTTCAGGAATGGACATCGTCACCGTTCGATACGACTGCTGCACTGGTGAGGAGGTCTGGGTCAACCGTTTCAACGGACCTGGCAATGAGAATGACGGAGGTACAGATCTTGCAGTGGATGACAGAGCGGGTACTGTCTACGTGACAGGGTACAGTGGTCCGATACCTGATTACACGACGATCTCGTACAGTCTTACCGGTGAACCTGGCTGGGAAGCGTTCTACCATCACCTGGATAGACTGAGCGACATTGCGAGCGAAGTATCACTTGACCATCATGGTAACGTCTGCGTTACCGGAACCAGCGCGGGAGACAATGGCGACTTTTGCGGAGACTATGCCACGGTCATGTACGACGCTACTGGCGTACAGCGCTGGGTTGCGCGGTACAGCAGCCCAGGGAGCGCAGACGATCATGCGACGGCCATTGCAACCGACTCTTTCGGTAATGTCTACGTAACAGGGTATGTCAACGGTTTCCGCCATGCCGACGTGGCAACAATCAAATACGAAACGACCAGGACCGAGGACGAGCAGGAAGCGACTTCCAACCTGAACTGATCGCCGGATGAATCGAGTCAAACCATGTATTATCTTGAGGTTAAGGCATCCATTCAAGTCACGGCGATCACACTGATGGGCTCAGGCTGCTTCCGGCCATACCGGCTTCACTCGAACCGGTTGACCCTGGTGTGGCAGAAGGAGCGGCCGCCGTTCTTTCCGTAATAATCCTGATGGTAGTCTTCAGCAGGCCAGAAGACATCCAGGGGTCTTACGTCGGTCACAACATCGAAGCCGCGATTGCGCAGAATGCCCATCAACCGCTCGACCGTCTCCCTCTGCTGTTCAGAGGTGTAGAAGACCGCCGAGCGGTACTGGTTGCCCACATCAACGCCCTGCCTGTTCGGTGTGGTGGGGTCGTGTATCTCGAAGAAATGTCTGGCGAGTTCCTCGAAGGGGATCACGGAAGGGTCGAAGACCACTTCGACGGCCTCGGCATGCCCGGTTTCGCCGGAACAGACCTCGCGGTAGGTCGGGCTTTCCATGTAACCGCCGGTGTAACCTGAAGTAGCACGCACAACGCCCCCGAGGTTGCTGAAGTAGTTCTCGATGCCCCAGAAGCACCCTCCGGCGAACACGGCCGTCTCGGTCTGCACAAGGGGCTTGAAGACAAGGGAGATGGAGTTCACGCAGTGCCTTACATTCGCGGGGGTGAGGCCCTCCCCCTCGAAGACATGGCCCAGATGGGCGCCGCACGCAGCGCAAATTATCTCGGTGCGCATGCCGTCGGGGTCGGGCCTTCTGGTTACCGCGCCGGGTATCTCGCCGTCGAACGAAGGCCATCCGCACGTCGTGGGGAACTTGTCAACGGATTCGAAGAGCGCGGCGTCGCATCTTTTGCAGTGATAGGTTCCCGGTTCGAAATGGTTAACGTACTCACCCGAGAACGGACGCTCGGTTCCTGCGTGAAGGATCACGAGCTCTTCTTCGGGATCAAGCTGTCTGTAACCCATGTCGTCTCCGTTCCCGCTTCTGGCAAGGAGCCCAAGAACTCCGAGGATCACCATCAGGGAAGCTGCGGTGGTACCGTTGCGCATCGCTTTACCCTTCTTCCCTCCACAGGTGATACCGCCAACAGCACCACTGGGTTCCAGCCCTATCTGAGCACTACCACCCTTCTTGTCATGTCCACGGGTCCAGACAGCCTGACGAGGTAAACGCCTGACGCAAGCCCTTCAGTGGATGCGAAAACCCCGCCCCGGAACGGTCCGGTCCCGTTCAGTGAAAGTACGAGCCTGCCGGCAAGGTCGTAGATGCCCAGTGTGAAATCGCACTGTTCATCGATGTTCACGGGAATGGTGAAGCCGCCGGCGGCGGGGTTCGGCGAAGGCAGGCCCAGGACGGGCTTTGGCGCTTCAGGGCCTGACGTCCCGAGGTTGCCCTGATAGCCTCCGGCGACAGTTATATCGTCGATGAAGAACCCGAGGCCCGTGTCACCGTCCATGTCGGACCTGAATCGGAACTCGATGCGGTAGAGGTCTTCGGGGTCAGCGAACGAGAGGTCGTAACTGAAGGAAACCCATCCCGTACCCATGCCGCGCCCGGGGCCGTAGAGGGCCCCGCCGGAACCGATGAAGTCCAGCGTGTCGGCGGTGCCCGCCGTCAGGTTCAGAAGTACCGGGTAAAGGCCGTCCGAGCCGTAGAGAGCCACGTCGAACGTGGTCCAGAAGCTGAGGCTCGAGTTGGGAGCAAGGTACATGTCAGGGCTGTGGAGCCAGCAATCCATCCCGTTCTGGTAGCCCTGGTCGTTGCCGCACTGCCAGCTGTGGGAGGGGGAGTGGCTCTGGAGTTCGGTGATCCGCCACAGGTCGCCGGTCCCCCCGTGTTCCCATCCCTGCGGGCCGGCTTCGGCGTCGTGAGTTATGCCTGTCTCGCCGACCGTGAGGCGCAGCGAATCCGCCCTGCCGTAGCCTGTCGAGGGGGTTTCGAGCAGCAGATGAAGCCAGGGGAACGAAGGTAACGGGGCGTCCGGGTCAAGCGTGCACTGGAACTGGAAACTGCCCGTGGAGCCCGCAGGAACCATGGCGCAATACGCCGTGTCAGGGGTGAACGACACCCATGAGGGGTACGATGTCATGGTGGCCGTGGCATCTGGGGCGTCGAGCAGGCCGGTGTTGGCTATGGAGAGAATGAGCGAGAAGGTTTCGCCTGGCTCGGGTATCATGTTCCCGCCGTCATCCACCGAATAGGTGGCGAAGTAGAGGCCGGGCGCGTGCACCAGAAGGGTGAGCGGGATCTCCCACGTTCCCTGCTGGGAGGTCACGGTCAAAAGGAAACTCACGGACTGGTTGTTGAGGGCTTCAGGGCCGATCGAGCAATCGATGGGTTCCGAACCGGCCGAGGATGCTCCGGGCGCCAGGTCGGGGAAGGTCATGTCACCCGACAGCAGGGTTGCCGGGCCGGAAACCAGCTGTGCCTGGAGGGAGATGCCCGTGAGGGGTTCGTTGCCCTGGTTGGCGAGGGTGAGGGTAAGGTTGACCAGGTCGCCCGGAGAGGCGAAGCCGTCGCCTCCCGTGTCCTGGATGGAGAACCCGGAAACAACCGGCACCGGGCCGTCCGCCTGGGGGGATGTTAGTGAAGTTCGTCTGACGCCGCTTCCCGTGAGGGTCACCGTCACATCACCCTGCGGAGGGGTCGGGAACGTGAAGGTATGGTAACCCGAAGCGTCGAGGGTATCGATGAAATGGTTGTCGCCCTGGTCATGAACGCAGATAAGGAGGCCTTCGGGCATGCACCCCGACGCCTGCACGGGGAAGCTCAGGGTGTTCCCGGTGACGAACTCCGGGAAAGAAAGCACGGGGGTGACGGGGATCTTGCGGTAGGGCCGGAACGAGGGGTCGCCCAGAAGGTTCACCTGGTACAGGTGCCAGCGGTAGACGTTCTCCCACCTTCCGTAGGGTATGTAGAAGTCCTTGGACATGGCCAGGACCTGACCGATCCTGGCGTTCCTGTCCTGGTACAGCATCTGGAAGAAGTACCTGTCCAGTATGTCGGAGTATCCGTAGGCAGGGTTGCCCGGCGAGCCCCATCCGTAGCTGGAGTTGCCGATGAAAGACACCCCGCAGCCCTGGGGGCTGGTCAGGAAGTGTTCGGCCACCGCGTCGAAGTCAAAGGCTGCGCTCCAGCAGCCGATGGAGTAGAAAAGGGCGGAGAACCTTCCGTCGGAGTCGACTGAGTTCAGGAACGACGCGTTAATGGAGCCACCGCTGCCTATGCTCATGCCGTTGTACCATGCGTGTCCGTTGTGGTTCAGCAGGTTGGTCCCGGCGTTCATGGCATTCATGACGGTCGCGGTATTGAGGTTGCCAAGGGTCTGATACAGCTTTGTCACATTCATGAACCCCGGCAGGCAGAGCGCCTGTATCATGTTCTTGCTTACCCCGCCGTCGGTGAACGGGTTGTTCCAGAGCACTTCGGCCAGGAACAGGACTTCCTGAAGGTGACCGTCCTCCAGACAGTCCTCGTATGCCACTAGCTTGTCGTACCACGCCTGGGCCTCGGAGGCGTCGTCAACCGTCACGCGCCCCACCCAGACATCGGGGTAGAGGTCGACTTCATCTTCCAACTCGCCGAAGATGTCGTTCTGGTTGGCGTCCCAGTCGCCGTCCAGATCGGAGAAGTAGAGGTCGCAGGGGAGGCTGTCCTCCCTGGGATGGAACCCCGCCTGGCACTCCATGGCAAAGGCGTACCTGAACGGGACAAGCCCGGTGTCGCCCCCGAGCAGCACGTAGTCGAGCCCGTGCAACTGTCTGTAGGCGATGATGTAGTTCCTGAGGGCTTCGGCATCGTCCCTGCCGTCGGCGGCAGCGAGAACCTGGTCCATGGTGACGACCTCGGTGACGATGCCCTCGCTGTGCCGACGCAGGGCAAGCTGGCCGAAGATCCCCTGCAGGGAGGGGGCCGTCACGATGAGCATGCGCGGGGATCCCGTATCGCGGCCCGCCGGGGGAGAGCGGAGGACTCTTCCGGTGTTCACGGAGAGGTCAAGCCGCACAAGTCTTTGCAGCTCTCCGGTCGCGGGGTTCCAGCGGTAGGGAAAGACAAGCACCTCCCCCGTGTATTCGCCGTTTCGGACTGATGTGCCCGCAAGGCTCACGGGAGATTCGGGCCAGAAGCCCGACATGCCGTAGATGACCGGATCGGGGGTGGGGGAGTCGGCCGGGGGAGCGATGAGAGGGGTCGGCGCGGCCAGCGGACGGACCGTCCGACCCGATGCCACCGTGACCCACTCGACCCCGCCGATGTCAAGTGAAACCGCAGATTCACCCCTTGGCAGTGAAAAAGTCCAGGGGACTGCGGGAAGGTCGGGAGCCCCGGGAAGGCACCCCGGAAGACCCTCGGAAACCCGCACCGAAACCCCTTCCGGGGTGTCGGACAGAACCTCGTCGCGTGCCAGCGACTCGATGGGGACGGTCACCCTGAAAGAACCAGCCGCAAGGCAGAGAACAAGTAATACGCTCATGGGATGGTGCTCCTCGTTGGTTGCATATTTATCGTTCGCAAAACTTTACGAATGGAAAATGCAGAAAAAGGTTGGAGAAGGAAAGAGTGAGACGCACGGACAGGGAGATCACAGACCCCTTTGAACTCATCGGGGCTCTATGCAGGTTTAAATCATGTACGCTCGGGATAAGCGCCGACGGCCGGATGAGGCTGGTTCCCATGTGCTTCGGTTATTCGGAGAACTGCCTCTACTTCCACAGTGCCACCGAGGGGGAGAAGATCGAAATGCTGAAGAGGAACCCCGCGGTCGTGTTCGAGATGAGCCGTATCCTTGCAGTGGTGGGCACGGACGACATCCACTACGAAAGCGTTATCGGTGAAGGCGAGGTTGAGTTCCTGCAGACGGTTGCAGAAAAGAGAGTTGGCATGGCCGTCCTTCTGAAGAGCTTTTCGGGCTCGCGGCAGGAGGTGAGCGACAGTTCCCTCGAGGGGACGTGCGTGTTCAGGGTGAGGATCGCGGGGATGACAATGAAGAGGAACCCCGCGGTCTGGGAGAAGCCTGTGCTCGATACCCCCAGGCTGGTTCTAAGGGGTTTTTCGAAGGGTGACGAAGCAGAGCTGAGAGCTGCCGCCGACCACGAGTCGATTGCGAGGGGCACGGCGGGCCTTCCCCATCCTTACACCCTTGAAGACGCGGTCTCCTTCGTCAGCGGAAGGTACAACGACTTTCTGGGGGAAACGGGAGGCGTTTTCGCTGTGGTGGAGAAGGAGAGCGGTCTGATCGTGGGCTGCGCCGGGATATCCCCGACCCGAAAAGGAGCCGCCGAGATCGGCTACTGGATCATACCGTCCCGCTGGAACCGGGGTTACTGCACCGAGGCCGTGAAAAGGCTCATCGCCTTTGGAATGGAAGTGATGGGGCTGCACCGCATCAGCGCCAACCATTTTCCCGACAACCCAGCGAGCGGAAGGGTGCTGGAAAAGGCTGGCATGACGAGGGAGGGCGTTCTGAAGGGGTATCTCACCCGGGACGGAGAACACCTCGACGCAGTGGTCTGGGCCGTTACGGTCTAATCCCCCCGCTTGGCCTTCTTCACGATCTCCTCGGCGACGCTCATGGGAACGGGTTCGTAATGCTCAAACTGCATGGAGAACGATGCCCTTCCCTGCGTGGCGTTCCGGAGGTCGGTGGCGTAACCGAACATCTCGCTGAGGGGGACCATCGCCCTGATCTCCTTTGAGGTTCCCCGGCTGTCCATGCCTGTGATCATGCCCCTCTTCTCGTAGATCCCCCCGCTCACTCCGCCGGCGTAATCCTCCGGGGTCATGACCGTGACGCCCATAACCGGTTCGAGTATCTGCGGGGCGCACTTGAGAAATGCCTTCGTGAACCCCATTGATGCACAGGTCCTGAACGCCATTTCCGATGAGTCTACGGTGTGGAAAGTGCCGTCCATCAGGGTGAACTTGACGTCGACCACCGGGCAGCGTGCGTAGACGCCCCTTTTCATGGCGTCTATCACGCCCTTTTCGATGGCGGGGATGTATTCTCTGGGGATGTTGCCGCCCACCACTCTGTTCTCGAACTCAAACCCGCTTCCCGCGGGGAGGGGGGCGAGTGTGAAGATGATGTGTGCGTACTGGCCCTTTCCACCGGTCTGTTTCACGAACTTCTCGTTCCAGTCCGTGCCGCCGGTGATGGTCTCGCGGTACGCCACCCTGGGGGGGGAGGTTACCGTTTCAACGCTGAATTCCCTCTTCAAGCGATCGATGATTATCTCGAGGTGCAGTTCACCCATGCCGCTCACAATGGTTTCCCCGGTTTCCTCGTGTGTTTCCACCACGAAGGTCGGGTCCTCTTCGGAAAGCTTGGACAGGGCGTCGGTCAGCCTGTCGCGGTCCTGCCTCTTTTCGGTCGCAAGGGCGACACTGAGGACGGGAGCGGGGAACTCAATGGCCTCGAGCACTATGGGATAGTCGGCGCATGAAAGGGTGTCGCCGGTCACGGTTTCGGAGAGGCCGATGATCGCACCGATCTCGCCCGAGTAAAGGCAGTCTACAACTTCGCGGCGGTTGGCGTGCATCCTGAGGATGCGGCCCACGCGCTGTTTCACCCTGCGGCTGGAGTTCTGCACATAGCTTCCCGATTCGAGCGTACCGCTGTAGACCCGCACGAAGACCAGTTTGCCCGTATGCTTGTCCGTGGCGACCTTGAAGGCCAGAGCCGCAAGCCGGCCGGAGTCTTTGGGCACCCTGGTGATCTCGGTGCCGTCTGCGGGGGCGGTCCCTATGACGGGGGGAAGGTCGAGCGGGCTGGGAAGGTAAGCGATAACGGCGTCCAGAAGCCTTTGTATTCCCTTGTTCTTGTAGGCGCTTCCACACAGCACCGGGCAGACCAGCTGGGCGTGGGTTGCTTTCCTGATCGCAAGTGAAAGCTCCTCACGGGCTATGGGCACGCCTTCGCAGTACTTCTCGAGAAGGCTTTCGTCAACTTCGCTGACTTTCTCCACAAGGATGAGCCGCTGCCTCTCCGCGGACTCCCGCATGTGTTCGGGAATGGGAGCCTCGCGCCACTTCATGCCGCTGGAAAGCTCGTCGTAGAAAACGGCCACATTGTCAACGAGGTCAACGACCCCTTCGAGGCCCGTCTCGCCGATGATCGGAATTGTCACCGGTATAGCGTTGGCGCCAAGCCTGGCGTGAAGCGAGCGCAGAACCCCGTAGAAGTCGGCGCCCGCCCTGTCCATCTTGTTCACGAAGGCTATTCGGGGGACGCCGTAGCGGTCGGCCTGGCGCCAGACCGTCTCGCTCTGGGGTTCAACCCCGCCTACACCGCAGAAAAGGGCGATGGCTCCGTCAAGCACCCTCAGGCTGCGC
>JAWOHL010000081.1:0-22509 GCA_046485185.1 Candidatus Fermentibacteraceae bacterium
ACTCCACGGTGGGTGACGTGAAGTATGACATCTGCTCGGCCTGTCACCCCTTCTACACGGGCAAGCAGAAGCTTATCGACTCCGCGGGCCGCGTGGACAAGTACCTTCGCAAGTACGGTTTGAACAAGGAAGAAAACACCGGCGGAAACTAGCCCGGCGGGGAAGAGTTGTGGCGGGGGGCGTGCGCGCCCCCCGCTTGTGCTCATGGACGGGAGGGCGATTTGCCTGCTTCGAGTTCCCTTGGCGGTCAGGCACTTGTGGAGGGCGTGTTCATGCGGTCCCCCGCGGGTTCCGCCGCAGCGGTCCGCATGCCTGACGGCAGGATCATTGCCAGGCGTTTCAACATGCCCCTCCTCTCCACCCGGGGAACCCTCTGGAAAAAGCCCGTCTTTCGTGGCGCCGCTTCAATGATCGATTCCATGCGCCTGGGTTTCACAGCCTTGAACTGGTCCGCCGAGGCCGCCGAAGGCAAAAAGAGCAAGGGCGGAAGCGGCTGGCTTACGACCGTTGTCGCGGTTCTCTTCGCGGTGGCCCTCTTCTCGTGGCTCCCCCTCAGGCTGTCACAATGGGTCTTCCCCGGGGCGGGTTCCGCGGGACAGTTCGTGGTTCACCTGACAGCAGGGCTGCTGCGCATGGTCTTCTTCGTTCTCTACATCGCGGGGATCTCACTGATGCCCGACGTTAAAAGGCTTTTCGCCTACCATGGCGCCGAGCACCAGGTGATCCACGCCTGGGAGGACGGCGAGAACGACCTCGCCGCCGCGGGCAACAACCGGAATCCCGTGCACCCAAGGTGCGGAACCAGCTTCCTTCTGTACGCGATGATCATCACCATTCTCTTCTACACCATCGTTGATTCCATGGTCGTGGCTTTTCTGAATGTTTCCCCGGGCCCGCTCGTGAGGGTTCTCTACCACCTTCCCCTGGTTCCCCTGGTGATGGGGCTTTCCTACGAGGTCCTAAAGCTCGCGGACCGTCACCTCGAAACTTCGGCTGCGGCAAGGCTGTTTTCCGCTCCCGGGCTTCTTCTTCAGAAACTCACCACACGCAGGGCGGACCGGTCAATGCTGGAGGTGGCGGCGGTTGCCGCGGGGCTCGCCCTGGGTCACGACCAGACGGGCAACCCCGAAGTGGAGATGGCAGAGTGCTGAACTCCGTGAGGATCGAGGGCATCCGCGAACGGATAACCCAGATAGACGCCACTCTGTGCGACTCAGACACCCAGCGGAACCCCAGGCTTCTCCGCGAGCTGAACACCGAAAGAAACTCCCTCTCCAGGATACTCGACGCCCTTGTGGCCATTTCCGATTCCCGAAGCCTCCTGCAGGAGATGCACGATGCATTGTCCGGCGATGACGAGGAGCTGCGTGAGCTCGCACGGGGAGAGGTCCCCCAGATAGAGGAGCGGCTCCGTGAACTCGAGAGCAGGCTGAGGGTTCTGCTCATCCCCCCCGATCCCAACGATTCCAGGAACGTGGTTATGGAGATCCGCGCCGGAACCGGCGGTGAAGAGGCCGCGCTGTTCGCGGGGTCGGTCTACGGGATGTACTCTTCCTACGCCCTTGCAAAAGGCTGGCGGATCGAGCCCATCAGCTCGCGTGAGAGCGAGAAGGGTGGCTTCAGGGAGATCGTGTTCGGCCTTTCGGGAGACTGCGTCTACAGCCGTCTGAAGTACGAGGCAGGGGTCCACCGCGTTCAGAGGGTCCCGGAAACCGAGAGTTCGGGCCGCATCCACACTTCGGCGTGCACCGTGGCCGTTCTGCCCGAAGCCGAGGATATCGAGGTCGACATCGCCCCGGAAGACCTTCGGATAGATGTGTTCCGTTCATCGGGACCGGGCGGCCAAAGCGTGAACACCACCGACAGCGCTGTGCGGATAACACACATCCCGACCGGAACGGTCGTCAGCTGCCAGGACGAGAAGAGCCAGCACAAGAACCGTGCCCAGGCCATGAAGGTCCTGCGTTCGAGACTTCTTGCCGTCAGGCAGGAAGAGGAGATGGCCAAGAGGTCCGAGGCCCGGAAAAGCATGGTCGGCTCCGGCGACCGCAGCGCGAAGATCAGAACCTACAACTTCCCCCAGGGCAGGGTCACCGATCACCGGATACACCTCACCCTCCACAACCTTCAGGGAATCCTGCAGGGTGACCTCGACGGTCTCATCGACGCCCTGGTCGCCGCCGACCAGGAGAAAATGCTCTCGGACCGCTCGGTAAAATGAACCTTCACCTGCTCGTGAAGGAACTCACCGCCATCATTTCGGGCACAGACCAGCCGTACCGCGAAGCCAGGCTTCTGGCAGCCTCCCTCTTCGGGGGGGACATGGCGGCGATGTACCGGGGCTACCGCACCGATGTATCACCAGAAACCGCCGCCCGCCTCAGGCTGGCCGCGGTGAGAAGGGCCCGTGGCGAACCCATTCAGCATATACTGGGCGAAGCGTGGTTCCACGGGCGCAGGTTCATCTGCGACGAAAGGGCACTGGTGCCCCGGCCTGAAACCGAAACCCTTGTTGACGCTGTGCTTGCGGCCGGCCTGCCCGAAAAACCCCGAATACTGGATGTGGGGACCGGAAGCGGAGTGATAGGCATCACCCTTGCCCTTTCACTGCCCGGAAGCGCAGTTACCGCAACCGACACAAGCCCCGCTGCGGCGGCGCTGGCCAGGGAAAACGCGCGGTTTCTGGGTGCGCTCAACTACACGGTCATCGAGACCGACCTCACCGCCGGTCTCGAAGGCGGTTTTCATGCGGTGGTCGCCAACCCGCCGTACATCCCCACCGGCGACATTCCCGGTCTGATGCGCGAAGTCCTTTTCGACCCGGTCACCGCCCTTGACGGCGGGCCTTCAGGCCTCGACTGTATCGGCAGACTTGTGTATGAAGCGGCAGGCGTACTGCTTCCGGGAGGGC
This sequence comes from Candidatus Fermentibacteraceae bacterium, assembly GCA_046485185.1. GTDB lineage: Bacteria > Fermentibacterota > Fermentibacteria > Fermentibacterales > JCC-6 > UBA6080. Next base: position 2,912 of record JAWOHL010000081.1, read on the forward strand.
TTCTGGCCATCGAGATCGGCTGCGGCCAGTCCCGGGACGTTTACGCAATGCTTGGGAACTGGAGTGATGTGATGGTTCTCGATGATCTCACAGGGAGACCGAGGGTGGTAACAGCAAGGCGGAAACCCTGACATGGCCAGCAAGCTGCAGGTCTGCGCCGGGGGGCTGCTGATAGGGGGCGGGGCTCCGGTATCGGTGCAATCCATGACTACCACCCCCACAAAAGACGCGGCGGCCACGCGCGCCCAGATACGCGCCCTGGCGTCCGCCGGGGCTGCGCTGGTCCGGGTCTCGGTGCCTGACGAAGAATCGGCCCGTGCGCTCCCCGAAATCCTCGAGAACACGCCTGTGCCTCTTGCTGCCGACATCCACTTCCAGGCCGACCTTGCCCTGCTCTCACTCGATGCCGGCATACACAAGCTCAGGCTGAACCCCGGCAACATCCGCAGAAAGAAGGATGTCAGGCGGATCGCCGAGAGGGCGGCGGAACTCAACGTGCCCATAAGGGTCGGGGTGAACTCGGGCAGCATCCCGGGCGACGTGAGGGAAAAGTACGGATCAGGGGTCGACGGCCTCTGGGTCTCTGCCGAGCGTCATCTCGGGCTCCTGGGTGAGACAGGGTTCACCCGGATCGTGGTCTCGATCAAGGCATCCGACCCCATGCTTACAGTATCGGCGAACATCAAGGCGGCATCGCTGTGCGACCACCCTCTGCATCTGGGCGTCACCGAGGCCGGGCCCCCGTCCACCGCAGGTGTCCGAAGCGCTGTGGCCATGGCGCTGCTGCTCTCGCGGGGCGTCGGCGACACCATCAGGGTCAGCGCATCGGGCTCCCCTCTTGTGGAACCCCCCATGGGCCTTGAAATATTATCTTCTCTGGGGTTGCTTCGCCGGGCAAGGGTGGTCAGCTGCCCGACCTGCGCAAGGGCAAGGCTCGATGTGGCGGCCCTGGCGGAAGAGGTGGGCAGAGCCCTTCGAACCTGCGAGACCCCCATCACCGTGGCGGTGATGGGATGTGAGGTCAACGGTCCCGGGGAAGCCCGGGAAGCTGATATAGCGCTTATTGGAACCCCCACGGGCATTCTTCTCTGGCTGCGGGGAAAGGCTGCGGGAGAGGTTGCACCGGAACAGGCACTTCAAACCCTGCTGAGGGAGATCGCGCGGTTCTCCGCGCCGGGAGGAAACTGTGAACGAGAACGCAGTTGAGGCCGTAAGAAAAAAGCTCGTGGAACGGAACATCGAAGAGATAGACATCCGTTTCTGCGATCTTCTGGGTTTCTGGAGGCATGTCACGCTGCCCGTGGCTTTGGGCGACAACGACCTTTTCACAAGGGGAGTGGGGTTCGACGGCTCAACCCTTGACGGCATGACCTCCACCGAAGCGGGCGACCTCTGCCTGGTTCCCGACCCGAGAAGGATCTTTTTCGATCCCTTCATGAAAAAACCCACGGCGGCATTCATCGGCGACATAATCCATCCCGATTCGGGACGGCCGTTTTCCCGCGACCCGAGGGGTGTGGCCAGAAAGGCCGCTGAACTGGCCAAGTTCGAGGGTGCGGCCACTGAAACCTTCTGGGCTCCCGAGTTCGAGTTCTACCTTTTCGACAAGGCATCGTTCTGGACCAGGCCCGGCACGGCAGGGTACTCATTCGAGCATATTGAAATGCCATCTTCCGCCGAACACCATCAGAACATGGGGCTGGTTCACGGCACCCACTCCGCGTACCACATGATGCCCCCGCTTGACAGCATGCATGACATTCGGGCGGAGATGACTGCCCACATGATCGCGGCCGGAATACCCGTGAAGTACCACCACCACGAGGTGGGAAGGTTCGGCCAGTGCGAGATCGAAACCCGCTTCATGCCCCTGTTGAACGCGGCAGATACCATCATGATCACCAAGCACATAGTCCGCAATGTCGCCATGAGGGGCAACATGGCCTCGACCTTCATGGCCAAGCCGCTCCCCGCGCAGCCCGGAAGCGGCATGCACTTCCATATCTATTTCGAGAAGAACGGGGAACGGACCTTCTTCGACCGCGACGGCTACTGCTGCCTGAGCGACATGGCCCGAAGCGCCATCGCCGGCATTCTTCACCACGCCCCGTCGCTGTGCGCATTCACGAACCCCAGCGTGAACAGCTACCACAGGCTTGTGCCCGCCCAGGAGGCTCCGGTCTTCAGGTTCTTCAGCGGCCCTAACCGAAGCAGCGCCATCAGGGTTCCCGCATACGCCAGAACCCCACAGAAGATGCGCTTCGAATACCGGGTCCCCGACGGCACGAGCAACCCGTACCTCTGCACCTCCGCCATCCTCATGGCTGCGCTCGACGGGATCAGGAAGCACATGGACCCTGAAGAAATGGGGTTCGGCCCCATAGACGACAACGTGTTCGCGCCCGGCTACGACACATCGGCCCTTGCCAGGCTTCCCGAGAACCTGGGTCAGTCTCTCGACGCGCTTTCTGAAGACAGGGCGTACCTCGAGGAGAACGGAGTTTTCGAGCCTGACCTCATCGACAGCCTCATCCAGGTGAAACGTGAAGAGCTGCGGAGTTTCAGCGGCAACCCCCATCCCCTGGAACACATGCTCTACTTCTCGCTCTGAAGGAAGAAGGATGACAATGAAGCATTCACTGTTGAGCGTGCTCTTTCTCGCGCTGCTGCTTTCTGCGGCATGCGGAACCGCGGACCAGCCAGTCCGGGCCGCCGATACCGAAGCCGGCTCCAGCCCATCGATCCCCGACGCCGACATCTGGCTCACCATCTCGGACTCGATAGGTATCGAGCTGGGCGACAGCAACCTGGTGCTGGGAATGCCGGCGGTGGCAGCCTGGATGCCCGATAACAGGCTGGCCGTAATGGACATGCAGAAGTACAGGATCTCCGTTTTCACTCCCGAGGGCGAATTCATCACTTCGATCGGGCGCCAGGGCAGCGGTCCGGGCGAGTTCCTGCTTCCGTCGTGGCTTTCGGTCACACCCTCGGGGGGGCTTGCGGTATGTGACGCCATGGCTGGCGAGCTCGATTTCTTCAACCCTTCCCTCGAGTACACGGGAAGCCTCAGCGGTTTCTTCCCAAGCCCGCCAGTGATCACCGTCTTCCTCGAAGACACCGTTTTTGTGGGCATGAAGCCCGAGTTCGAGCAGAACGACGACGGCATGTTCATGGGTTACGCCGTGGCCCTGTGGAACACCACGTCACCCGAGCCAGTCATAACCTACCATCGTGAACTCGCCCCCTTCGACCCGTCGGACATATCCGGCATCACGGGCAACATGGTGGTCTTCGACGCCTCTCCCGAAGGCTTCGTCTACACCTCGATGTTCTCGACCGAAGCGTATTCCGTGAACGGCTGGAACCCCGACGGCACTCCCTTGTTCACGATCACCGAACCTTTCACCAGGGTTCCGAAGACTGAAGAGGACATCGACACCGAGCGACAGTTCGTGAGGGACCGCATGCGCCAGGGCGGCGCCCCCGATTTCATGGTGGAGACCTACGAGCCCGAACCTTTCCGTTACGCCATCGCCTCACTGGGAATCGCGCCCGACGGGAACCTCTGGGTCGGCCTGGGCACCTACAACCATCCTGTTTTCAGGGTGTACGACCACCTGACCGGCGATTACCTCTTCACGGCGGCCCTCGAGGTCACCGAAAACGAGCGTGACCTCACTGTTCAGATGAACCGGTGGGGCTTCACCGCAATCGACCAGATCTCCGCGGACTGGCCCCGGGTCTATGTTCTGGAGGAGCTTAACTGATGATTCTGCTCGCGCTGCTGCTGTCTTTCGACACAGACTTCCACTGTTCGGAGAGCGGCAGCGGCGCGATCACAAGTTTCCTTCCCGATTTCATAACCGAGTCCGTCGACGCCGTGCGCGAAAAGATGTCGGACATCATGGCCAGATACGGCACAATGGAATTCGGAGATACGGGTCTCGAGCTGCGGATCAGCCCCTACGACCCGTTTTCCGGATGCTCAAAGGTAGGCCTCAGGATCAGTTTCTGAAAAGGATAGCCCTCACGGGAGAGCCGTCGCCCCCGACTATCCGCAGGGGAAGGCACACCAGAGTGTAACTCCCCTGTTCGACGCCGTCGAGAAGAAGGTTTTCGACCACGGGGATGCCCGCTCCCAGAAGCGCCAGGTGGGCATCGTCGCAATCTCCACGGTCTATGGACATCTCCGCAGTGCCCACCAGCTCGGCTCCCCTGTCCACAAGCTCTAAGGCCTCGCTTCCGGTCACGCTGCGGGTCAGAAGCACGGCAACCCCCCTGCAGTGATCGGGAACCGAGTCGCATACCAGTGCGGGAAGCACCATTCTGCTGATGGGTATCATGTCTATCGGTGCGCCACCCGGTATCCTGTGAAGGGGGGCGTCCATGTGGGTGCCCGAGTGGGCACTCATCCTGAGCCGGGAAAGGGTCCATTCCCCCTTTAGCACCTCGGTCCTGCGGAAGGGAGTGTCGCCGGGCCACGGTTCGGTATCGCGGGAAAGGGGCCTGGTGATGTCGATGGCACTGCTTCCGTTCATGGGTTCCATTCGCACTCCCCTCTCAACGGGCAAACCGAACACCTTGGTCTTGCGGGCAGGCACACGCGCTGGCCGAATCTTACGAACACGTGGTTCAGCCCCGTCCACTCCTCCCTCGGGAACACCCTCATGAGTTCGGCCTCGGTCTGTTCAGGATAGCGGGTGGCCAGAAGCCCGATCCTGTTCGAAACCCTGTGTACGTGCACGTCCACACAAACGGCGGGTATTCCGAACGCCATGCCCAAGACGAAGGCGGCCGTCTTCCCGCCCACACCCGGGAGGGCCGTGAGCTCATCGCGGCTCCGGGGCACAACGCCGCCATGGCGCTCACACAACAACCTGGCCATTTCACTCAGCTGCCGGGCCTTGACCCTGAAAAAGCCCGCGGGACGAAGAAGTTCCTCGAGTTCCCCGAGGGGCACCCCGGCCAGCTCGAGGGGTGTTGCAACTCTCTGTAAGAGCCTTTTAGTGACCTTTTGCGTCACGGCGTCACGGGTTCTCAGGCTTATCACGGTTCCCACAAGGACGCTGAACGGGCTGTCCCCGCCCGAAAGGGGCGCTGGCTCGCCCATGTCCCCCAGGTATTCCGTCATGAGGCGAACGGTTTCCGCCGGAGTTCTCACCGGATCCGCACCATCCTGATGCCCCGGTTCCTGCTGAGGACCAGCCCGAGCCGGCCGTTGAACAGGTCGACAAGTTCCTCGCCCAGGGCGTCCTTCCGCCAGCCGGGGACACCTGCCATGCCCTGAAGGTCCTCGATGGACTTCGGGGGGTCATCGAGGAGGCGTTCCATGGTGTCTTTAGGAAGGAGCACGGTGGGGGATATCTTCAACTCGGCAGACTTCTTCTTCAAAAAGATCCGCAGGATGTCCTTTCTGGCCGAGCGGCCCCAGTCCTGGTCGGGGGGATCGATCATGGGCGTGTTCGTCGGGGGATCGATGGAGCACTCGGTGCTGAGCCTTACGATCTCCGCTCCGTACTTCTCGATGAAACCGCCGGGAAGCCCCCGCAGAAGGGCGAGGTCTAAAGCGGTGGACGGTGCCAGGATGGCGATCCTGCACAGCAGGGAATCCTGCGCGATGAACTGCCTGGGCCGGTTCATGGAACGGGCAAGCTCCTCCCGCCAGTTCACGAGCATCCAGAGCAGGTGGTGATGCTGGGGCTTGACCTTGTCCGCCGAGCGGGTCCTTCTGAACTGGTCTTCGTTTGATGTCAGATAGGTTCCGGAATCGGTCAGACCGGCGGACTCGTCTAGAAACCACTGCATCCTGCCCTTGCGCTCCAGCTGTGTGCTCAATTTTTCGTAAATGTCGGGAAGGTACCTCACGTCATCGAGGGCATATAGCACCTGATCGGGTGAGAGCGGCCTCACGGACCAGTCACTCATCGAATACTGTTTGGGCGGCTTGGCCTTGCAGACGGACTTCACGAGGTTGGCCAGGCTCATCTGCTCACCGTAACCCAGGAACGCCGCGGCGATCTGAGTGTCGAACACGTTCCTGATGGAAACGCCCGGAATGTGGTGGAGAAGCACTCCTATGTCGTTCCTGGCGGAATGGATCACCTTCACAACGTCGGGGTTTTCGAGCAGCCGCCCCAGGGCCGACAGGTCGGGCACGGCCAGGGGGTCGACCGCCACGGGGCTGATTCCCGAGCCTGAGATCTGGACAAGGTAAAGATCGGGCCAATAGCGCTTTTCACCGTGGAACTCGGTATCGAGGGCAACGGCTTTCTCACGGAGGCACCTTTCCACAAGTTCCGAGAGACCCTCGGGAGTATCGATAAGGGGTGGCTGGGCTGGCGTCACGGGTTCACCGGTGCCGAGGCGTCGTGATAACCGCATACCACGCTGTCGTCCCTGAGGAAGTAGTAGGAATAGCCGTTTTCGGGGCACCTCCAGCCGCCACGCTGACCCAGTGAGCCTCCCGATACGGTGAAGATGCTCTCGAGGTCGGGCGGCATGGCATAGCCCCGGGCGACAAAAGCCCTGACGACGACGGCAACCTCTTCACGCCGGAACCTGCATGCGTCGGGCGACATGGAAAAACCGCCACCCAGGTGCCCCGACGGACAGATGACGACTCCCCCGACAACTTCGTATGGCCTGCCCGAAACCGGGCAGACCGGCGAACCGGAAAGCGCGGCCTCCCGGCACAGAAGGACAGCGCCGCCGAAAAGGCCGTCAAGGGAAGAGTCACCGCAGACGCGGTATTCCGTGCCGCACTTCTCAAGCCAGACCACCCTGACGGTCTGTCCCGCCACGGCGGTCCAGCGGATCCCGCGGCTGTCGGTCCCGTCCATGAATACCCTGTCGGGCGCCGGCAGGCCATCTAGCCCGGAAAGGAACACTGGTGACGCCAAGAGTCCCAGGCTGTCCGTCAGCATGCCCCAGGCCAGGGAGTCCGACCCATCACTTTCTGAAAGAGCGGAAAGGTACTCGTTGACCCGGTTGGCCTGAACCACACCCGGGCTGTGTGACCTTGCGGCAAGGGCCGCAAGGAAAAGAAGCGGAACAAGAATGAGCGGTATGACCTTTCTCATTCCCTCGATCTCCCGCCTTCTGAGCTTCTGCTGCCTGTACCGACACCGAAGATGTCTCCCAGGTCTATCCCGATACCGCTGAGGATGATACCCCATTCCTTGTCAACGTTTTCCCCGCCGAGTCTTATGTACACATCAACGGTGAGGTCGAGGTTGGGGTTTTTGAGCATGAACCCGCCCCGAAGGTCGAAGTAGCTTCGGTTGCTTCCCACGACGTTGACCGAACCCTCAGGGATTTCGTAGCTGGTCTTGCCCCTGGTGGCGAATTCGCCGCCTATTCTCACTGAAAGTTCCTGGTTGACGGGAGCCACCAGGAACCCGCACCCCCTGAACTCCATACCGGGGGAGGTCTCGCTGCTGTCCCGCTGTGTTCCGGGAATCCTGTCCCATGCCGAGAAGTAATGCCTCAGGCCTCCGGTCACATCGAACCTGGAACCGCCGCGGCGGCCCAGGGGCAGCTCGAAACTGGCAGATATCTCCGCCGCCATGTGCGGATCGCTCCTTGGAGGGTCCGCGCTTTCGAGGTAGCCCTTGAATGCTGGTCTGAAGGCACCCCTGATGAGGTAATGGGGGGACCTGCTCATCCAGCCGTCGAGGCTTATCCAGGGATCGGTGATGCCAAGACCGGCCTCCTCAGAGCCCGAGAGCTGAAGGTACATGGGGACCACAAGGCTTATCGTGTGGCTTGAGGTGAGCCCGTACCTGCCGGTCCAGGCCGCCTGCAGGAAGCTCTGGGCCTCCCTGTACTCGTACAGGCTGTCGAAGCCCAGGGTGTCGGTCTCCCAGTAGGATCCGGCGGAGAAGTAGCCTATGGCAAAGTCACCGCTGGATTCGGTTGACCGCAGGACCCGGGTCAGCCCGTTGTAGTAAAGGGGGTCCCAGCCATGGCATAATCCCAGAAACACCAGGACGACAAGAAGAAAAAGCGCTTTACGACTGCTCATGATCCCTCCCGGACGAAGCTGACTGAAAAAGAACCAGAGTCGTCATTACAGGGAACGGCTCGGGTCACAACACCCCGCACAAGAGACCCTGCCGGCCCACCGGCGAGCGCGTCGATGAAAGACTTCACCGACGTTTCAGGCCCCTGGGCCTCGATTCCCACGGAACCGTCAGGGTTGTTCCAAACGGCACCGGTGACACGCAGGGACTCGGCAAGCCTCTTTGTCCACCATCTGAAGCCCACGCCCTGCACGATCCCCGTAACATTGACCTTCACGCGGACGCGGTTTTCATCGGTCATCGCAAGTCCCTTCTATAAACCCCCCCCCGAGATGGGGTCAACCTGCCTCATTGACTTGCCTCGCGCCAACCAAGCATGTTTGGCTGAAAAATAATATTTGTACCGGTCTGAAAGGAGACCTGATTTGAAAAGGGTTCTATTTGCAACGCTATTAATGGTTTCCGCGGTTTCTATCGCGGTACCCGGCGCATGGGGAGTCAGGGGCCTCAACAGGATCAACAGCGCCATACCCATGGGCTTCAACCAGATATGCTTCAACCTGATGACAAGCTACTGGACCGCTGAAAACACCTTCCTCAACTTCCAGTACCGCAACCACAACACGGGGCAGGACTACCTGTTCCCCAAGATCAGCGATAACGAACACCTTTTCAGGGGTCTTTTCTCGATCGGTTACGGCGCGTGGGACTACATCGATGTCGGGTTCAGGCTCAACTACTACTCCAACCTGTATCAGCGCGGGCTTTACGAAGAGCGCTCCACCGGCCAGTGGGAGCAGTTCAACGCCCTGAGCGACTACGGAGCCATGATCAAGGGCGGTTACAACCCCCTTCCCGGTGAGCTGGCCGACGTGCTGTGGGCGGGGGCCGCTGCCTGGATCGAAATGTCGCCCTCCGACAGCAACTTCGTGGAATGCCGCGACGAGCAGGACGGCAACTGGTTCACCGGTCAGCCCATGAGCCAGCTCCGCTACCCTTATGCTTCGAACGGCGACTCTTTCGGATTCGATATCATCGCCTCGGGCGATTTCGGTTACTGGGTTCCCATTGTCCCCATCCGCGCCCATCTGAACATGGGTTTCGCCAGCTACAGCCAGCAGTTCGACTACTGGGACTTCAGAGCCTCTGAAATCGATACCGGCTGGTCTTTCTCAGACTCCACTTTCGTGAACCTCACGGTGAAGGACAACGTCCTCTCCTACGGTTTCGGCCTCGAGGTTCCCACTCCATCGGCGGACATCCTGTTCGAGTACATGGGCTACTCGTTCATGGACCGCACCGGCGAGTCCCTTTCCTACCTCTCTCCGGGCATCAGGTTCAAGACCGCGTCGGGCATGTTCCTCGACATCACCTACGACATGATCGGCGGCGACTTCGACCCCCTCTACCACGACCTTGGCCACGGCCTCTACCAGGACAGCACGGTGGTCGTAACCGAGGCCGACCGTGCCGCCAGGGCGCCCCTTCCCATTCCAGGCGCCTACGACTGGGGTATCAGCCTCAACATGGGCTTCTCCGGCGACCTGGTGCATGCCGTCGATGAAGGGCCAAGGCTTGGAACCCTGAACGGAACCGTAACCGACTCGCTCACCGGGCTCCCGGTCTTTGCCACCATTACATTCCCGGGCGTCCCCGTGTCAAACGTCACAAGCGATGCCCAGACCGGTTTCTTTGTGGTTCACGTGCCTGCGGGCGAGCTTCCCGTGACCGTTGTGGCTCCGGGGTACCGCCATTCTTCAACCGTGCTCTCCATGTCCCGCAACGCCACCCAGAGCATCGACTTCCGGCTAGCTCCCAACCTGGGTGCGGTGTCCGGTGCAGTGCGCGACGGCCAGGGCAGAGCCGTTGCCGGCGCTTCGGTGACCATCGGCAGCACAAACCCCGTAACCGTAACGACCAACGCCGCGGGCGTCTATTCCGCCAGCGTCGAGGCCGGAACCTGGCCCGTGACGGCCCAGGCCAGCGGATACCTCACCGACAATCAGAACGTCACCCTTGCCCCCAACGCCACCACGACCCTCAACTTCACCATGCGGGACGCCCTGCAGGAGGGGCAGGTCATGAGCTTCGACAACATCTACTTCGACTCGGGAAGCGCCAACATCAAACCCGAGAGCTACCCGATCCTTGACAGCGTGGCGATCCTCCTCCGCGACAACCCTTCCGCCCGGATCCAGATAGCGGGCCACACCGACAGCGACGGCAGCAGTGCCTCGAACCAGAGCCTCAGTGAGCGCAGGGCACAGTCCGTGCACCAGTACCTGGTCAGCAAGGGGATCGCCGGCAACCGCCTGACCAGCATCGGCTACGGCGAGGACCGCCCCGTTGTTGCCAACGACTCCGCTGCCAACAAGGCCCGCAACCGCCGTATCGAATTCACCGTCCTCAGCATTTAGGGGACGGACTTAGATAACTTAGTTTGTTGCGGTAAATACAAGAAGAGCCAGCATTTACGCTGGCTCTTCTTCTATCTTCTGCCGATGTTTTAGTTCGCGCCCAGGCCTTCGAGCACTTCGAGAAACTCCTCGGGGGAACCGGTTATTCCCACCACTCGGTCGAGTTCGTTTCCCTGTGCATCGGTGAGAACCAGAGTGGGGATGCTGCTGACCGAATACCTCTGGGCAATGTCAGGCTCGTTGTCAACATTCACCTTGAGTGTTACGACGCCCGATAGGAACTGCTGGTAGTCGGGCCTGGGAAAGTACTCGTCCGCAAGTGTCTGACAGGGCGGGCACCAGTCCGCATAGAAGTCGATGAAGATCAGTTTGCCCTCTTCGACAGCAAGAACTGCGGCAGCGTCGAAATCGTCATGGATCCACAGTATCTCCTGGATCTCGGTCTCGGTACCAGCCTCCACCGTTTCAGCTCCGGACTGGGCAATCGGTTCAGCCTGCTGGCCGCAGGCAACAAAGAAGGCCGTCACGCATAACAGTATCGCCGTGTTTTTCATTATGTCTCCTTTCGTACGGTTTGCGAAATATACCCGTCTTGCGAACACAAGTGCCGGGAGGTAAGCAGATGAGGCCTAAGACGCCGGAAGTCACCGTGGATGCAATAATCGAATCCCCCGGGGGGGCAATCGTCCTTGTGGAAAGAATGTTCCGGCCACTTGGCTGGGCGCTTCCCGGCGGATTCGTAGATCCGGGAGAGAACCTGTTTCAGGCCGTGCGCAGGGAGGCTTTGGAGGAGACTGGCCTTGAGGTCGAGGTTCTGGCCCTTTTCCATATCTACTCCCGACCCTGGAGGGATCCCAGGGGCGACACCGTCAGCGTCGTTTACCATTGCAGGGCCGAAGGAACCCCTGTGGGAGGCGATGATGCGGCAAGCGCTGTCTTCTTCATGCCCGACAGTCTTCCCGACCTCATGGCCTTCGATCACCGGGAAATCATCGGGGATTTCATCCGGTGGAAGGCCCGGGGTGTGAAACCCTCCCTCGAAGCCTGATCCTTCAGCGGAGAACCGTACATTTTCTCTGATCGCTGCCTCCCGGAGCAGAGATTGTTTGAAAGTACACACCTGCGGGCAGGTCCGATGTGTCCCACGACACGCTGTGCAGCCCCGCCAAAGCTTCTCCCTGATGCAGCACGCTCACAACCCTTCCCGCCAGGTCGTAAACGACAAGGTCGACCGGCCCAGGGGCGGAAACACTGAACCCGACGTTCACCATTCCCGATACCGGGTTGGAGAGGTCGTTCAGAAAGGCCGGTACGCCTTTAACACCCTGGCTTTCAATGCCGGTCGTCGTCCAGGTTATCTGAGTCTCAGCGGTTGGTGAGAACCCGAACTCGGTGCTGACCGCCTCCAGAAGGATCGTCGTGGTTTCCTCACCCTCGGGTCTGGTCACAGCCGGAACGAAGCAGGCGTTGTTCGGGGTTGCCCATAGGAAAGTCCTGCTATCGTCGGGGTTCAGCCTGTAGACGTTGTAGCTGTAGATCGGACCCGGGCTGTGGTTCCATCTCAGTCGAATCGTGCCGTTGTTGTCATCGATCTGGTTGAACTGTTCAACCGTGAGGCCACCGGGAGCCGCAGGTTCATTCAGCTCTCCCCTGATTATCCCCAGTCTTCCAATGCGCATCTGGTAGTCATCGATCACCGTTGCGCTCTGAAAACGAAGGGCGATCACGGAAAGGGTTTCTCCGGAGAGGCTTGAAAGGGGGAACTGCCAGGTGTTCCAACCCTGTTCCAGCCCGTCAGGCACGGCGAAATAAGAAAATGACATTGGATCGGTGGAGGTGGAAAGCGCTACTTCCATCCCCGAGGGCAACCCTGATGCGCCCCTGTTCCATGCCACGACAAAACTGTCATCCCCCTGCAGCAGGGCATCGGTTTTATAGAGGTACAGCATCGTTGTGTTCGACGGCGAAAGCTCTCCAGAAACCTTCAGACTGCTTCCACCGTAAAACGGGACTTCCCAGTCGAGTTCAGGATAAAGTGCCGTACCGTTGCTTCTGGCCATATACCTCCAGGTGGGAAGCACATCCATCTGGCTTCGGTTGTGCCACGGATACTCTGACAGAACACTTCCCTCGACGGCTGTAAGGTACCCCTGCCCGGTATTGAAGTTCGTAACGAAAGGCAATACCGTAACTGGTGTCATGGCGGGAACGTAGTGCGCCATTCCTTTCCAGGGATGGGTTGTCTGGGTGTTGCCGGGGTCTCTGTTGGCTCCGACCCAGAACCGATTCTCTCGGGTATAGAAGGATGCGTGGCCGGACGCGTTCGTGTAGGTCCAGTTCGGACAGTAGAATCCAAGGCTCACAATGTGGTCTTCCCCCTCGGGGAACAACCATGCCCAGTTCACGCCGGTATTGTAACCCCCGGCCTGAACATCAACACCGGCGTACAGGTCGTAAGGGCTTCTGACAAGAGATATGGCGTGGTTCGCGGAGTTCAGAAGCCCGGCCTGGGTCCACCAGAAATTGAGGAACATCTCGTCGCTGACGGTCTGACCCTCGTACTGGAAAAACCAGTCGTTACTGCTGTTCAGAGCGTTCTGCCACGAAATGGTACCCGTTTCCGTCATGGCATCGTACCACTGTATCCTGATGCCGGAGTTCTGCTGGATGTAGAGCATCATGTCCCTCATGTCCTGGGCAAGCTGAGCGTTCCCGCCGGCGGTTTCCTGGTTGATGAACCAACCGTCGAACCCGTAGTACTCTGCCACTTCGATGAGCTTGTCGGCGACAGGGAAAGACTCGCCTTCCTTCTCTACGAAGTCCCACACCCACTGGATCTGGCCTCCGTACTGGGTCGGAGGAAAGAACACCGTTCCGTAGACCGGTACTCCGTTCCTGTGGGCGGCATCGATGACCCCGGGATTCGGGGCCAGAATCAGCCCTTCGCCGGCGCTTCCGCCCCAGAAGGTGAGTTGCTGGATGTACTGCCAGTATCCGAACGCATAGGTGTCGATGCCGGGTCCGCCCTGTGAAGGGTTGAAGCTTGTTGAGGGATACATGATACTGATGGATGTGATGCCCGCCTGGCCGGGAATCGCGTGGACGTTGCACTGGGTATCTCCCAGGCTTCTTGTCGCCAGCGGAATGGCGCTTCTGTTGTAGGGTGCGTCCGGATCGGAGTAGGGGCTCCAGGAGAGAAGGTCGGCTGGATGCCAGTACGACGCATATGGTTGACCAGGAAGCGTCTGAGCGAACAAAACCGCAGCAAGCAAGAGCATGTCAACTCCTCTCCACCATCAGCGGTGGTTCCTGAAGAACTCTTTAAGAAGCCTTGATGATTCGTCTGCCAGCACTCCCCCCAGAACCCTCGGGTAATGGTTTAGGTGTGGCATCGCTTCAAGGTCGGTCACGGAGCCGAATGCTCCGAACCTCTTATCCCAGGCACCGTAAACCACCAGCGAAATCCGTGTGAGCAAAACCAGCCCCGCGCACATAACGCAGGGTTCAAGGGTTGTGAAAAGCGACGCGCCTGAAAGCCTCCAGTCACCCAGATCCATGCAGGCCTGGTCGATAACAAGGTGTTCCGCGTGAGCCCATGGCTTCCCCATCTCTCTGGTTCTGTTGGAATCGCTGAACACAGTGCCATCAGAGGTCACCAGAACGGCGCCGACCGGAACCTCACCCCGATCAAAAGCGCTGTGCGCCTCTTTCAGGGCGATCTTCATGTACTCGAGACGGGCGGATTCAGTCACTTTTGCATCAGGGCTTCGATCTCGTCAGGAGTTCTCGGAAAACCTTCGGAGAGAACTGTATTGCCGGTTTCCCCAACCAGCACGTCATCCTCGATGCGAATGCCGATTCCTTCTTCTGCCGAGTAAAAACCGGGTTCAACCGTGAAGACCATCCCTGCGGAAACAGGGAGCTGGGGAACCTGTTCGTCGTGGGTATCCAGCCCAATGTGATGCCCGATGCCATGGTAGAAGTACTTCTCGAAGTCTTCGGGGCGGCTGATCACTCCTCTTGAAAGCATGAGCTCACGGTAGAAGATGTTGACCTCTTCCCCCCACTGACGGTGGAGTATTCCGGGTCGAAGAAGCTGGATCGCCTTGTCCTGCACTTCCAGCACAAGGTCCATGAGTTCCCTCTGCCTGGGGTTGAACCTTCCATTTACGGGGACCGTTCTTGTGATGTCTGCGCAGTATAGGTCTTTCATGGCTCCGTGGTCGACAAGGAGCAGTTCCCCGTCGGACAGCACCGCCCGGTTCTCACCGTAGTGAAGGCATGTGGCCCTGGAGCCGCCGGCGCATATGGTTGGGAAAGCCGGGGTCTTCTCCCCTTCGAAAGCCCACCTGTAAAGCAGCTCGGCTTCGAACTCGTACTCGCGCATGCCCGGCTTCAGTCTGGCCACGGCCTGCTCAAAGCCCCTTCTCGTGAGTTCTGTCGCTGCGCGGATGCACTGGACTTCCTTTTCATCCTTGATCATTCGAAGGCGGATGATGCTCTCCCCGGCGCTGTGAACCGCTACATCCGGGAATGCGTCCCTGAATCTTCTCACCAGTGACAGGCCCCTGCCTGAAAACTCACCCAACCCGGTTCTGTGCCAGTCGAAGTAGAAGTCCCTGAGGCCCTCCTTGCATACGAGTTTCTCGAGGAACTTCTCCTGGACACCCGAAAAACGGACCTCGGAAATACCACTGATGTCCGTGGCCTGCTCTCTTGTGAGAACGGTGCCGTACCACTTCGCGTATTCTTCGTCGTATGGGGAGATGAAGAGGCACTCCTTGACCTCGGGTCTTCCCGCAAGTCGCCACATGAAAAGCCAGGTGCCCTCCTGAACGATCCCGGTGAGGTAGTAGAGGTTTCTTGAGGGGACAAGACCGTAAACAGCGTCAGCGCTGGATGGAATGGATGAAGCTGCGGGTACCACGACGCAGAACTCATTTGGCAGTGATTCGACGAGCCTGGCCCGCCTTTCGCTGTATGTGGCCGAACTGAACACTATGTCTCCTTAACTATGAGTTCCGCCGCGGGAATTTTCGGCACATGGTGCCTGCCGGCGGAGTCACGGTAGTACTTGACCGAACCGGAATACCTGTCAAGAACGATTTCCTCTCCCGGAACCCCCAGGGCTATCACGAGTTCAGGGCGAACATCTGAGGTGCACGCGATCTCTGCAACGCTTTCGCGGGAGAACGAGAGGAGGATGCAGCACCCAAAACCCTTGTCCCGTGCCGCGAGGACGATGTACGCCGCTGCTATGCCCGTGTCGATCCCGGTGAATGACCGGTCTTCGTCGGCCGGAGAGGATATCACAATGTACGCCCGGGGACGCTCATCCTCTCCGGGGCCTTGCCAGTCCGCAAGGTATCCTGCCCATCCCAGCCCCCGGAAAAGTTGATCCTTCTCGCGCTCGCCGGTAACGATGGAGTAACGAAGCCGTTGGAGATTCGATGCGCATGGAGCCAGGGATGCCGTCTCAATAATCTCCAGAAGGTCTTCTCTGGAAACCGGTGCCGATTCATTGAATCGCCTGACGGATCTGGTCGCAGATGCAAGCTCCCTGAAAAACATCTCTCTTCCCCTTTACACAAGAGCAAGTATAACATCAGCAGGGGGGCGCGGCCTTGACCGCGCCCCCCCGGGTCGTTCAGGAGACGTTCCCTCAGCCCTTGATGGTGATCTTCCTGTGCAGGGCTTTCTCCTCCTTGGGAATCGTGATGGTGAGCACACCGTCAGCGTAGTCTGCCTCGGCCTTGTCGTGTTTCACGTCGGGCGGCAGGCTGAAGCTGCGGGTGAATGATCCGTAGCGCATTTCCCTGCGGTGCCAGGTGTCGCCGGACTTCTCCTCCTCGAACTTCTTCTCGCCACGGATCGTTAGTACACCGTTGGCAACCTCGATCTCGATGGCATCCTTCGGGATTCCAGGAAGCTCCGTCTTGATTGCTATGGAGTCACCCTTTTCGCAGATGTCAACGGCGGGTGCCCACTGGTATTCCTGAGTTCCGTCTATCTCGGGCCAGAGGCCTTCGAATACTCGGTTCATGTTTCTCACCATGTCGTAGGGGGTGAGGCCCGTTTCGCGGTTCTGCCTGATGAGTCTCATGATCTTTCTCCTTTCTGCATTCATCCCTATTCAGGGTTATCTCGCATCTCATTCAAATGCAAAACCCTTGCCAATTCATGCGAAAGGAACTGTATATGCAAGCAGTACAGAAATATATGCCCTTAACTATCTCATGCCTGCCGGCATGAAAAAGACCCGGTGCGTCATATTGGCGCACCGAGCCACAAACTCACTTCCCGGAGATGCTGACGCTCTCCAGAAGCACTGCGGGATCAAGTCTCGTGGAAAGGGGATTGTACGGCCTGTCCTGAACCGCCTGAACCCGATTGAGCACATCGTAGACATTGCCGGCCATCATGCCGTCCTTGACTCTGCCCACTATCCTGCCTTTCTCAACCAGTATCCCGGGGTTGAATCCAACTGAGAAGTCTCCGTTGATGATGTTGCCCGAGTGGGCGCCCAGAAGCCCGAAAGCCAGTATGCCCCTGTCCATCATCGAAAGCATCTCTTCAAAGCTGGTGTCACCGGTCATGAACGTTCCGTTGCGGAAGCTCGGTTCAGGAGCAAGGGCAACGGGGTCCCCTCCCCACATGCCAGAGCGGAAACCGCTTCCCGTGGGCTTCACACCGATCTTACCCGCGTAGAAGAGGTTGGAGTAGGGACCCTTGAAAACTCCCTTCTCAAAAAGGGAAACCCGCGCCGTGGAAACCCCTTCGTCATCGAAGGCACGGCGCGCCACAGCGGGATCCCGCTCGGGGTCGGCAACCATGGTGAGCTTCTCCGAAAGCACCTTTTCACCCTCCCTGCCCTTCAGGGGGGTTGCTCCGGAATGGAACGATTTGGCGCTCGAGGCCGCGGTAAGTCTCCAGAGAATTCCGTAAAGGCTCCCCGGAAGAAGCATGACCTGCATTTTTCCGTCACCCGCCTCGACCTCGGGAAGTGACTCTTCGTAGAGCCGGCGAAGGTTCGCGATCGCCTCCCTTTCCACCGGGGCGTCTGAAACACCCGCGAACCCTGCGTGAAGGCCGGTTTCAGTGCCTGGATACCTTGCCGAGATGCTCCCGAACACGCCGGAGCTCCTGTGAAGCAGATCGGTACCGGATGTATTGATCAGCCTGACGGTTTCCACGGCGCTTCCGGCACTTGTGTCCATACAGTTCCGGGAAAGCGATCCCGCCATCTCCTCCATCTTCTTGCAGATCGACAGGGCCTCGGGGAAGCCGGATCCCTCGACCTTTTCGTCGTAACCGCAGGTGTCGGGCTTCATTGTGGTATGGGGAAACTGGAAATCCACCTCCGGACCATGCTCGAGGGAGAGCATGGCGCAATCCAGCAGGGCAGGCCTGTCCAGAAGGTTCTTCGTGTACGCGGTTCCCATTCTGCCGTTCTTGATCAAACGGATGGCGCAGCCCGACTGGATCGTGGCCGTTGTATCAACCACATGGCCTTCCCTGCGGGACATTTCGACACTGCGTGTTCTCTGTTGGTAGACCTCGGCGCTGCAGCCGGCCTTCGATGCCATTTCGAGCAGTTTTTCCATCATACACCCCCTACAACCATGCCGCGAACAAGAATGGAGGGTCCGCCGTGGCCGCTTTTAATGTTCATCTGACCTTTTCCGCAACCGCCCCTTTCCCCGAGATGGAAATCGTCCGCAGCGGCTTCAATGCTTTTCAGCGTGGAGAAAAGGTTCCCCATTATGTTGATGTCCCTGATCATTGGTCCAGCTTCGCCATTGCGGACCAGGTACCCGTACTGAGCCCCGAAGGTGAAGTTCTCTCCGGCGGTCTGACCTCCCTTGGCGTCGCAAAGGTACAGCCCGTCTCCGAGTTGCGCCAGGAGTTCCCTGAATCCCAGCTTCCCCGCTTCGAAAAAGATGGTTCCCATCCTGACTATCGGTTCGTACCTGTAGTCCTCGGCAACCGCGTGACCGGTGACCGGTTCTCCGAAGGCGCCGGCGGTCCTTAGGGAGTGAAGCCTTCCCGTGAGAACCCCCCTGGTCATAAGCTGCACCCTGCGCACCGGAATGCCTTCGTCATCGTACCGGTAGTAACCGACCTGCCCGGGCATGGTGGAATCCGCGGTAATGTTCACCGCATCACTTCCCAGACGGGCTCCCAGGGCCATTTTCTCTCTCATCGAGGTGTTGTCCTCGATGATGTCGGCCTCGCTGAAATGCCCGAAAGCCTCATGCGAGAACACACCTGTCATCGAAGGGTTCAGAACGACATCATAGGTCCCGGCCTTTAGAGGTTCTGCATCGAGCAGCCCCATAGCCAGTTCGCCCCTCTTCACGAACTCTTCGTCCCTGTTCAGGAGTTTGTGAAAACCATCAGCGCCCCCTACAGAAACCCTGATGTTCTGAAGAAGCCCATTCCTCTCCGCAACAGCTTCACCTCCAATAGCCACGGTGACAATGCGCTCACGAACAGCGGAGCCCCGGGTGCTGACAAAGAACTTCTCGCGGTCAACCTCGGAATAGCTCACGTTGGTGGTTGCTATCTCGGGCATTCCCAGCATCAGGCGGCTGTACTTCACCGCCAACGCAAGCTTGTCCTGCAGTGGAATGTCTGCGGGGTCTCCGTTCAGAACAGGCTCAACATCGTCGATAGTGGCAGGCACGTCAGCCAGGACAACCCTCTTCCCGCTTTGACCCATTACTGAAGCCCCCTCGGCGGCCAGTCTTAGCGCCTCCGGAACATCCTGCTCCCTTGTGACTGTGGCGGAAGCAAATCCGTGATCCTTGTGAACCCTTACAACAAAACCATCCGTAGAAACCGAATCAACACCCTTCAACTGATCCTTTATGAACTCAGCACTGGATGTCCGCATTTTTTCATAGCGGATGTCGGCGTAATCGGCTTCCACCTGGGAAAGAGTCTTTTTCAGCAGATCGAGCATGGGCAACCTCCCGTTTTGGCGACTGGCTTCAGAATGGTAACATGTCGAAATTCCAAAAATAATGCTAAAAGCACCAGATGAGCGGAAGAAAGGATGACGGCGAAAACGCAGCCTCATGCCATACAACTGATTACGGCAACAAACTAAGTTATCTAAGTCCGTCCCCTAAGAGGAAGCGGGCGCCGGAAAGGGGAG
>JAWOHL010000028.1:0-8638 GCA_046485185.1 Candidatus Fermentibacteraceae bacterium
TCAACGCAGAATATGGTAATGCCCTCAGCGGAATTGTTAATACTGTTACCAAAGAAGGTGGAAACAAATATAACGGTTCGAGTTCCTACTATACGGGTGACTATATAAGTGGTAACAAAAACATATTCTTAAATATTGATTGAGGCCAGTCGCACAACGAGTTCAGTTTGGCCGTCAGGCCCAAGTATGCGGTGGTACAGCTCCTCAAGACCCATCCCCACAGCAGCCCTGAAGTCCTCCCGGGAACGCGGGGCAAGACCGTTCTTCATGAGCAGCCCGTTTCCCACCCGCATTATGTCGGGCATGCTGTCGAGCAGGGTTCCGTCAAGATCGAATATCACCGATCCGAAAAAGGTCACCGGCAACAGCATCACCCCTTGCAGAACGCGTCAACCGCAGCCATGACCTCTTCAATGTCGGGGAGCTGGGAGATTTCGTACTGCCGGGCCCAGACCACCGTTGCCTCGGGGCCACGGTTCACGAGCACGTTGGCCCTCCCGCTTATTCCCTTCTCCGACAGGAACAGACCGAGACTCTGTGCAAGGGCGCCGTGGGGCCAGAAGTCCGAGAGCAGCCCAAGGTTTTCCAGGCCCAGGTACTCGGCCCAGGGCTTCTTTGCGGTGTGGGCATCCACGCTTATGCCCACGGGAAGAACGCCCCTGGAATCGAAAAAGGACATGTTGTCTTCAAGGCCCTTCATCTGTGCCGCGCACACCGAAGTCCAGGCGAGGGGGTGGAACGACAGCAGCAGGCATTTGTCACCTTGCGCCGCCGAGTCGAAATCCTCTCCGAGATGGTTTTTCAGCACAAAGCGCTCAATGTGTTCTCCGGGTCTGATCATTGTTCCGCTCCGTTTCCTTCAGGCAGGTCGAGAAGATAGACCTTGGGCCAGTCCAGGGGGTCGGGTTCACTCGCCACGGCTCCAAAGGGGGTGATGCTGTAGTCTGCCCGCGCAAGCCATTCGGGGTTTTCGGGAACGACGGTGGTGAAGCTGCCGCCATCAGGCGGGTAGACCCTGAAGAAAGTCTGGCCGGTATGCCCCATCTCCAGCCAGACCCTTCCCAGGGAATCAACGCCGATATCGTTCACGACAGTTCGGTAGGGGTGTTCGTCCCTGCTCCGTGTTCGATCGAGAGTGGACTCTCCGTTGGATATCCGCAGTGAAATGCTCATGGACTCCTCCGCTAGCTCTTCCTCTGATTTCGGCGTTCTCTCGAAAGGTTCGCTCACTGAGAAGATGGTGTCGCCATCAGGTGAAAAGCCGAGAACTTGAAGCAGGGAGTCGGACTTTTCAGAGATGTATACCGAACCGTCGAGTCCGGGGGTTATCTCGAACTCGGGTCTGGACATCATCCTGCCGCCATCCATGGGTACCGGGATCGAATGGAACACAACTGAGGGCTCGGACGAGTCCCGCCACGTCGCGAGGATCATCGATGCCCGGGGAGCGCCGTCCCCGCCGGTCTCCATCCTCATCGAAAAGCCCGTCACTCCGCCCGGGGTGGATGCTGCGATGCTAAACGGTGGCGTTGGGAAGAAACCGGTCAGTTCCCTTTGAAAAACACCGTTCTCATCGAAGAATACGATCTTGCCCCCCATGAGGTCCGACACCGCGTACCCGTCGGGAAGCACAGCCATGGCCATCGGGAACTGGAACTCGCCTGGCCCCGGGCCGAACCCGCCCATGGAAAACAGTTCCACACCGCTGGGAGAGAAGACCTGCAGGGTTGCTTTCTGGGCGTCCAGAACCGCCACATTACCCCCGGGGTTCATTCCGACCGCTGTGATGAAGCCGAAGGTCAGTTTTTCATCGCCGGTCTCGACACCGATGGTGTCGGTCACCGCGATCACGGGCTGCCAGCCGTCTTCAGGTGATGCGGGACCCCGAGCCTGCGGTTCACCGCAGGAAAACAAAACCAGAAACAGAGGAGAAAGGAGCAGAACCAGTCTCTTTTCCATGGTCATCCTTTCCATTACAATATGCTCTGCGAAAACATACCGGAAAGGAAACGAATAATGCCAAATCTGTTCTTTGAACATCTTACCGCTGAGGAGAAGGAAGAGTTTCTCGCATGCTGCGACAGCGCGCTCTACCGCAAGGACTCCCCCATCATCCTGAAGGACGATACCAGCCGTGACCTGTTCGTCATCAAGAGCGGCTCCGCCACCGCGGCCGACAGCTGGGACGAGGACGTAGTCCCCCTCGCCATCTTCGCCGAGGGAGACGTGTTCGGCGAGATGAGCTTCATCGACGGGTCACCCCGTTCAGCCACTGTGATAGCCAACGAAGACTCCATACTGCATCGCATGAGCTTCGACCGTTTCCAGAAGCTGATGGACGAAAAGCCCAAGCTGGCCGCCAGGTTCCTCATGGGTTTCATGAGGGTTCTCGTAAAGAGGCTTCAGTTCACCGACCAGACCTTCACGACCCTGGCCGTCATGAACCGGGAGCTCAAGAAGAACACGGTGGAGTTCAGAAAGGCGATGCTGATCCACCCCGGAAACGAGTAGTTGAACCGCTCCCCCGAGGTTGTATGGCCCGGGCGGTTTCCCGTTCTGGAAACACCCCGGCTGGTTCTAGGTGCATTCGTGACCACTGATCTCGAAAACCTTTTCCGCTGCCTTTCCGACCCTCTCACCGTCAAGTTCGTATCCGACCCTGCGAACGATCCCGAGTTTCTCGAGGGTGTTCTTGACGAATACATATGCGGCCACGAACGGGGCGTGTCCCTCAACTGGGCAATCCGGGAGAAGGCAACGGGCGATTACGCGGGAAGCGTGTCACTGCACGAGTTCAGCTTTCACGACCTTCTGGCGGAAACGGCGTTCGATCTCAACAGAAGCTTCGTCTCAAGGGGGTACATGACCGAGGCCCTCGGCGCCGTTCTGACCTGCGGCTTTGAAATGATGAACCTGCACAGGGTGGAAGCCCGTGTCGTTGAAGGCAACACCAGGTCCCAGAGGCTTCTTGAAAGGATGGGCTTCAGGCTCGAGGGCAACCTGCGGGGATCATTCTTTCTTCACGGTTACCCGCGGAATGTCCTTTTGTACGGAAGGCTCAGTACCGACCCGGTCTGAACATCTGCGCCCCTGAAGAGACGATGTCCGCCGCGCTCTCCATCTGGTCGGGGCTGAGCATGGCCCTTATCTCCCCAACCGCCCAGGAGACCAGGTCGAGGGATTCGTAATCCGCGTCGGGCGCGTCGTTCAAGAAAAGCGGACCTGTTCCGGCGAAGTTCTCGAAGAACCTGGTCCGCCGGTCATCAAGTCCGTATGTGGACCTGATCCGGGTCCTGTTGTAGTCGACATAAGCCGTCAGGGCATCGAGGTAGGCGTGCTGAGACCACTCCAGGTCGAGCCTGCCGAGAAGGTTCGCCAGCCCCTCCATTTCAGGGACCATGCGTTCCCACTCCCTCATGCGGGGCGCCCAGCGCCAGGTTGAAGGCCGCCGGCCCCAGCCCCTGCCGGTTTCGGCCTCGAAGAGCGAAAGTTCAGAAAGAAAGGCCGAGTACGAAACTCCCCCCTCGGCCAGGAAGCGGTCGAGCCAGACTGAACCCGCCGAGCCGTCGTACCGGGCTTCGGGAACCGAACCGCCCCTGAAGGCAAAGGCAACCGAGACAGCGATGATCAAAAGGTGTGCAGCCCATTTCATTGAAAACCTCCCCGGTCATTATGCCTAATATAGGCGCAGGGAGGCAGTGATGTGATGGGCCGCTTATTGACAGAACGGCATGAATGAAATATTAGATAGCGGTCTGCACTCTGAAATGAACGGAGAGGATTATGCGAATTCTTGCGTTGTTACTCGTCTGCCTTACCGTAAGCGCGTTTGCTTCTGTGAGAACGGGAGGCCCGAGCCATTCCCAGAATCCCTCTTACAACCGGGGAGGGTATACCGTAGTCAACACCCTTGTCGGCGGGCTCAGCGCCTCATACGGCCTCGCCATTCAGGACAACGTACCCAACAGCATCTGGATACTCAACTGGAGCGACCTTGCGAACTACGAGTTCGACATGACAACCGGCGCCCCCGGCGGCTCCTGGGAGATCACCGAAGGCGTCGACCCCGACGACCAGGCCTACTGCGAATACGGCACTGGAAACCGCTGGTTAATGACCGACTACGGCATCAGCATGTTCGCCGTCTTCGCCGAGAACGGAGCGCACGTGGCCAACATAGCCGGCCCCGCGGGCTACACCAACCTCTTCGGCATCGGCGCAGGCAAAGGTCAGGTCTACGTGGGCTCGCCCAACGAAGACGTCCTCGCATGGGGTCCCTACACCGGAACTGAAACCAGCATCAGCGGCTGGACCGAGATCCCCTACACCTCGGTCTACGGTCTCGCGGTCTGGGGAGATTACCTCTTTGTCGCCTGCGGCCTTGCCGACGAAGACAACCTCTTCATCCACTACATCAACCCCGACGGCTCGCCCAACCCCACACCGGTATGGTCCGCAACCTTCACCGAAGAAGCCGAAGCCAACGGCGGTATCGACTACGACGGCGAATACCTCTACGTCTACCCCCAGAACTCCTTCCTCTACGTGCTTGACATCGACTGGGACCCCCAGTCCCTCTCCCCCTCCACCTGGGCAAACATCAAGAGCTCTTTCTAATCACTGTTCCGGGGGCGGAATACCCTTTCCGCCCCCCTTTCACACGTTGGACAGATCATGACCGACCCCGGTGTCCTGATTCATGTGAAGAACCTCAGGAAGACCTACGGAAAGACCGTAGCGGTAGACTGTTTGTCCTTTCAGGCCCGAAAGGGTGAGATACTGGGAATACTGGGTCCCAACGGCTCGGGAAAAACGACAACACTGAAATCCATCCTCGGCCTTGTCTGCCACGACAGCGGCGAGATACTGGTGAACGGGCTTTCCGTCCCCAGGGACAGGAAGCGCGTTCTCGAGAGCGCCGGCGCCGTGCTCGAGGGCGCCAGGAACATCTACTGGTACCTCTCCCCCCGTGAGAACCTGCTTTACTTCGCCGGGATCCGGGGAGTTTCCGCACGGCGGGCAACCCCCATGATCGATGACCTCCTCAGGCAGCTCGAGCTGTGGGATGTTCGCAACAAGGAGGTCAGACAGTTCTCCAGCGGTATGAAACAGAAAGTTGCGATGGCGTGCGCCTTCGTTCACGACCCGGATATCCTCTTCCTCGACGAGCCCACGATGGGCCTCGATGTCGAGATTGCCCTTTCCATACGCAGCTGGATCAGATCGCTTGTAAGGGAACACGGGAAAACCATACTGGTGACCTCACACGATATGGGCTTCATCGAGTCTCTGTGCGACAGGGTGCTGATCATCAGGGCGGGCCGGATAATCTCCGACGAAACCCTTCAGAGCCTGAAGGCCCGGTTCTCGGAGAAAACCGTCGAGATAGTCCTTGAAGCGCCTCTCTCAGTGGCCCAGACCGGGGCTGCGGAAGCTCTTGGGCCGTGTCAGACCGCGTGCGAGGACGGAGCGTTCAGGCTCAGGATAAGGCTGCACCAGCCCGGCTGCATCATCGATCTGATGGAGATCCTTCGTGAAGGCGGATCGGTCGTGAGAGACTTCAGCACCAGCGAGAACGATCTGGAGGACATCTTCCTTCAAATGATCCGGAAGGAGCCCTGATGCGCATCCTGACCCTTGCCCTGACCGAACTGCGGCTCATGGGCTGGGGGCTCAAAAGGTACTTCTTCAACACCGGCGCCCTGGTGCTGGTGATGTACCTTGTTTTCCTCGGAATGTTCTGGGGTGTCAGGGCCATCGCGGGCGAAAGCGTTTCCGGCGACTCCCTCGATTCAATGGTCGTGGGGTACGTGCTCTGGCTGACCGCCATGATGTCCATTCAGGGCACGGGCGGCGAGGTCATGAACGAATCCCAGACCGGCACGCTCGAGCAGCTCTACCTGTCCCCCCTCGGAGCAGACATGATCTTTCTTTTCAGGCTCATCAACGGCATTCTCTTCAACTACATATTCGTCACGATAATGCTGTTCCTCTCAATGCTCACCACGGGCAGGATGCTGACCGTGAACTTCCCTTACTTCTACGGCGTGCTTTTTTTGAGCATTCTCTCGCTTGTTGGGATATCCTTCATGCTGGGTGGCATCGGCCTCATTCACAAGCGGATAGGCTCCGTTTACGGAATACTCTCTTTCGCGCTCATCGGGATGATGCTTTTGCCGGTCTATCCGTTCACTCCCTGGGCACTTCTTCCTTTCGTGGCGGGAGCCCACGCGGTGAACTCGTCCACGGTGCATGGAACCAAATTCCCGGCATGGTGGTACATGTACGTAGCGGTCAACAGCCTGTTCTACCTTGCTGCGGGGTTGTTCATATTCAGGGTCTTCGAGAGAAAGGCCATGCGCCTTAACAAGATGGGACAGTACTGAGAAATGCCTTCATGCACATTCGTCATCGCATCCCTGCTCACGGTCATGACTGCCGCCGATTCACTTCCTCCCGTGGACCTGGCTTGCGCAATCGTTTCCGAAGCGATATCGCATGTCGGCACACCCTACGTCTGGGGCGGAACCGACTCGTCGGGATTCGACTGCAGCGGGCTCGTGTACAGGGTCTTCGGTGACAACGGCGTTCCCCTCCCCCGAACAGCGGGCGCCATGGCATCGGCGGGTACCGAGGTCTCCCGCGACAGCCTGCTTCCCGGAGACCTTCTCATATTCCAGAACCCCGGCCATGTGGGTATTTACATCGGCGATGGCAACTTCATCCATTCCTCCTCTTACAGGAACATCGGGGTCACCGTAACCCCTGTAGACCAGTCGAACTACGTGAGGCGTTTCGTGTCCGCTGTCAGGGTTCTTCGCTGAAATGATCTCCTCATTTGGGGACAGCCTTTTCCCTGAAAATTTCATTATAGTTTTCGTAAGTTGTTTCAAGATTTTCCCAACACTGAAAGGAACGGTATGAAGACCCTATTGCTTTTAGTTCTTCTCATCGCTGCCTCCGGCCTGGCCGGGGTCATCAGCGAGCAGCTTCAGCTCGAGATGGCCCTCTCGGCGCCTGACCGGCTGATCCCTGTGCTCATCAAGCCTGTTGGACGCGCTGACCTCGACTACATCAACAGCGTAGCCGCGAACATGACGCCCGACCAGAGGCGGGAGCTTGCCGTCAGCGTGCTCAAGGCTTTCGCCACCGAGGCCCAGCAGCCTCTCGTGGAAGCCATGGCCGACTTTCCCGAAGGAACCGTAACGGACATTCACCAGAGCTGGATCGTGAATGCCGTGGGCTGCAACGCAACCCCGCAGATGATAAGGCAGCTCTCGCTGCGCGGCGATGTCGAGTACATCTCCCTTGTCACTTACACCGACATCATGATCGAACCCGTCGATGTGCGTGAGCCCACGCCCGATGAACTGAGGCTCGCGACCACATGGGGTCTCGAGAAGATAAACGCACCCGACGTCTGGGCTCTCGGCTACGAGGGCGAAGGCGTGATAGTCGCTGTTGTTGACACAGGCGTCAATTACAACCACAACGACATCCACAACCAGATGTGGCACGATACGCCTGCCGGCTACCACAACGGATGGAACTTCGCCAACGGAACCGGTGACCCCATGGACACCTCCGGCCACGGCACCCACTGCGCGGGCACTGTTGCCGGCGACGGCACCTCCGGAACACAGACGGGTGTTGCTCCCAGCGCGACCATCATGGCACTGAAGACCGCCATGACCTTCGGCACCGAGCAGCAGTGCTGGGATGCCTACGAGTTTGCCGTCGAGCACGGCGCAAGCGTCGTATCCTCGTCCTTCGGCTGGCCTCAGAGCCAGAATCCGAACCGTCAGGCCTGGCGCGAAGTAGTCGAGAACAGCCTTGCAGCGGGTGTTCACCACGCCATCGCAGCAGGCAACGAAGGCGGAAACCCTTCGTACCCCGGCAATATCCGTACACCCGGCGACTGCCCCCCCCCATGGCTTCACCCCAACCAGATAACGCCCGGCGGCCTCTCGGCCGTGGTCACAGTGGGCGCCACCGACAGCAATGACAATCTCGCGTCGTTCTCGAGCCTCGGTTACTCAACCTGGGAGACCGACGCCCCCTGGTTCGACTACCCCGACACCGCACCGGCCATAGGCCTCATCGACCCGGACATCTCAGGCCCTGGCGTTGACGTTGTGAGCCTCAGCTACAGCAACCCCTCGGGCTACACCACGATGAGCGGGACCTCCATGGCCACTCCTCACCTCGCAGGATGCATGGCGCTCCTTCTCGACGTAAACCCCAACCTCACAAACGCCGAGATGGACTCCCTTCTCGAGATGACATCCGTCGACCTCGGCGCGGCGGGCAAGGACAACTACTACGGCGCAGGCCGTGTGGACATCTACCAGGCTGTCCTGGCCGCCCTCGAGATGGTTGGTAACGAAGAGGCCAGCGGCGCCGCAGTCGACCCCGTGACCATGGTCCTCTCCGGCGTGTCCCCCAACCCGGCCGCTTCCCACGCCTCGTTCTCCCTCTACGTACCCATGGCCCAGACCGTGTCCCTAAACGTCTACGACGTCGCCGGCCGCGCTGTGGCATCGGTACACAACGGAGACATCAACCCGGGCTCCCACAACTTCATGTGGAACATTCCCGGCAACCTCGCCAACGGCCTTTACTTCGTGAGGGTCTCAGG
>JAWOHL010000099.1:0-14365 GCA_046485185.1 Candidatus Fermentibacteraceae bacterium
AGCAGCTTCTCGATTGCCATCACATAGGCATGCTCGTTAACCATCATGGACACGTAGTCCAGACGATCCATGTAGGGCACTGATTGGACGTAGGTCTTGTTTTCGGGGCAATTCTCTTCCTGCGGCTGCCGTTTATCAGCTCGGGTCTGCGCCTTTCCTGAGGGGTCATGGAACCTATTATGGCCTCCATCCTGCCGAAGGAAGCCGTGTCCATGTCGGCCTCGGCGGGGCGCATTCCCGCGGGCAACATGGCTAGTATATCACCAAGTGAACCCATTTTGCGAATCTTCTTCATCTGAGTGGCAAAATCCTCGAGCGTGAAGTCGTTGTTCTTCAGTTTTTTCTCGAGTTTCAGGGCCTCCTGGTGATCGAACCCCTCCTGGGCCTTTTCCACCAGCCCCACCACGTCGCCCATGCCGAGTATTCGGCCGGCGAGGCGCTCGGCGTCAAAAGCCTCGAGCCCCTCGACACCCTCTCCTGTGCCCACGAACTTGATGGGACGGCCAGTGACCGCGGTGAAGGAAAGGGCTGCGCCACCTCGGGAGTCTCCGTCCATCTTGGTCAGGACAGAGCCGGTGAAACCCGTCCTCTCCTGAAACTTGACGGCCACGTTCACCGCATCCTGTCCGGTGAGGCCATCGAGAACAAGAAGGACCTCTTCCGGTTTCACCGCGTCACGCACCCTGACAAGCTCGTCCATCAGTTCCTGGTCGACATGAAGACGGCCCGCGGTATCGACAATGACCGTGTCGTACTGCTGAAGCCGGGCCTGGTTGATGGCCTCACGGGCCACGAGCACGGGGTCCGAAACGGCACGGTTGCAGTAGAAACCGGCGCCGGCCTTTTTGGCCATGACCTCCAACTGGTCTATGGCGGCGGGTCTTTGAAGGTCGCACGCAACCAGAAGGCTTCTTCTGTTCTTCTTTCGGGCCAGCCACCAGGCAAGCCTGGCCGCGGTCGTTGTTTTGCCCGAACCCTGCAGACCGCAGAGCAGAACGACATGGGGGGGGCTTCCCGTGAACTGAAGCGAGGAGGAACCCGACCCGAGAAGCTCGACCAGCTGGTCGTGGATGATCTTGACCACCTGCTGACCGGGGGTGAGGCTCTTCAATACTCTCTCGCCAAGGGCCTTCTCGGTGGCTTCCGATACGAAACGGCCCGCCACCTTGAAGTTGACGTCGGCCTCGAGAAGCGCCCTTCGGATCTCCCGCATGGCGTCTGCGATGTTGCCCTCGGTGAGCACACCCCGCCCGCTCAGGTTCCTGAAGGTTTCTGAAAGCCTCTCCGCAAGCCTGTCAAACACTTATGCGCCTTTCACTTTTGCGGGGCACACCAA
Organism: Candidatus Fermentibacteraceae bacterium; assembly: GCA_046485185.1. Classification (GTDB taxonomy): domain Bacteria; phylum Fermentibacterota; class Fermentibacteria; order Fermentibacterales; family JCC-6; genus UBA6080. The sequence continues at coordinate 1,337 of JAWOHL010000099.1, forward strand.
GGCCCCTTCGAAAGTACGCAACTATACTTCACGGGGAAGGCAGATTCAAGGGCGTGGATTTGCCCGGGCTATTCTTCCATCAGTTCAACTGAACCGTGTCCGGATGGGCATGTGAGCGTTCGTTCCTCGGATAAGCCGTCGAAGATATACCGTTCAGCTGTAACAGGACAGACGAGAAGGGAATCGGGAAGAGCGCTTCTGAGCAGTTCGTCGGTCGTCACACGCAGCTCGTTTCTGTACTCCCAGCTCATGAGTTCGTATAAGGCCTTGTCCTGAACGGCCCGGCAGCGGTTTCCGTCGAGCCTGAGCCTCATGTCCTCCAATGACATCGTCGTTTGTGTCCCGCAGGAAACCACCAGCATCAATGCCGCGAAAAACAGCATGAGAATCCTCATGACCCCCCCCTGAGCGAAGCAATCGACCGTGAAGGATCCGACGCTCCGGTGATGAAAGTACCACTGGCGAGCATGTCCGCCCCGGCCTCGGTCAGAACGCCGGCGTTTTCGTCTGTGACGCCGCCGTCAACTGAAACGTATGCCGCACGGTTGCCGCACGAGTCAAGTATACCGCGGACGGCCCTGACCTTGTCCGGCGTGGAGGGAATGAAAGCCTGGCCGCCAAAACCCGGGTTGACAGCCATCACCAGAACGAGGTCGAGCCTGGGCGCAAGCCACCTGAGCACTTCCGGCGAGGTACCGGGGTTCAGTGCCATGCCCGCAAGGCAGCCCAACTCTCTGATCTTCAAAAGTAGCCTGTCGGGGTGCTTCTCGGAGGATTCGGGATGAAAAGTGATGCACCTGCACCCGGCAGCCGCAAAGGCGTCGACGAGCCCGACCGGGTTCTCAACCATCAGGTGAGCGTCGACTGGAATGGACACCGCCCGGCAAACGGACCTGGCAACCCCGGCGCCGAAGGTGAGGACCGGTACGAAAACGCCGTCCATCACATCGAGGTGTATCCAGTCCGCCCCTGCGGCTTCGAGCGAAACTGCGGCTTCGGCCAGACGCCCGTGGTCACAGCCCAGAAGGGACGGTGCTACTACCATTCTCCCCATGTGGAGTCCGCCCTTCCGCCCACGACAACCCTTACCGTGTCACCGGTCACAAAAACCGATCCCCCGGATGGAGACTGCTCGATGATGCGACCGATCTGCTCGAGCCCTTCGACCGGCCTCTCCTCTATCACAAGCATGTAAAGACCCTTGGCAACCAGCAGGCTTTCGGCTTCAATTCGCGGGATGCCCGCCAGAACAGGAATGCCTGTCCAGCCCGTGCTCACGAGAAGGCGAACAGTGCGCCTCACCGAAAGGCTCTCGGGGAACATGGGCGAAGCCGAGATGACCCTGCCCTCGGGAACGGTTGGATGAGGAACCCTTGTTCTACCACCGTTGTAGAGCTGCCAGTCCGCCACCAGTTCTTCCGCTTCACCGGCTGTGTGGCCGATCAGCAGGCGCGGCTGGTACGGCCTGTAAAGGGGGCCGACGTTCCAGAAGACGTTCACAGGGGCGCCGCGTGGAACTTCCGTTCCCGGCGCGGGATCCTGCCTGGTCACGAGCCCCATTGTTTCGAAATCCCCGAATTCGCTCCACTCACCGGCAAGGAGAAGGTTTCCCGATTCGATGACCCGCCGTGCGTCCTGCCTGGACAGGCCCACAACATCGGGTACAGCCACCGGTGCGGAGGAGTAGCCCATGGAGGAGATGAACACCGGAGTCCGGAAAGCTGAGGGCGCCGAAAGGCTTCCCGCAAGAAAACCCGTGCCGGCCCCAACCAGAACCAGAAGCACAAATGCAGTAATCCTGTTCAAAACGACCCCTTTGAACGAACACTGGAAATATGGGGAAGAACCGCTTCGAAACCTACCCCTTGAGAAGCCGGTCCAACTCCACCCGAAACTCGGACACGTCCTTGAACTGCCTGTAGACCGACGCGAACCGCACGTAGGCAACAGGGTCGAGATCGTGCAGAAAGTCCATTATGCACTGCCCGATAAGAACCGCGGGCACCTCTTCGGGAGAGTCTTCGGTCACTCTTGATATCACCCGGTCCACCAGGTCGCGGATGTCGGAGGCACTGATTGGACGCTTCTCACACGCACGAGAGATCCCTTTCTCCAGCTTCACCGGATCGAAGGGCTCCCTGGTGCCGTTGCGCTTCACCACTACAGGATAGGAAGTTTCAATGTACTCGTAGGTTGTGAACCTGTGCCCGCACTCGTTGCACTCACGACGGCGGCGGGTGGCCCGGCCCTCTTTCACGGACCTGGAATCAACCACCCTGTCATCGGTACTCGCACACCTGGGGCATTTCATGGGCATTACACTGATGCCATGCGGGGGTTGCGTCAAGAGAAGGCTTTCTTGACGGCTGTAGCGCAACCGGGTAGATTCCCGGGCACTGCGGTGGGAGTAGTTCAGTTGGTAGAGCCCTTGACTGTGGATCAAGTGGTCGCCGGTTCAAGTCCGGTCTCCCACCCCACGATGCGTCCCTGGCTCAATGGTAGAGCAGCGGACTCTTAATCCGCGGGTTCCGGGTTCGAGTCCCGGGGGGCGTACCAGAGGGGGCACCGGGTTCGGTGCCCCCACCCGTCTCCAGTGCGCCCGTAGCTCAGTTGGATAGAGCAACGGACTTCTAATCCGTAGGTCACAGGTTCGAATCCTGTCGGGCGTACCACCATCACCGGCCAAGCAGGGTCAACCGATGAACAAAGCCTGACTGCCCTACAACAGTGTAGATCCCCGCAGGCAGTCTGACTCCCGAGAAGTCCCTGCCATACCAGATACCAATTCCTTCAGAAACCGGAATACTCGAAACCTCTCTCCCGGTGATGTCGTATACGCGAAGTGTCTGTGTCCCTGAACCGGTGCGAACGGTTACAGAACCAGCCACGGGATTGCATGAAAAACTGAATCCCTCGCCGGGAACGGCAGCTACCTGCTGCCTTTCAGTGTTGACATAGTCGTAGTCAAACCAACCAAAGGCGGGGTAGTAACCCATGACTGGCTCGATCTCACCCTGCTCATATGCGATGTAGAGATTGCCTTCTGCATCTGCTACTCCGCTGATCCAAGGCAGATTCTCTGGATCCTCGTCCGAATAGTCGTAGGCAACCGCCCAGTCAACTATCACATCTCCATTACCGTTCATCAGGAGGAAGAAAATTTTCTTCATGTTACCTGAAACCGCCCAGATGAGATAGTACAAGTCTGTTTCAGGTATCTGCCTCACGTTGAATGTCGTGCTAAGACTCATCTCTGGTGGAGATGCGGTTACAATGCTTTTCTGGTCAACAATAAGGAAACCGCTCATTCTGTCTATCTTCCATAAGATGTAATCCAGAAAGATCTCTTCAACTACCATAAGGTTCCCGAGCTGATCCAAAGCGAGTTCAGGAAACCGGCTGCAATCGAGATCTCCAGTTGTGAAGTCAATCAACGGGATAACCGTATTCCCTTCCAGGTCGTATTGGAGGTAACTGAAATCGTGAACCACCGGATCCTGCACCACGACATGAACCCGGTTCCCGTCAACAAGGAGAACTCCGCCCGCGTCCGCCCCTTCAATCTTCCAGTCACGCTCGACAGTGAAGCCCGATCCGGGTGCCGGCGTCCATACTGCATACCTGACATCGCTTCCGTCGTTGTAGATCACATGCAGTCTGCCAAGGCTGTCCGGACTGGCCCTGATGTAGGGATAGAGAGTGGAAGTCGTGAACAGGTAGGTGGCTGGAATGATCTCGCTACCGTCGTTTAGGCCGCGAACGGCATAGTAGACTGGGCTGGTTTCTCTCCAGAAGGCGTAAAGGCTGTCGCCGGTGACCATGGTTGAAAGGTACGCACTCGTTACATCGCGTGATATCATTGTTTCAGGATATAAAGTGCTTCCGTCTAGAGAGAACATCTTGTATGCAATTCTGTTGCTATCATTATATCCTGACCAGATAAGATGAAATCTGCCAAGGTCGTCTCTGTGGACGAAAACAACCGGGCGTTGAGTATTGCAGGAATCAGTCACCAGAACCGGTGAGCTCCACCCCGGACTCGGGGTGACCCCGAAGAGCCAGAGGCAGAGAAGCCCGATAACTGTCATTGCAGTACACCCGTTCTTCCCTCATCATGCTGGAACTGGGGCCAGGGGGCATAGCCGGATGTGCATGCACCAAGTTCCCAGCAGTGAAGGTATCCGTCGCTGGTGCCGAAGACCATCTCGACAACGCCATCCCTGTCAATGTCTGCAATACTGAAACCGCCGTAAGACGTGACATTGTCTGGAAGGGTTATCGGAAAGTCGGAGTAATCTGGTGGTTCTGCGTCGCTGTCATACGCAAGAATCACGCACTTCCCATCAAGGATTGTTGAGAAAACAACATCGGCGTAACCTGAATTGTCAATGTTCCCAAGCGCCGTAGGACTGATGGGAGAGCTAATACTGGCACCAGAAAATTCTCCTGTCGGCCAGTCATTGAGAAGCAATCCATCGTTTCCCCACGCCAATGCCTGCATCTCCGAAGGAAGAACGAAGGTATCCGCTCTTGGAACCAGTGGGTCCCAGTCTGCGAAAACACCGTACCTTAGGTTGCTGGCGTTACAGGTCCCGACTTCGCATTCTTCTTCAATGATTCCGCCGGGTTCAACGATCAATGCCGGATTGTCCAACCTGTATTCGTATTTGCCGTACGGATACCCGACGAGATACTCACCGCCCAGTCTTCCCGCTGCTGGCGAAACGGCATCAAAGGGTACTGATCTTATTTTCGAGAATGGAGTCCCTCCTGTCTCCCAGTCATACACAACGAGGGCATTGTACCCGGTCGGGGGCTGGGATTCGGTGGCATATCCGCAGCCGTAGACTGCGTCAGCGTAGGAATTGTTGTCAAGATCGGTACAGGCCAGAGAGTACCCAATCGGTGCGTCTGGAAGGCCCAACTGTTTTGTTGAATTGGGGCTGAAGCTTTGAGAAAGCGAGTTCCATGTGTAGAGATAGAGGGTATTGTCGACTGCTGCACAGAGTTCAAGCCCCTGTGTGCTTTCCATCTCTCCGATGCAGAATACGCCGGTCGCCAACTGAATGGTCTGGAGGACTTCTCCATCAGCGCTTACCACTTTGATGCCGTCATCCGAGGCCAGGATGAACTCGGTTTCCCCGTCATTGCCAAGGTCTGAGGCCAGGATCTGAATTGAACTGGAAAAGCCTTCGCCGGCGACACTCCAGATCTCTCCGCCATCCTCTTCGAACGCGGTGAGCGTGTTGCCCACAAGAACAATCACCTCCAGATCAAGGTCATTGTCGATGTTCGCCAGAACAGGTGCTGTGGAAACAACTTCTTCCACTGGCTGAATCCATCCGCCCTGAACAGGATATGTATAAATGTATCTTGCAGCAGCGGATGCGTCGTTATTGGGCCACCAGCAGTCATCGCATACTTCTTCATAATCAACTTCAATTGAGACGGTCAGATCCATTGGCGGCTGGAACCACGCGGAACAATTCCAAGTGTACTGGAAATCCTGAAAGACGCCAGATTCAACCTGATCGCACTCGATGTAATCTGTAAAGGTGTTTGCTGCGTTTCTGAATGTTATCCGGATGTCGCACTCATCCGAATCCTGGGCGCCATTGTTTCTGACCCTGAAAACAACTGGAAGCTCCAGGCCTCCGGAGTGTTCTTCAAGGTACTGTGACATAACAATTTCACCGCTATAAATTGAGAGGTCGCAATCATCGGGATACCTCACCCTGTCGCTGATGTCGAGAGCAGGGTCTCCGAGAAGATTGAACTGACCAATACTACCAGACCCTCCGCCGGATTGGTGGATAAAGTAGTCAATGTACTGGTTTCGAGCGGAAGCAATTGCGTCTCCCAGCCGGCCATGCCCTCTCGCATAGACAGCTTCAAGAATCCCCTTCCCGTAGTATTCATAACAAGGCATGTGTGATGGCTGTGATGCACAGAATACACCGGCGACAGGAACACTTGTGTTCTTGAGAATCCTCTCCGCAAGGCAGTCTGAACTGAAGTTGTACGGCATCGTTGTGCCTTGATCATCATACAAGCAGAAGTAGGGATCGTTGCCTTGATCCCTGTGTTCATGTTCGTATAGGGTGTGATTGAATGTTCCTGCCGAGCAGCACAGGAGAAGAGAGAATGGGGCGGAGTAACCCTGCACAGTACCTGTAAGGTTCTGCTCGATCTGGTAGTTGTTGAAGGTGCTGTCTCGGCAGCCCTTCGTATCGTCGCGGTCATAGAATAAGTCGCACCACTCGAGCCCGGCACTGAACATGTGAAGGTCCCCATGATCGGTATAGAATGCTACTCCCGCTCCCCTCTCGAATTCCGTTATACAGTGTTGAACCCACTCGCTGCTTTTCATTGGACTGAGATCGGACTCCTCGTTGGTAAACCACCTCCCGTCTCCGCAGTAATGTGAGACAAAGTCGTACGACGTCCAGTCTGCAAAGCCCGAAGTCCAGGGTTCAAGAGGTTTATTGTCTATTCCGAAATTCTGGCGAAAAACTCCATCGATTGGTTGTCCGGTTCCGGCCAGCCTGAGGATTCGTCTTCTGTAATCGACAATCGGCTGACTGGTAATGGGCTGTTCAAGATCAATCATGTTTTGGATCAGTGTGCTGAGTGTATCCGGAGCATGCTCGCCCCCGTTTTTCACGGAAAGCCTTCCCACAAACATGCTCGGCATGGCGTTGTCAACGGACTGGAGTTCATCGAAATAGGAGTACCATCCATCGTTGCCATACATTGACTCTTCATTTAATGGATATTCATGAGTTGGCAGGAACCACGGCTCGTCAGAGTAATCGGCTTCCTCGTGGTCACCGATCAGCAGAAGATAGCTGGGCTTTTTTCCCGAAGTCTGGGTCCAGTTGTTCCACATGTGCTCCGTGAACTCCCTGATCGTGTAATCGGTAAGGGCCAACTGACCCTGCCCGAAATCATCGAAAATGTCATCCGTTGTCACCAGGGCGACATCGAAGTCGTTAAGTTCAACCCTGTGTTCGGCCAGATCGTCAATGGCCTCCTGGCACTGGGCATACAGACCGGAGGCACAGATGATCACATAGTCAGGCATTCTGAGCGGTCCTGTGTACGGATCAACCATACCGAAGTATGTCGGAACTGGTGCCACAGATCTGGGAATCCTGTGATAACCCACAATTGGAGAATCATCTACAAGATCCTGAAAAGCACCGAGGCCGCTGCTACTCCATACCGCCTCCGTACTGTCGAATGAAAGTGATGCGCTGATTGAGGAAACGGTCACCAGGGTGCTGTCGGAGGCCCGGTACCTTGCCGGAAACAACTGAACCTTCAACAACCGCTGACCGCAGATTCGCATCTCTCCGATGACCCGTGCCATTTCACTTGGCCAGAATGAAGCTGAGGCATATGCTGTCGAATCCTGAACGAATGAATCAACAACCGCCGGGGTGTACTCATACGATATCACCTGTGCCGGCGCCGGGTAGACCGGGTCCACATGCCGCTCCTGCAGTCCGGCCCAGGCAAAATCAAGTTCCGGTGTCACGCTGTCAGGCAGTGCAATCAGACAGGTTATCATGGGAAGTTCGGGGTAACCTATACTGTCGGTTACCGGCGAACCGGTGAACCTGATGAACTCAAGGTTGTCGTGCTCCACGCGTTCCCAGAAGAAGGGAGTCTGTGCGATGAACACCACCCTGGAACTGTCCGAGACTGTAGTCCTGATGAGGGGAGTATCTGCGAGGAGTACTGAAGAGATTACCAGAAGTGAAAAACACTGAAGGAAGAGGTTTGATCTCATGGAAACCAGCTCCTTTTCCATCAAGTAAAATACTGTCCGTGTTATAAATGTTGGAATGAGTAAATACTGTCAATGGGTCTTGCCTCTCACGGCATCATGAATGCTGTTCAGTCTGAGGAATTCTTCGCTGGAACAAGCCGTTGCGTTCTGAAGTGGAAGAGTTCAATTTTTAGTGTTTTTATTACCGCCCTGCGCCATGCTGCTATTTCACAATTCCAGCATCCCGAACAGGCTATATGCATGACTTCCAGTCGCTTTCAGCCTTGATGCGAAAGTTCTAAAAGCGTCCGCCGAGGCGTACCAGAACGTTTCGCAAGGAGAACGTGGAACCTGCATGAGTCGGTTTGCTCCGAAACGACGGGAGCTGGTTTCTAACAGACCTGCTTCGGTTTGACTTATCTGTGCATTGCCTCAACTTCCGGCTCTCGCCGTCCTTTTAGACTATGGGCGACCGCCGCCGACCGGTTGCCTGCACCAGGCATGGCTTCCAGTACGTCAGTCAAGACAGCCGATGCCACTTCCTGATTGCCTCTCCGGGTAAGGTGCACGCTTGTGAAATCGGTGTAGACGGGATCACTTCAGCCATCGAACAGACAGACGAAGGAGCGCATGTCGGCGTGGTTCGAGATACTGTCTTCCAGAACATCGTAAGTTGCGTGTACCAACTCCTGGAATGCGGGATCCACTCCGATGGCCGTTGTATTCACCTCTCCATCTCTGAATCTTGTCTCATCCTCAGTCAGTTGCTTCCGGCCAGTCCAGACCGTCGGTTGGAGGTAGAAGCGAACATCGAATCCATACCCATCTCCCAGGGCGCGCACGAAGGCATAGTTGTCGAGCAGGATGTCGGCCACGGCAGCAGCAAGGCTGTCTGTGCTCATGCCCATGGTCCTGTAGGAGATGATCTCGCGAGGTCTGGCAGGCTCCGTTCTGGTGGGTTGCAGGAGCATCGATGCCAGAAAGCAGGTGTTCGTCTGCTTCAGAAGCCCTGTCAGTATTGAGCCCTGCCCTTGAATGTCCAGCAGTTCCAGGCGTTGCTCGACCCTGGCCCTGATCTCGGGATAATTCTGATGTGAGCCTGCGATACCGGATTGATAGGCTGCCGCAATATCGTTCGAGCCATCCATGAAGACTACAAGGTCCGGTACGTGTCCTTCCCGGAGCTCCAGGCAGAGGGAGATCAATTCCTGACTGCTGAGATACCCGAGCTGACCGAAGTTCATGACCTTGAGCGGACGACCCAGCCTATCGGCAGCCTCGGCAAGAAAGGCCGACGGGATGGTCGACGAATCCGGCACTCCGCAGCCCCAGATGGCGGAGCCCCCGAAAAAGAATATGTGCAACGCTTCAGGATCCGTGGAGGATCCCGGGGTCAGACGAAATCCATCGGAATCGGCTGCCTCGGCCGAGTCAGAAGGAATCGCCCTCCAGACCACATAAGGCTAGTATCTGCCCCACGCCGTTCGCTCCTGCTCAAGATCGGTGAGCAACCCGGCATCGACCTTCCTGCGGAACAGGGAGAGCTCGGGGGGGGGGGGGTGATCTTGATTATCAGAAGCGATAGAAACTCGAACGCCAGAAAGACCAGAACGAGATTGGCAAGCAACAGACCGAAGCCTCTATAGGCTCTGGCAGCCTTTCTTCCCAGAAGCGCTGAACCTGAGTGAGGTGAGGAAAGAAGGCGAGTGACAGATACCTCAAGATCGTTGAATGGTCCGAGGAGGATAACTGCTGGATTGGCACCCGTCCCGGTCTGATACCGGGGGAGGTAACGGAAGCGATGAGACCGAAGTGTATCGGAACTCAGTCAAACCGTCGAAAAATGGATGGCCATCTGCAGGAGTGACGAAGCTCAAACGAAAGAAATGATCATCAGTGAAACGTGATGTCGTGGTTCACTGATGAAAAAGGGCCTTTATCCCGCCCCAGGAACCGCGCTCAAGTGCAAGGGGCCAGCCGCTCAGGACAATGAACTGCTCGTATGGTGCCCCGAACTCCTCCTCGGAACTTGTCCAGGTTGCGCCATTGTTGTTGCTGAAATAGGACATATCGCTCCACTGCTGGTCAGCAGAGAGCCAGTAGCTCGCGCCCGTGCTCAAGGCCTGCAGTGCCAGCCAGTTCTTGCCGGGCGGATAGTACATGTAGAGATCGATCTCGGTGCACCAGAGGCTGTATCCCCAGTGGCTGTAGCCGGTTTCCTCATGGTGGACCTGGTCGGGCTCACCGGTGTATACGACCGGGCCGGGGCCGCCAGTGGGGTTGTCGCTGCGGATCTGCACTAAGAAGTCATCGGGTGCCGAATAGTTGTAGATCGCCCACAGCATCATTGTGAAACCTTGATGAGGTGTAGTAACGTAGTAATCATCGGCAACCATCCAATTGTAGTTCTGAGAGAAACCAATACCATTTTGCAGGTTTTCATAGGTGAAGGGCTGAGAGCAGAACCAGTCATCGGTTTCGGGGGGGCCGACAAGGGCCGATCCCCTTATAGAGCCTTCCGCGTTGCAGGGAGCAGTGAGCGAAGCTTCCCACATACCGATCAGGCACAAAGCCAGAACAACCATTGACCTGCCTCCGTCAATGATTGTTTACTACGTGCGACTGTATGCCTGTGTCAATAGGGCTTCACGTAACCAGTCACGCAGGTTCCTGGTATTATGGGATTTCATGGAAAACTCAGAGCGAGGCCCCCTGAACGTTCCGGGGGGTCAGCAGGCGTGGATCATGCGTTCCGGCATGAATCCCTTTTCCCTGAGCAGGGCGCTGACCGCTTCGCTGTCGTCGCTTCGCACCACCAGGACCATTCCGCACGTCTCGCCTGGGGCAAGCCTGCACCAGATGCCCGCTTCGGTGAGTATCGTCTCGGCCAGGAGAACACGCGAATCCGAGCCGAAGGATGCCTGCATGCAGTCGCAATTCCGGGTGAAGTGCATCAGCCGCATCTCCTTTGTGCGCTTCGGACGGCGTCCAGGGCGGTCCGGATCTCTTCCTCCGTGTTGAAATAGCCCGGACTCAGCCTGAGTAGCCCCCCGGGAAGTGTGCCAAGCGTCCGGTGGGCGCAGGGGGCGCACTGAAGCCCGTGGCGACAGCAGATGCCGTACTCGTCGGCAAGAACCCCGGCAATGGCAGCGTTTTCCATGCCTCTTATCCGGAAGGAAACGGCGGCAGTAACCGGACCCTGCTCGGGATGGAACACCTCCGCCCCGGGAATATCCCGCAGACCGGCTGCAAGAATTGACGCGAGACGGGTCTCCGCTTCCCAAATGGCGTCGATCCCGACCCTCAGAACGAACTCCACACCGGCCAGGAGACCCGCTATACCGGGGCCGTTGGGGGTTCCGGGTTCGAAACGGTCCGGCAGGAAATCGGGTTGGAACTCGACCTCGGAACGGCTGCCCGTTCCACCGTGGGCCAGGGGCTCAACCCTTTGGGGATCGAAGCACCGGGAAAAAAGGATCCCCCCGGTCGCCATGGGACCGAAGAGAGCTTTGTGACCCGTGAACGCAATGATGTCGGCATTCAGGGATGCTGATGAGATGGGTATCACCCCGGCGCTCTGGGCCACGTCGACAAGAAGCGGCACTCCCCTCTCCCGGCATACCGCGCCAACCTCGGCCACGGGCTGAACAGCGCCGTTCACGTTGGAGGCATGGTTGATGACGGCCAGAGCGGTGCCGGGCCTGACAGCTTCACGGAAATCGTCAGGTGAAAGCCTTCCGTTGCCGTCGCACCTCACCACAGTAAACTCCACTCCCCGCCGGGCCAGGAACTGAATGGGGCGCATGACCGAGTTGTGCTCCATTGAGCCTGTGACGATGTGGTCGCCGGGTTTCACAAGGCCCAGTATGACGGTGTTGAGCGCCCAGGTGACCCCGGGGGTCAGGCAGACCCTCAGCGGGTCTTCACATGAGAACAGCCTGGCAAGGGCCATGCGGCATTGGAGTATGGTTTTGCCGGCGATCCTGCCGGGGCCGCATGAACCCCTTCCCGGGTTGGGACACAGCCCGGAGATGAAGTTGCTCACGGCTTCGGCCACTTCCGGCGGCTTGGGCCATGTTGTGGAGGCATTGTCGAGGTACATAACCGGCTTCTTTCAGTTACTGAAAGCATAAGCCCGGGGAAAGCACCGTGCAAGGTGTTTCACGAAATCAGAGACCCCGGAGGATTTGGGAGAGGTGCTCGTACTGGCTCAGATCGTTGTAGAGCTGGGCGGAAACCCGCAGGAATCTTCCGGGCAGGCACTGGATGACCGGAGCTTCAATGCCCCTTTCCCTGAGAGCCTGTTGGACGGGGTCGAACCAGTCGATGGGACGGGGACCCCTGTGATCGAGGTCGGGGAGTTTGATGGACGCCATGCACCCCACCATTGAGTCGGGAAAGGGCGGTTCCGAACCCGTGGCGTCGAGAAGAAGCGACCTGGCTTTGACGGCAAGGCTTGTGTTGCGCTCCATTATCCCGCTCCAGCCCCCGGGGTGCAGCGTGGCCATGTAGTCGATGCTCTTTTTGACGCAAAGCCTGGGTGACGGGTCGGGGGTCCCGCTCCAGTCGAACATGACGCGCAGCGGATCGGGACCGGGCTGAAAGTCTTCAGGGACATGGCTTTTAATTGCCGGAACGGTGATGCCCTTCATGTCGGGCCTTGTGTAGAGAATTGCGCAGCTCCTCGGGGAACACAGCCACTTGTGGCAGTTGCCGACGTACCAGGCGCACCCCAGGTCCGACAGGGAGAGGGGCATGTGCCCAGGACCGTGGGCGCCGTCGGCTATGACCTCGATCCCGGCTTCACGCAGGGCGCTGACCGCCCGGGCCAGGGGGAATACCATCCCCGTTGGGCTTGAGATGTGATCGAGCACCGCATATCTGACGGTGTGATCCACAGAATCCATGAGCTGTCGCAGAACCTCGTCAGGGCCGCTCACCGGAACTGTGAATGGAATGGTCCTGACAAGCGCGCCAGCCCGGGACGCGGCTTCCTTCAGGGCGTTCCTGGTGGAGAAGTAAGCCTGGTTGGAGAGCAGTACCGTTTCTCCGGGTTTGAACCCGATGCTTCGGAAGACCGAGTTGATCCCGGTGGTGGTGTTGTCGATCAGGACAATGGTTCCCGGCTGAGCGCCAAGAAAGCTTTCAAGGGCGGTGATCTGCTCGGTCAACTCGCCTGGAAGGCGCCTAACCAGAAAGTCCATGGGTTCGGTTTCGATCTCGCAAAGCAGCTTGCCGCGGTATTCCATTACATG
>JAWOHL010000014.1:0-31967 GCA_046485185.1 Candidatus Fermentibacteraceae bacterium
GTGGGGGAGTTCGTCCGCCAGGCTCAGGAGATACTGAAAGATCAGCCACGGGCGAACGGCATCCTACTCAGGGGCATCGCCCTTAACCGAGCTTTCAGGAGCTTCGGTGAAAGGTTTCGCCTTGATCCCGCTGCGGTTGCCCTCTACCCAATGTACAGGGGCCTGGCCTCACTTCTTGGAATGACACTTCTTGAGTCATCCCCCGGCGACCTGTCGGGACAGGTCGCAGCGGTTCACATGGCGCTCTCCCTCGGGCATGACTTCGTCTTTCTTCATCACAAGTACACCGACAGCGCCGGCGAGGATGGTGACTGGAAGCGCAAGATCTCAGCCATGGAGGATTTCGACGGCGCACTGCCCGGTTTTCTCCGGGCCGGTTTTGACGTGGTTGCAGTCACCGGCGACCACAGCACACCATGCCCCATGAAACAGCACAGCTGGCACCCGGTTCCCCTGCTTCTCCACGGCGGACATCAGCGGGTGGGCTGGAACGACGGCTTCTCCGAGCGCCAGGCCGTATCGGGCGCTCTGGGTACTATCAATTCACTGGACCTTATGCCGCTGCTCCTGGCCTCGGCGGGAAGGCTGGAGAAATTCGGTGCGTGAAGCCCTGGTCTGCCTCTCCGGAGGCGTGGATTCCACGGCCGCCATGTTGATCTGCCACGAAGAATGGGATTCGGTGAGGGCAGTCCACCTTGATACGAGGGGCAGCGGACCCCCCTGCCAGGTGCGGGAATCCGCTGAAAAGCTTGGTGTTGAACTGATCGTCAAGGATTCGGTCGACATCTTCCGGGAGTTGGTCAGGCGTCCTGCGGAGGAAGCTTACGCAAACGGGTTCACCCCGAACCCGTGCGTCATGTGCAACGCCAAAGTAAAACTGGCATCAGCTCATTCAATGCTGCGACCCGGCGAGACAGTCGTCACCGGTCATTACGCAGGGATGCGAAATTCCAGTCTCACACGGGCCCGGGACTCCGGCAAGGACCAGAGCTACTTCCTGGCCATGGTTCCACGATCCATCCTCTCCAGGTGCGCGTTTCCACTGGGAACGCTTTTAAAGACCGGGGTCAGGGAAATGGTGAACAGGGCGGGGCTTCCCTTTTTGAACAGGGAGAGCCAGGATCTCTGCTTCGACCTTCCGGGGGCGGGTGAACCCGGAGACATACTGACCATGGAAGGCGAAACTGTTGGAAGGCATCCGGGGCTCGGTGGGTTCACCGTGGGTCAGAGACGCGGCATCGGAGCCCACGGCAGACCCATGTATGTGGTCAGGCTCGAAGCCGGGACAAATCGCCTGTACGTGGGAGAGGCACACCACCTCTTTGCGAAGGGCTGCACGGTGTGCGCGGTGAACGATCTGGGCCTTCCTGTACGCAGCGCTTTCAATGCCCGGGTACAGTTACGTTCAAGGCACAGGGCCGTACCGGCTGCTGTTAAACAAACTCCGGACGGATTTGACGTTATCTTTGAAAGACCTCAGAGGGCTGTGGCTCCGGGACAGGCTGCGGTCTTCTACAGTGACAGTGATGACGATACGGTGCTCGGTGCAGGCGTGATATCAGGAGCGGAGGGGTAATGTCGCAGGATGCCAGCGCTTTGAAAGGGCTGAAGGAACGGCTTGGAGCCTTGATCCTCGCCCACAGCTACCAGCCCCCTGAGATTCAGGACATCGCCGACGAGGTCGGCGACAGCCTCGAGCTTTCCCGGTTCGCCATGAAAGCCCGGGCTCCTCTCGTCGTATTCTGCGGAGTCAGGTTCATGGCCGAGACCGCGAAGATCCTCTCGCCTGACAGCGTTGTAAGGCTGGTTTCACCGGGAGCGGACTGCTCCCTCGCCGCATGCATGAGCGGCCGGGACGCAAGGGAATGGAAAACCATGCATCCCGGCGCGGTCCTGGTGACATATGTGAACTCGTCGGTTGCAGTGAAGGCCGAAAGCTGGGCATGCTGCACCAGCGCAAACGCTGTCTCAGTCGTGCGGGCGGCACCGGCGGGGGAAGTGCTGTTTGGGCCCGACAGGAACCTTGCGGCTTTCGCAGCTCAGGAGTCGGGACGGAATGTGATCCCCTGGCCCGGAGGGTGTCACGCCCATGCCGGAGCGGACATCAGGGATCTGCGCCGGGCGAAGGAGCATTGGCCCGAAGCCTGTGTGCTGGTGCATCCCGAGACCCCCCCTGTCTTCTGGAGGGAAGCTGACCATGTTCTGGGCACTGGCGGGATGATCCGGTTCGTCTCCGAATCCAAGTCAGGACGATTCATAATCGGAACTGAAGAGGGGATGCTCTACAGGCTTTCAACCCTCTTCCCCGACCGTGAGTTCATGGCCGCCGGCGGGATCTCGTGCGCCGACATGCGGAACGCGACGATTGACATGGTGTTTCAAGCCCTCGACTCCCGGGACGCGGGGATAACCGTTCCCGAGCAGTATGCGGAGCCTGCTCGCAGGGCCCTTGAGAGAATGACCGCGCTTTGAAGCTCCGGATCGGCATGACAATGTTCTGGGAGGCCAACTCCCGTGAGCGGACTCCGGTTTACGGACCCTGGAGGTACACGCTGAACCAGTGCTACGTCAGACTGCTGGATGGGATCGACGCGGTGCCCGTCGGTCTTCTTCCCGGAGGGGATTGCACCAGCGGCGAGAGGCTCGCCGGTGTTCACATCCTTGTCATGACCGGGGGCGGTGACCCGGCGCCCGATCTGTACGGACGGACCGATCAGGGAAGCCTTGATCCCGAGACCCACCGACCGTTGTGGGAGATGGAACTCTACCGGGAAGCAAGGTCGGCCGGGATCCCCATCCTCGCTATATGCCTCGGCATGCAGCTTGTGGCGATAGCTGAGGGAGTGGCTCTCGTTCAGCACATCCCGGCATCGGTGGAGGGCGCTCTGGAGCACAGGACCGGTATCCACAGTGTCACTCTGTCTCCCGGATCGGGGCTTCGGCGTCTGCTCGGGGGGGAAGCAATGGTACACAGTTCACATCATCAGGCCATTGAGAGCGTGCCGGCCGGTTTCCACTGGACGGCATGCAGCCCTGACGGTGTCATAGAGGCCATCGAGTCCACCGACGGGCTTGTAACAGCTGTTCAGTGGCATCCCGAGAGAGATTCCACAGGTCCGGCGCTGGCGGACGGGTTCGCCCGGGCCGCAAGGGAGAGAAGATGATCTACAGGTGCGTTCCCAGAAACGTGGAAAGGGTGTGGGGCTCTCTCCCCGGGGGTATTGGCGAGGTCTGGTGGGTGTACGATGATCCCGGGGGTTCATCGGCTCTCGAGCCTCTTTCGGGTGGTGAGAGGACCGAGCTTGCCTCCATATGGCCCGATTCACGCTTTCCGCTTCTGGTAAAGACCCTCCACACCTCCGCGGACCTTTCCGTGCAGGTTCATCCCGGTTCCGGGGGGCACTTTCCCAGAAAGGACGAGACCTGGGTAGTGCTTTCCGGCCACGGCACGATCAGGGCGGGCATTCTTCCCGGAGTTTCCCGCAACGATTTCGAGCGGGCGATTGCATCGGGAAACCCCGCTCTGGCCCTGAAGGTATTCGAGGCTTCGCCGGGGATGACCCTGCACCTCCCCGCGGGAACGGTTCATTCGCTGGGGGCGGGGATGTCGGTTCTGGAGGTTCAGCTGAACTGCGACATCACGTACCGCTTGTGGGACTGGGGAAGAAAAGGGTCGGACGGCTCGCCCAGAACCCTCCACATCCGCCAGGGGCTCGACTCTGTTGACTGGGAAAGGGGGGGAAGACCGGTTCTTCCCACCGGTTCATCCATCGACGGCGGCAACTACACCCTTGAAAGAACCGAGGGTCCCATCTTCCTCGGTCCCTGGGAAATACTGTTCATGCCCGGCAAACAGGCATGCCTTGTCTCCGATGCCCTGGGCGGAAGGCTTCATGCTGCGCCGGACTCCTGGAAGGCGGTGATGAAGGGATGACGGAAAGCGCTGCTCCGTTAGGCGTTATCATGGCGGGTGGCAGAGGCACCAGGTTCTGGCCCCTTTCCACGTCCGCGAAACCCAAGCAGTTCCTCGAGCTGCTGCCCGGAGGCACCATGCTCCAGCTCACCGCAGACAGGCTTGCAGTAGTCTGCGGACTGGACAACATCATTGTGGTGGCAGGCAGGGAGCATGCAAACCTTGTTCTTGAGCAGCTGCCCTGGCTCGATGCTGAAAACCTTCTTCTGGAGCCGGTTGGCAGGAACACAGCACCATGCATAGGGTGGGCGGCATCGGTCCTGGCCGAAAGGGGCCACGGAGACTCCACGATGCTGGTCATGGCCAGCGACCATCTGATCCACCCGGTCGAGGAGTTCGCAAGAACCACCCGGGTGGCAGTTTCTGCCGCAGAATCCGGAAACCTGGTCACAATGGGGATAACCCCCGGCCACCCCGCTACGGGTTACGGTTACATCGAAAAGGGGACCGAAGTCCTGAAGGGTGTGTTCAAAGTGAAGTCCTTCAGGGAGAAACCCGACCCGGACACTGCCCGGCGTTTTCTCGATAGTGGATCTTACCTGTGGAACTCAGGGATGTTCGTCTGGAAGGTCTCGGGCATTCTGGAAGCACTTGGCGAACACATGCCCGAGCTTCTTGAGGGCCTTGCCGGACTGGGCGTATGCATCCGTCCCGAGATTGACGTCTTCAGCGCCCTTCCTGCGGTATCAGTGGACGTGGGTGTCATGGAGAAGGCCGGGAACGCGGTGGTCGTGCCGGCATCGTTCCAATGGAGCGATATTGGGGACTGGCCGGGAGCGAGGGACGCGGGCGTCTCACGGGGTGAGACCATTCTTGTGGATTCGGAGAACACTCTTGTCTACGATGCTACCGGAAGGCTTACGGTGATCATGGGGCTTCGGAACGTCTCGGTTGTCTGCACCGATACCGCTACACTCGTAATGGCTGACTCGTGCGCCCAGAAGCTGCGGGAGGTTTCAGAAAAGCTCAATGAATGCTGACCGGAGCCCCGGTGGGCATCCAGGAGTAAGCCCATTCCGCGGTGAACCTTCCGAGGCGGACGCAGCCGTGGGAAAGAGGCTCTCCCAGCCTTGACTCGGCGCTGCGGCCCGCCTGGTGAAGGCCTATGGCTCCGCTTGGCACAATGCACAGCCAGTATGGCATTCTGACGTGGTACGTGCTGGACATCGGGTTCCTGAGACGGTAGAGAACAGTGAAATCACCTGTCGGAGTGCTGTAATGCGGCGGCCTTCCTGTGGACACAAGCGCAAGGTTGGCTTCCCTGTCGCCTTCCTGGAAGATTATGTATTGGTGTTCCACGCGAACCGAGGCCCTTCTCTGACCGTCCGGTTCCGGACCCGGGATGGCGCCCGTTGAGCAGGACGCATATATCAGAGTTGACAGAACCCAGGCAGCTGCACCTGCAAAAATCGCCATATATCAAACCTCCATGGGGGTTAATTCTGCATCAGAAAGCCATCCGAGTCAACCCCTGAAGGTTGACTTGAAGCTTGGAAACGGCGAGATTACCATGTCTTTTCAAAAACCCGCTGAACAGAAATGACACACAAACCTGCCTCTACCTTTGGAACGGAGGGTCGAATTGGTAAAAAGCATGATGGCGGTTGCCCTTGTGGCTTCGCTGATAGCGGTTGCCGGGTGCTCCTCCCCCGCGATCACCGGGATCAAGGTTCATATCCAGAACGGTGACTACGAACGGGCGATCACCCTGGCCGACAGTGTACTGCAAGGCCCCGAAGCTGGCAACGCAGAAGTGTGGTACTGGAAGGCCAGAGCCCACAGTTTCATTCATGACTGGGAGAACTCCGCCGAAGCTTTCAGCGAGGTATACAGGCTTGATCCCCTTCGTCAGGCGGATATTGCCGATTTCTGGACCGTCTTTTACAACACAGCCAACAACCGGTTCACCGCGGGCGATATTCCGGGTGCTCAGGAAATGCTATCAACCGGAGCCGTGATTGCTCCGGACAGACCCGAATTCCCCCAGATGCTCGGCGACATCCTCGTGAATCAGGGCCAGGTCGAAGAGGCCCTTGACCGCTTCGACGAGGCCTTCGCCCTTGGAAACGCCATGGCTGCCGACCTCGAAGCCCAGAAAAACATCGAGACCGACCCCGCCAGAGTCGAATACCTCGAGAACGAGTACTACAGGGTTCTGTCCGGCGCCGTTCTCTCCAGCTACAACTCCGCCAGGATACTCGAGAACCTCTACCTCAGATCCGAAGACGAACTCCAGAAGGCAGCCCACGCATCCAGGGCGGTGACCATCCTCGATGCCGGTCTTCTACTCGACCCGACCAACCCCGATCTTCTGGAAACCAAGGCCGAGATCCTTCTGATTCAGGGCAAGTACGACCAGGCACTGTCGGTCTACGACAACGCCGAGCAGTCTATCCTTCTGGGCGAATCCGAGGGCTGGATCACACCCGAGGAATCAGCCACAATGAGGGGAGCGCTTTTCCTCACAAGGGGATTCGCACTTCTGGAGATGGAACGCAGCGACGAAGCGCTGGCCCAGCTCGAAGCAAGCAGAAGCCTTATCGGCGACAGCTACGATGTCCTGGCCACCATCGCCCACGCCAACGTTGTTCTCGAGAGGTATGAGCAGTCCCTGGTGGCGCTCAACCAGGCTCTTGCTCTTCCGGGGCTCACTCCGGAGGAGATGGGCAACCTGAACTACATGGTGTTTGTGAACAACAGCAGGATGGAGCGGGACCAGGTCTCTCTCGACGCACTTCTCACCGCAATCCAGTACGATCCTCAGAATGCCATGTACTACGATTACCTGGCCTCCACCTACAGCCGTCTTGGCCGCAGACAGCTCGCCATCCAAGCCATGGAGAAGGCGGAAGAACTCCGCCGGCAGCAGCAGTAAACGTTACACGCAAAGGGGCGGTCCAACCGGACCGCCCCTTTTTTACCCTTCAGAGATATGGTATCAGTCTTTGCGAAGTCTGACGAGAAGCTGACCCTTTTCCACCTTGTCGCCGGTTGCCACCAGGAGTTCCAGCACAACCCCGTTCACAGATGAGCACACCTCGTTGTGCATCTTCATGGCATCCAGAAGGAGGAGGGCGTCGCCCTCCCTCACCCTGTCCCCAACCTTAGTACGAACTGCGACTATGGTGCCGGGGATGAAGGCCTTGATGATCTCGGGGTCGGGGGCGGGGCGGCCCCGCCTCAGTGAGTTTTCCGGTATTTCGGTTTCGTATCCCGTATCGTCTATCACAAGCGTCGAAGCCATGTT
Organism: Candidatus Fermentibacteraceae bacterium; assembly: GCA_046485185.1. GTDB lineage: Bacteria > Fermentibacterota > Fermentibacteria > Fermentibacterales > JCC-6 > UBA6080. The sequence continues at coordinate 7,221 of JAWOHL010000014.1, forward strand.
CCGCCTCCCTTAAAGGGGGATGTTGCCGTGACGGCGGAAGGAGTTTCCGGGGTCGGTGCCTCCCGCGTACTCAATGGCGTTGATAAGGGACTTCCTGGTGTCGGCGGGTGGGCAGATCATGTCAACGTAACCCCTGGAAGCTGCCACGTAAGGGTTCGCAAATTTCGTCTCGTACTCCTTCACCTTCTCGGCCCTTGTGGCCCCGGGGTCGGAACTCTCCATGATCTCCTTGCGGAAGATGATGTTGGCGGCCCCTTCGGAGCCCATCACGGCGATCTCGGCGGCAGGCCATGCCAGAACGAAATCGGCCCCCAGGTGCCTGCTGCACATGGCGATGTATGCGCCGCCGTAGGCCTTGCGCATTATCACCGTGAGTTTGGGCACCATGGCTTCGCTGTAGGCGTAAAGGAGTTTTGCGCCATGTCTGATCACGCCCGAGTGTTCCTGGTCAACTCCCGGTAGATACCCCGGGGTGTCCACGAATGTGAGGAGAGGGATGTTGAAGGCGTCGCAGAAACGGATGAACCGTGCTGCCTTGTCCGAGGCGTTCACATCGAGGACGCCCGCAAGTACCCTGGGCTGGTTGGCGATGATGCCCACCGTTCTGCCGGCGAGCCTTCCGAACCCGACCACGATGTTTCCGGCGTAGTACCTGTGAACCTCGAGGAAGTCGGACCCGTCCACTATGCCTCGGATCACATCATGGACATCGAATGCCTTGCGGCGGTCTTCCGGGATTATGCTGTCCTTGAGGGGTCTGGAGGGTTCGACGGGCTTGTGCTCGGGTGCCGGCTCGAGGCAGTTGGAAGGAAGGAATGAAAGCAGTTTGCGAATCTGATCGAAGGCCTCGAGCTCGCTCTCGGCGTAGAAATGGGCGTTGCCCGTTATTGAGGCCTGGGTCATGGCGCCGCCAAGCTCTTCCTGACTGATCTCTTCTCCCAGTACTGCCTTGATGACCTGGGGGCCGGTGATGAACATGTTGGAGACCTTGTTCACGACAAAGACGAAATCCGTCAGGGCCGGTGAGTAGACCGCTCCGCCGGCGCACGGTCCCAGTATGAGGGAAAGCTGGGGAACCACGCCGCTGAGCCTGGTGTTACGGTAGAAGATGTCGCCGTAGCCGCACAGCGAATCGACACCCTCCTGTATCCTGGCGCCTCCGGAGTCGTTGATGCCTATGAGAGGGATCCTGCGCGCCATCGAGGCATCCATTATCTTCACGATCTTACCCGCGTGAGCCCTTCCCAGTGATCCTCCCGCAACGGTGAAATCCTGGGCGAATATCGAGACGGGCCTTCCGTCAACCATACCGAAACCCGTTACGACGCCGTCTCCAGCGAGCTTCTTGCTGTCCATTCCAAAGTCTGTTGCGGAATGCTCAACGAAGAGATCGGTCTCGAAGAGGCTTCCCGGGTCGAGGATGCCGTCGAGCCGTTCCCTGGCGGAGAGCTTGCCCTGCTTTTTCTGCTTTTCAAGGGCTTCGTCCCCCCCGCCCTTGATAAGCCTGGCAACCCTTGCGAAGAAATCGTTGATCGAACTTTTTATGGACATCACATCTCCGTTTCTCGCTTTGAAAAACTCGTACCCCTGTCACAGCGCGATGTATTAACGTAAATATAGGTTCCGGACCGGTAACAGGGAAATGCCGGAGCTAGGGAACCCGGTGGAAGAGCGTCTCCACACGGTTTCTGGTGACGTTTGTCTCCGCGTGTTCGATGGCCGCCTCGAAAGCTTCCTCCCTTTCCCGGCCACGTGACTGGACCATTCGCAGGGCCCACGCCTCGGCTGCCAGATCACCGGCCATGGCGTCCGGTGATCCTCCCCGGTAACGGAATATCTCAAGATCGTTCCAGGATACGGCCCGGGCTTCAGGTCCGAAAAGCAGGCCGGAGAGCACGAGGGCCGGATCGTTCCAGGCACGGGTGGAATACACGGGCCGCCCGCCCAGGCTGTCCGGCAGGGGTCCGGTCATCCTGAGAAAGAAGAAGTTCCCCAGGTCATCACACGGAATGACATCAGGCCTGTAACCCTCGTTGAAGAGCAGGTAGGCCGTGTAGAAAGTTGGATGACCTTCGGTGTGCAGAACAGCTCCCGCTGGCAGCCCGGCGAGTATGTCGCGGGAATACCTGGGGGCCGCGTCGTCGGTTCCACGCCATGCCCCACGGACACCATGGAACATGCACGGAAGAAGCAGGCAGGCCAGCACTACCCTTCCGCGTGTCCCGCCACGAAGGAAACGGTCGATCCCCCCGGACATGGGAAAGGCAAGGGGAACGAGGAGAAGCCAGCCAAAGCTTTCGTAGTCGGGCACCCTGTAAACGGAAAGGAAGACTGCGCCGAGAATGATCGAAAGTGAAGCCCCGGGAGCCGGTCTGCCCCCGGCGACGGAAAGCAGAAGAACTGCGCCTGCGCATACGGGGCCCATTACGGCGGCCAGCCGCTCAAGTCCCTCGGTTGACGGAGCTTTCGGCACATCCGAGTACATGGTGAAGTAAGATGCGACATGGGGAAGGGTCGAAGGCCTTGTGTAGTGGGCAACTGTGCACGCTCCGGCGCGGAGGGGAACGTACAGAAGCAGGCTTGCGGGAAGAACCGCCAGTGTGGCCCACTTTGAGAACCATCGGCGGCTGAAGGCCAGTGGTAGCAGCAGAACCCCTGCCGGATGCCCTCCGAAAAGTGCCAGGGATGCCATGAAAGGCCCCGCCCTGCTGTTTCGCAGAGAAACTGCCAGCATCAGCAGGAGAATGGCGGTTCCGTGAACCTCCAGAACATTCATCTGGGAAAGCAGCGGCGCAAGAAGCAGAAGAGTAGCCGCCGAGGCCGCGGCGGCGGTTTTCGATGCTCCGTGACTGCGGAGCGCGCAGTAAACCGCTGGAAGACAGGCCCCAGCCAGAAGGCATGTAATGATGCGCATATGCCCGTAAAGAGGGCCGCCTGCAAGTGATGTGATCCGAAGCAGGAACAGGAACAGGGGATAACCAGGGGCATGGGCGATCTCGAGCCTGCTGCCCGAAACGGCGAACTCACTCCCGTCAACGGAATCAAACGATGGAGGGCCGCTTGTAAAGGCCAGGACAGCCATGATCAGGGACCCCAGGAACAGGCCCGTGCGGAATCGGATCGTCACCTGTAAACGCTCTGGGCGTACTTGCCGCAGGCGACTGCGATGTCGTTCCTTCCGGCGGCCACGGCCGCTCTCACGGCCAGGGCGAATGTGTTCGGTGCGGGAACGATCTGGGCAGCCAGCGACCTGATTGCGAAATCCATGGCGAGCTGAGGGTTGTTCGCGGCCAGGTGCCATGACGCTGCGGTTTCAAGTACGGCGGGGTTATCGGGGCTGAGGGCCAGGCAGCGGTTGAGCAGGTCTTCACGATCGGGGACACCGCCGTTGCCGAACCCGACCCTGAGCCTTGCCAGAGCAATTTCCTGCGAGAAGCCAAATTTTACCACGCTTACGGTGAATAGAGAGTCGTAGTCATCCCCTGCAGTTCCCGCGAGTTCAACAGCATACGCCCACGTGCCCTGAGCGGCGTCGGGATATGTGAGTGCCGCTCTCGCGTAGGAAGCTGAGGTTAGGGTGTCCCCCAGAGCCATTTGGGCGCGTGAGTATAGAACAAGCAGACGGTCGGAGAGGGCGCCGCCGGAGTGCGCCCTGTTCAGAAACGCTGTGTCCCCGGTAGTTGCCGAGAAACCCAGAAGAAGCTCAGCTGCCTCGGTTCCCCTTTCACCCGCGGTGTCCATGTAGGCGAGCGCCCTTGTCCACAGAAGCAGACTGTCGCCGGAGGCGAAGGCCAGGTTGACACCCACCTTCATCAACTCCGGAGAGGAGTCGCCCAGGGCCGTTCCAACCTGGTATGCCCATTCCGCCCTGTTATGCATACCGCTCAGGTGAGCCCCTTCGGCAACTGTTCTCAGACCGCCGCCTGAAGCGGCGAACCTGCTGGCCGAAGCGTGGCCGTGAGCAACCATCCCGCTTCTGAAGAAAGAGTCGGCCTGTCGTTCGAAGCCCTGAAGCCTTCCGCGGTCAAGGCCTTCAGGGGGCAGGACGAGAACAAGCAATGGAAAAGCAGCCGAGCCCGCCAGACGAAAACCCGCTTTCCCCGCACAGGAAACTCCGCCCAGGACGGAAGCGGCCAGGGATAGACCGATGTACGGCATGGTAAACGCCGGAATTCCCGCGGGGGAAACCGATGCGAACAGCAAAACGGGAAAGGCAAGGGAGCGCGAGAGCCATCGGGGGCCGGGAAGATGGAAGAGAGCGGTCGCGAATGACAGGGCAACAAGCGTGTTCCAGCCCGAGGCCCAACCGAGAAGAAGCGAACCGGCAATGGCCAGCGAGCGCACTGCTCCCTGAAGCGGGAGCGAGCCAAGAAGCCAGAGCACTCCCATGAAGGCTCCGGCTATCGCCACTGCGTCAGCGAAGGTGATCCCGCCCGAGGGTGTCGACGCAAAAACCGCGAGAGCCCCGGAAAAGGCTACAACAACCCCGGGAAGGAGTTTCGGAAGCTCAGCCCGGAGCAGCGCCCGCTGACCGGGGTAGAGACGGGAAAACATCCAGAGAGCCAGCAGGGAGACCGGCATCATGTCTACGGTGAAGATGGTGAAATGTGCCGAGCCGTGAAGGGGAAGCTCGCTTATGGCCCTCCACTGAAGGAATCTCTGGGTGATCTCCTGTACCGGGAAAAAAGCCTCGCCCAGGATCTGAACCAGGTAGGGCCAGGTGAAGAAGACCAGGAACATTGGCATGAAAACCAGGGTTGTCAGAATTCCCCGCAAAAGACGCCGATCCGGCCCCACGCACCATGAGAACACCCCCGCGAGCACGCATCCCAGGAAGGCTTCTATCCTGATCCCGGTCGTGGTGCCCGGAAGCACGACAGCCGGATTGAAGAAGTTCGTGAGAAACCAGACCGCGTTTCCCCTGTGGAGAGGAAAGTAACCTATGTCGCCTGTTTCTCCCGCCAGAAAATCGATGATCGGGGGAAGAAGGGTGAGCGTCCAGGCCATGATCATTATCTTCAGGAGCTTCGATAGTGGAAAGCCGCTTGCGAGATGAAGAAGAGCCACCAGCCCCAGCATGGGGAAGATGTAAGCGATAGGGAAATGGAGGAAGAAGGCCGGTCCCTCGAACAGGATACCGAGGGTTGCTGCCTCGAGAAGGTTGCGCAGGATCACCGTGGCCGCGAAAAGACCCCCGAGCTGCATCGGAGATGCCTTGATCGAGGCTCCCCATTCTATCATTCGAAGAAGCAGTTGTTTTGCTCTCATGGGTTCTGCTCCCTTGTGTTGAGAACGGTTGCCGCCGGTACTCCGGAGAACACTGACTGGTCCCACGGAAGGCCGACGAGGATGGCGAGAGTTTTCTCGAACCCTCCGAAGGAGAGACCGGGAATGAAACCGCCCTGAATGCCCCGCCAGTTCATGGCGCACCATCCCCTCGATTCTGATGAAGGGGCGGACAACAGGACGAACCTGAAGTCTCGAATCGTTGCGCTTTCGCTCCAGAAGGCGAGAAGGGCGGAGAGACTGTCCGGTCCCGGGTCATCGATGGAAATGAAAAGAAGGTCGGGCCTGTACTTCTCCAGAAGCAGGATCACCGCCCCGTGTCCTTCAGGTCCCGGCGTTATCGATGTTTCATTCAGATCGAGGGCCAGCCCTTCGGGAGACACGATGACCGGCCTGTGAAGGTCATCGAGGGTTATGAACATATGCTGACGTGTCGCCCCGGGCAGCTCAGTTCCAGGTTCCCGCTCCAGCAGCATCAGCAGTTTCCCTGATGAATCCGCGGATAACAGTAGGTTTTCCATTGGGTTATCTGAATACCTGTCCGTACGGGAGAAACGGCTCCAGGCGAGCCCGTCTGGAAGGTCGGGCAATTCCTGCCTGCCCGTGATTTCGAGAACGACCACTGTCTTGGGTGAGCACTCGAAAAGCGCCAGTTCAGTACCAGCACCCGGTCTGGCGCAGGCAGCCCAGATCAGCAGAGATATCAACGGTTGAAGGATTTTCATGCCCGGAATATAGGGAATGCGCCCGGATGGGCGCATTCCCGAAGTAAGGGGTCTACCGGGCGACGAGAACCTTCATGGTTTCGACGCCGCCGGGATGATTCAGCATCAGGAAGTATGTGCCCGTAGCCAGGTCGTCGCTGATGCTCACCGAATGCGCTCCGGCCTCGATCGGGCCATTGGCGAGGGTGCTCACCACCCTGCCCGAGAGGTCGTACAGCGCGAGCCGGGCGTTGCCCGGTTCGAACATGGTGAACGACACAAGGCCCCCGGGTACGAGGGGATTGGTATGAACCGAGAGTGACTGCCCGGGTGTGACGCTGCCGCCCTCGATGCCCTGAGAGTAGCTGATATCGAAGGTGTACGTCATGTCGAGAGTGGTTATCGAAAGCATTGCCGGGTAGAAGATCGCGTAGTCCCAACCGGCGGCTTCGACCGATACCGACGCGGTGCCGGCCGGGTATGTGGTGTCGTACCAGGTGCACAGTGAAGCGCCTCCGGTGTCCCACAGTATCACTCCGAGGTCCCACTCGAAGTTGTCCCTGCCGTTGAAACTGAAATTGACCCAGCCGTCCTGGTAGTCCGACAGGTCGACCCTTATCCAGTGAAGACCGAGGGCTTCTGGGGGGTACACGCCGTTGTCGCCCGAGACGGGAAGTGTTGTGAAGTTGTGGAAGTTGAACACATAGGGGTTTCCGCCCCAGTCAGCCGCTTCGGCGAAGTACATTCCGCCGTCGTACCAGTTGTTGGCCACGAACCAGCGCCAGTAGCCGTACTCCATAAAGCCCTGTTCGAAGTCCATGCCGTAGGACTCGAACATGTCCTCGATGGATTCCATCATGTTGGGACCCCGGAAATCGGCGCAGTTCTGCCATACCGTTCTGACGGCCTCGACCTCCTGGCGCTGCCAGATGTAGAAAGCCCATGTGACACCGCCGTACCAGTAGAGGTTGGAGCCGCCCCCCGACCTGATGTCGTACCAGGGCTTGCGGATGGGTGTGTCTCCGCCGCCGAGGTAACCCATGTAGTCATCGACCTCGGGGTAGACCATTTCTTCCATGAATACAGCGCAGTTCTCCATGAACCAGGTGGGCTCGGTGTAGTCGTAGGTCATCTGGACCGCGTGCTGGAACTCGTGGGCTACCGTTGCCTTGACCAGATTGGGGCTGAGGTTCTTGTTCATGACGATGTGACTCGCCGAGGCGTTGTGCGTTGAGTCCGGCGGTTTGAACTCGCCGCCTGAGGAAGTGTAACCAAGCGCGTCGATCGCCATTATGTAGATGTCGTAGCGGTTGCACCCGCCCATGTTCGCGTCCGGCGGGGGATAGAAATAGTTCATCTCGTCGCACTGTACCTGCCACGAGTAATCAGCGGCTTCGCCTATCGATATGGCATAGGACTCGGTTACCGCGTCCCCGCCCTGGGTTGTGTAGTGAATCCTGAAGTGGTCGGAGGGGGTGACGAAAGTGATCTCGGGCCCGCTGAGCTGGGGTCTTGCGAGTCTGTAGCCTGACTGGTCGCCAATGGGGCTTGAGATACTGTCGAGAAGCCTTCCGGCCTCGAGAAGCGCAGGCGTGCCGCAGGGTTCGCTGACTGCGCCGTCGGTGAAGGCAACCGGCAGAAGGTCGCGCTCACGGACGCTCATAACCATGTAGTGCGCAGCTTCTTCAGGGGTGATATCGCCCGCTGAAGCGGCGTTCATGATCCTGTCGAGCGTGGTGTCTGCCGTCGCCAGGGCAGAGAACGCCAGAAGGATCAAAAGGGTATACCTCAAATGTGCTCCCTTCGGGTCGGGGGGCGTATGCCCCCCTTCCTTTGTGTCAGTTCAGGACCGTGACCCTGGCGGTGACACCGCCAGAGGGACCGGTGAGCCTGACGAAATAGGTTCCGTTTTCGAGCTCCGAGGCGTTCCAGTTCACACTGCTCTGGCCTTCGGGAAGCTCACCCGCGGATATGGTCTGGACCATTCGCCCAGCAGCGTTGTAGACATTGATGGTGACCGCACCGGCGGCGGGCATCGTGACCCTGAGAACGCCTGAACCGCTGAAGGGATTGCCCGATGCTTCCATCAGGTAATCGGATGACTGGACGCCCTCTTCGATGCCTGTTGTGTAGGTGATGTCCATCTCGTAGAGAAGATCGAGCGTGGTTGTGCTTACCGGCTGGGGGAACACTATGACCTTGTCCCAGCCAGTGGTCTCCACTCCCCACTCGTACGTGGCCTGCGAGTTCTCGACGAGTGTCCAGTAAAAGTCATCAGTGCCGTCTTCTTTGGTCCTTATCACGCCAAGGATCCAGTCGAAGTTGTCGCGTCCGTCGAAATTCACCTGGATCCATCCCTGGTATGGTTCCACGTTGATCTGGATCCAGTGGTGTCCAAAGGTTTCAGGGGGGTAGACGCCGTTGTCGAGGGAAGCGGGGAGCGAGGTGACGTTGTGGAAGCTGAACACATAGGCGCCGGGACCCCAGAGGGAGCACTCTTCGTAGGGGTAGTGCTCGTCGTCGGCCCTGCTGCCGGTGAACCAGCGCCAGCACGTGTACTCCGCAAGCCACTGGTTGAACGTGAAACCGTACTCTTCAGCGGTCTGTACGATGGATTCCATGAGGTTGGCGCCGTAGTAGTCTGCCGCGTTCTCCCAGACCCTCTGGACGGCCTCGACACTGCCGCCGGTTCGGTACTGCATGTACATGGGCCAGGGAGAGGCCCCGTAGTGGTACATGGCGCCGCTCCGGATATCGTACCAGGGGCGGCGCAGGCAGTTTTCGCCGCTCTTGAGGTAGTCGGTGTAGAGATTTGTGTCAAAAACGATGTTCTGGGCCCATACCGAGCAGTTCTCCTTGAACCAGGAGGGCTCGGCCGTGTCGTACGCGTTCTGGATCGCATGCTTGAACTCGTGGGCGGAGGTTTCGATCATCTGGTTCTGGCCGTAGCTTTCGTTGTTGCTCATTGCGATGTGGCTGGACCAGTCGTTGTTGGGCGTGGATGGATTGGGGACTTCGCCGCCGGTGCTGCAGTACCCGAGCGTTCCGGCGTCGAGGCTCATGATATACACGTCGTACCTGTCACAGCCGCCAAGGCCCATGTCAGTTGGGGGAGTCCAGAAACCGAGGGTGGTGCAGAGTGTTTCCCATGAGGTGTCAAAAGCCTCGGCAAGCGTGTTCACATAGTTTTCGTTGGTGGCGTTCGCGCCGGCCGTGGTCCAGTGGATCTTGAACAGGTCATCCGGGGAGATGGTTGTGTAGTAGGGTTCGCCGGGGTTGGGCCTGGCAAGAAGCACATCCAGCTCGTCCCGCACAGGGGCCGAGCAATGGTCGTACAGGGAGACGATAAGGTCGAATGCGGGCGTTCCGCAGGGTTCGGGAACAGTGCCTTCCCGGAACTGCGCGGGAACCTTTGAAGCATCGTACACGCTGTTGTACAGCATGAAAACAGCTTCGTCGGGGGTGAGGGCATCGGTTTCGAGGGCGGAGCCTATCCTGGAAGCCATTGTTTCTCCGAGTGAGATGGATACCGCCAGTGTAAGAAAGGTAATCGCAAATTTCACTTTTGTCAGCCTCCTCTGCTGTTAAAAAAAGTGCAACGAATAGCTCTGGCAGACGCACTCTTATACTATAAGGAATAGCCCGGCGTGTCCATGCCGGTTCCCACGGTTTCTTCCACTATTGCCCGGTCCCGTCCCGAGCCTTCATACTTGAGCCTGAAAACATCAGCAGAGGAGTAACGGGTGAAGATCACATTTCTGGGCGGGGCAGGCTGTGTGACGGGATCATGCCACCTGGTCGAGGCCGCCGGTAAAAGGATAATGCTTGACTGCGGCTTCAGTCAGGGCAGGCGCGAGGAGAGCGAGAGGCTCAACAGAACCCATCCGGTGCCACCTGATTCGGTGGATGCCGTGGTGCTCTCCCACGCACACATTGATCACTCGGGCAAGTTGCCCGGGCTCGTGGGCGCCGGCTTCAAGGGGCCTGTCTACTCCACGTCCGCCACCCGTGACCTGGCCTCGATAATGCTCCCCGATTCGGCCCACATACAGCTCGCCGACGCCGAATACATGAACAAGGCGCGGAAAGCCAGGGGGCAGGCTCCGATAACGCCGATCTACGGCATTGAAGAGGTCATGACCACTTTGGAGAGGTTCGTATCGGTTCCGTACGGGATGTCCATGCAGCTTTTTCCTGGGATTAGCCTGAGGATGCTGGAGGCCGGGCATATCCTTGGCTCAGCCCAGATCGAGCTTACGCTGCGGGAGGGGGAACGGGAGCGTGTACTGCTATACAGCGGCGACATCGGCCGCCCGAACCGCCCCATTCTGAAAGACCCCGATCTGTCCGCCAGACCGGATGTTCTGGTCATGGAGAGCACCTACGGCGCAAGGGACCACGAGCCGGTCCAGGAAAGCCTGGAGAGGCTCGAACGGGTCATAAGGGAGACTGTCGCGGTCAGGGGCAAAGTCATCATTCCGGCGTTCAGTGTCGGACGAACACAGGAGGTCCTGTACTCTCTCAGGCAGCTGGATGTGGAGGGCGCTCTTCCAGGAATCCGTGTTTACGTTGATTCGCCGCTTTCCTTCGACGCCACAGGGGTTTACAAACTTCATCCGGAGTGTTTCGACGAGGAAGCCCTCTCCCTGATACAGTCCGGTCACAGCCCCTTTACGTTCGAGAAGCTCAAGTTCATACAGGGCGTTCAGGAGTCAAAGGCCCTCAACAGTATGAAGGAAAGCATGATAATCATCTCGGCCTCGGGAATGTGCGAGAACGGCAGGATAAGGCATCACCTCAAAAACAACATCTCCGATCCCAGGAACACCATTCTCATCGTGGGGTTCATGGCTGCGGAAACGCTGGGCAGGAAGATAGCCGAGCGTCTTGAAACGGTGAACATCTTCGGTGAGCCGCACAAACTGAGGGCAAGGGTTGAGGAGATCCACGGAATGAGCGCCCATGCGGATTCGGGACAGCTCTTGAAGTTTGCGGGGGCCACCGGCGCGAAGGCTGACGCCATCGCCCTTGTCCACGGTGAGAAGTCTCAGTCGGAAAGCCTTGCAGAAAGGATTCGGGCCGGGTCTGCGCCGGGAAGAGAGGTTACGATCCCGGCGGTTGGGGATTCGCTGGAACTCTGAGCTATATTCCCAAGTATTCCATCGATTCAGCCATCGGAGGGACATGCAGATAATTCTTGCCTCAGCCCTGATCCTGGCGGCAGGGTTCGATCCGCCTTACCTGACGCCCGTGGGCGGCGTGGGTGTCGAAGCCAGATCTCTGAGTGCCCGGGCGTTCGCCATGGGTGGAGCTACCGCAGGAGTCCCCGATTCCAACACTGTTACCGTCTACAACCCTGCCGCTTCCGGCTGGGCCTCCGCCACTGGGCTTACCTGGGGGCTTTCAGGCGTAAGCGGCGATGACTCCAACTGGACCGGCAAACTTGGCTTTCCCCATGTTTCCATGGTGTTCCCGATCCCATGGGGCATCACCCTGTCGGGCTGCCTGTCCTCGAGAAGCAGGCTCTCTTCCGGGGGTGACTTCACGTACGACGGCGGCACCGGAACCGCCTCGTGGGAGGGCGGCCTTACCGAGGGCTGGTTCGGTCTTTCCGCCAGGGCGGGCAGCTCGCTTTCCTTCGCATTGGGCAACCGGAGCACTTTCGGCAGCATTTCAGGCGAGATCATGACGATCCCCGATTCGCTTGGTGGTCCTTTTATTCCCCTCTCCTCCCAGTACCGTGATGATGCTGTTTTCAAACCCTCGTCCGGTCTGTTGTTCGGAGCGTTCTGGAAGACGGGAGTCGTCGATGTGGGAATGTCTATAACAACCGACCGAAACGGCACGCTTGACATCCACCGTGACGGCATGGGAAACCTCAGCGAAGACACAACGCTTCAGTACACGATACCCGGCGATTTCACGGCCGGCGTTTCCATAAGGCCCCACAGAAGGCTCCTTGTCGCGGCCGACTTCTATTCCCGCAAAAGACTGAGTCTCCTCGAGGCTTCTGTGGAGCCAGGCAGCATCTATTCGGGCGGCATCGAGTACAGCGCTTCGGGAAGCATAAGGCTCAGGGGCGGAGTTTCGCTGACCGACGGGCTCTGGAGGGACGGCGCCACAAGGTACACGACCGGGTTCGGCTACTCCTTCGGGTCCGGACGCGCATCCGTTGACGTGGGCGCGGCCTACGAGACCTGGGGCGACGGGCTGACTGAAAAAACCGTCTACGCAACTCTATGGGCTTCGGAAAACTGGCTGAAGTAATCGTGATAGTGCCTGCCCGGATGGGATCGTCCCGTCTGCCGGGCAAACCCCTGGCTGATCTGTGCGGTGAACCGCTGATAATCAGAGTCCTTGACAATCTGGGCACATCTCCGAACACTGAAGTCGTTGTCGCAACTGACAGCCATGACATTGCAGCTGTAGTGCAGAAAGGCGGTTACCGGGCAGTGATGACCGGAGACGCCTTCTCGGGAACTCACAGGGTCTACCTTGCCTGGCGGGCAATGGGCTCTCCGGGCGGAAGGATAGTCAATCTGCAGGGGGATGAGCCCTGCGCCTCCATGGATTGGGTGCGGGAGCTCACCTCCTCGACCAGGGAAGGCGTTTCCACGCTTGCCTCCCCCATTGACGTTCACGAGGCGGCAGACCCCTCCACGGTGAAAGTGGTGGTCGGGGAGGAGGGGAGAGCGCTTTACTTCAGCCGTTCCCCAGTGCCCTGGGGCGATGGCTGCCATCTGAAGCACGCGGGGGTTTACTGCTTTACACCCGACAGCCTCGAGGCATGCATGAAGGCCGGGGAAACAGCCCTTTCCCGCCGTGAGAGGCTCGAGCAGCTTGCCTGGCTCGAGCGGGGAATACCGATTACGGTCGTTTCAGGCAATTGGGATGCCATGGGAGTGGACACACCCGCCGACCTCGAAAGGGCAAGGAGGCGATTCGATGGGTGCTGAACCCGTTCTGATAATGGGCCCCTGCGGCCTCGAGAGCATCGAGACCGCCCTGGAAACCGGGCTCTTCATCCGTTCTCTGGCGGAGAAACACAAGGCCCGCTTCATTTTCAAAGGCTCGTTCGAGAAGGACAACAGAACATCCAGCGGCGGCTGGACCGGCCCGGGCCTTGACCGGGGTCTTGCGATACTCGAAAAGGTAAGGGCCGAAACAGGCCTTCCGATCCTGACCGACATCCATGTTCCCTCACAGGCTGCGCCTGTTGCGGAGGTGGCGGATATTCTTCAGATTCCCGCGTTCCTGTGCAGGCAGACAAGCCTTCTCGAGGCGGCCGGAGCCACCGGCCGTCCCGTGAACGTGAAAAAGGGGCAGTTCATGGCGCCCGGGAACATGTCCGGCGCGGTCGAAAAGCTGAGGGGCCGCGGGTGTCCGGCCGTGTGGCTCACCGAAAGGGGAACCTTCTTCGGGTACGGCGACCTCGTGGTCGACATGAGATCGCTCTCGGTGATGGCGGAGCTGTGCGACGGGGTTATCCTTGACGTGACCCACTCGCTTCAGAAGCCCGGGGCTCTGGGCGGCGAAAGCGGCGGCGATCGCAGTTTCGCCCTCAACCTGGCCAGGGCGGCGGCGGCATGGGGCGTGGATGGAGTGTTTCTGGAGGTTCATCCGGACCCCGCGTCCGCCAGGAGCGACAGCGCCGTCCAGCTTGACTTTGCACGGGCCGGGATACTGGTGGCCGAGGCACTGAGACACTGGAGGGGAACGGAGACCCGGGATGGGTGTTGATATCGAGGAGATCCGACCCGAGAAGGGCATGGACGATTTCATATCGGTCCCGTTCCTGATCTACGGCCGGGATTCGCGCTGGGTACCCCAGCTCATCGCTGCGGAAAAGGTCTTTTTCGATCCCTGCAAGAATCCGGCGTTCAAGAGATGCGAGAGCCGTTTCTTCCTTGCACGGAGGAACGGCGTTCCCTGCGGCAGAGTGGCCGGGGTCATTTCCCACGAATACAACACCAAGAACAGCACAAGCACAGGCAGGTTCGGCTGGTTCGAGGCGGACGCGCCGGATGCGGCCGAAGTCCTCTTGGATAGGGCCGAGCGGTGGCTCACGGAGATGGGAATGACAAGGGTCGTGGGACCCATGGGATTTTCCGACAACGATGCCACAGGCTTTCTCATTGAAGGTCACGATGAGGAACCCACGATAGTCGGGAGCTGGTCGCCACCCTGGTACGCAGACTTCGCGGAAGCCAGAGGGTACGTCAAGGACGTTGACTACCTCGAGTATCGTATAACCGTGCCCGATCGGATCCCCGAGAAGGTAGAGCGCATGGCCGAGGTTGTCCAGCGCCGCACCAGCGTCACAGTGTTCTCCGAGAAAAGCAGGAAACGCCTGGCGAAGAAGTGGGCGCCCCAGGTGTTCGACGTTCTGAACAAGTCCTACAAAAACCTCTACGGAACAACGCTTCTTTCCCAGGACGAGATCAACTTCTACATCGAGAGCTATCTGGGGCATGTCGAGCCCGAGTTCGTGAAGATCGCCATTGACGGTGAGAAGGTCGTGGGGTTCATCATCGCCATGCCCAGCCTGACCACCGCGTTCAGAAAAGCCAGGGGAAGGCTCTTCCCATTCGGGTTCATCCATGTACTGATGGCCTTGAAGAAAAGCAGAGTGCTCGATTTCTACCTCGCGGGAGTGCTTCCCGAGTACCAGGGCAAGGGGATCGACCTCCTCATGAGCTTCGAGATGGCCAAATCAGCCCTGGCCAGGGGCATGACCCACGCCGAGAGCAACCGGGAACTGGAAACCAACACGCTCATCCAGGCCCAGTGGAAGTTCTACGACAAGAGGATGCACAGGCGGTCACGGGTTTTCTGGAAAAGCCTTGGGAGATCGTAGGGCAATCCCGCCGGGCGCTCCGGGGTCCATCGATTTTGCTTATAGTTGACACCGCAACAATTATTCGGAAGGGAAGCCGATTTGCTCTCAAGGATCCGTCTCTTATGCCTCGACGTGGATGGAACGCTGACCGACGGCAGGCTTCTGTACGGCCCTGACGGTGTGAGCCAGTCCTTCTCCGCCCGTGACGGCGAGGGGGTAATGAAGCTGCTTAGGGCGGGGTACGAGGTCGCGCTTGTCTCTCTGCGTGACTTTCCCGCAACCAGGCGAAGGGCGGCCGACCTCGGGATCAGGCACCTTGCGCTGGGATGCACCCGGAAGGACGATGCGGTGAACACCCTCTGCGCTTTTCTCGGGATCTCACCGGCGGAAACTCTCTTCATGGGCGATGACGCTGGCGACATTCCCGCCCTCGAAATGGCGGGAGTGGCAGCATGCCCCTCCAACGCCGCCCCCGAAGTTCTCAGGGTGTGCACCATTGTGACCTCGGCCCCCGGGGGCTCGGGCGCGGTAAGGGAAGTGGCGGAAAAGATACTTGAGGCCCGACCGTGAACTGCTTCGAAGAAGCCCGGCGAGTGATAGGGATCGAAGCGCAGTGGCTCATTGAAAGCATTCGCTTGAATGAGAACAGCTTTGACCATGCGGTCGCCGTACTTAGAGAGACCACAGGCAAGATCGTAGTGTGCGGCATGGGCAAATCGGGACACGTGGCCAGGAAGATAGCGGCCACACTGACAAGCACCGGTTCGCCTGCCTACTTCCTTCATCCGGCCGAGGGCATTCACGGCGACATAGGCATTCTCGCCAGGGGCGACAGCGCCCTGGTCCTTTCAAAGAGCGGAGAGACACCCGAGATAGCAGCCATGATCCCCGCGCTGGCCCGTCTGGACATGCCCGTGGTGTCCATGACCTGCCACGGGGATTCGATACTGGCCCGGGTTTCCAGCGCGGTGCTTCTGCTGCCGTCCTTTGAGGAGGCCTGCCCTTACAACCTCGCACCCACGGCCAGCACCACAACCATGATGGCTCTGGGCGACGCTCTGGCCATGGCGCTTCTCCGCATCAACGGGTTCTCGCCCGAGGACTTCGCACATGTCCACCCCGGCGGAATGCTGGGCAGAAAGCTGCTTCTCCGCGTGAGTGACATGATGGTGTCCGATCCCCTGCCCGTGGTCTGCCAGGACATTCCCCTCTCCGAGGCCATCGAGGTCATGACCAGACACCGGGGGGTTTGCATATCGACCGACTGTGACGGGCGCCTTTCAGGCATCTTCGTCTACGGAGACCTCGGGCGTCTCATGAGGAACAGGGCCGACATCCTCAACCTGACCCTCTCCGATGTCCTCGTGCGGAACCCCGCCGTTGTCAGCCCGGTCGAGCCGGCATCGACCGCGGTGGCCGCAATGGAGACCAGAGGCATCACATCCGTCGTGGCGGTTGATGAAGAGGGCAGACCAAAGGGGATTCTCTACCTCCACGACGCCCTCCGGGAAGGGGTCAGGTAGAAACTTGCTCCGACGGTTCAGACACAGGCGGGTCGAACCCGCCC
The DNA here is from genome assembly GCA_046485185.1 of Candidatus Fermentibacteraceae bacterium. Taxonomy (GTDB): domain Bacteria; phylum Fermentibacterota; class Fermentibacteria; order Fermentibacterales; family JCC-6; genus UBA6080. The sequence goes on from JAWOHL010000014.1 coordinate 23,617, forward strand.
TAACCCGCTGGCTGACAGGGGTTGGTGCCGTTCTCCCGAGAAGGCTGGGGTGGTTCGCTGCGGGTGTTCTGGGCGCAGTTGCCGCGGCCCTTCCGGGCAGGTCACGGCGTTTCATGGTGCAGAACACGAAAAGGATCGCGACCCCCCTTGGCCTTTCGGTCCGCCCCCGGGAGGTCTACAGGCACATTGCCGCGGGCATGATGGATTTCTTAAGGCTTTCCGCCATGGACGACGAGGGTTTCCGAAGCGTGGTGAGGGTGGAGGGGGCACATCACCTCGAAGCGGTTATGGCCATGGGCAAAGGTGCCGTGGTGGTCACAGCGCACTACTCGGCATGGGAGCTCATTCCACGGGCGATAACCCTCCTGGGGCACAGGGTGGGAATAGTGGGGCGCAAACTCTGGAATCCCAGGGTCTCATTCGAGCTGGACGCCCTGCGGCGAAGGTTCGGGGTGGAGACCATCGACAGGGGCGACGGAGCCATGAGGCTTCTGAGAACACTGCGCATGAACACCGCCGTGGGGATCCTCATCGATCAGGAGACCAAGGCCGTCGAAGGGCGCTTCGTTCCGTTCCTCGGCGTTCCCGCCCTGACACCCACGGGCCCCGCCGCCATCTGCCTCAGGTTTGGCATTCCAGCCATTACTCTTCATATAAGACGGGTTGGCATGAACTACCTTCTTGTCATCGATCCCCCGGTCGATACCCGGGGCATGGAAGGTGAGGAGGGGGTCACCGCCCTGACAGGCGTTTTCAACAGCAGGATCGGGGAGTGGATAGTTGAGGAGCCCGGCCAGTGGATTTGGTTTCATGATCGCTGGGGCCGCAGCCCTGCTTTCAGGCCTGTCGTGCGGTGAGCAGCCCGTAGACTACTCCTCCGACACCGGCAGGATCCAGACCGTTTCGGGGCTCAGGCTTACGCAGGCAGAAGGAGCTGAAAGGTCATGGAGCCTCCAGGGTGACACAGCGGTGTATCTCGAGGAGGACAGCCTCGTGACCCTCACAGGAGTCTTCATAACCTTTTTCGTTGACAATCTTCCCGAAAGCACCGTGAGTTCCGACTCGGGAAGGGCACACCTCACTTCGGGCCGGACCGTTCTCTGGGGGTCTGTGGTGGCCGAGAACAGCAGCGGCCGCATTCTTGAGACACAGCTTCTGGAGTGGGATGATTCGCTCGGGGTTTTCCACACGGACTGTCTGGCGGTTTTCACGGTTCCGGAAGATGACGGTGTAACAGTCCTGCGTGGCATGGGGGTTACCCTCGACACGGGCCTCGGGACCGTGGGCGATGTCCAGGTCCACGAGTCATTTCAAGCCGTGTACAGCGGTGAGGTGACGGACCTTGATTAGGACAGTCCTTCTTCTGTCATGCACGGCGTTCGCGGGTGTCTTTACAATTACCGCTCTTCGTGCAGTATCCACGGAGATGGAGGATGGAACCGTTGTCATGGAGCTTCTGGAGAACGTGAGGGTGACCGACGGCGAGGTCACTGTCACCTCTGACAGGGCAACGATCTACGAAACCGCCCAGGTCGCCGAGTTTTATGACAACGTGCATGTGAACCACGATTCGATAACCGCAACCGGAGCCTATCTGTCATACTCCCGGCCGACGGGATACCTGCAGATCATCGGCAACGCTTTTCTTAACGATGGTGAGAGCACCCTGAGGGCCGACCGGATAACCTGGTTCAGGTTCATGAACAAGGCCACGGCGCTTGGCGCGGTCGTGATGACCGGGGAATGGCTCGGGGAGGTTACGGGTGAGTATGCCCTCTACGACGGCGAACGGGGAAGCCTGTTCGTTACCAGCGAGCCCGAGCTCAGAAGAATCGAGGGGGGTGACTCCCTCACTATAACGGCCCAGCGGCTGGAGTTCTTCCTCGACGATGACAGGGCCGAAGCCCAGGGCGACGCTGTTCTCAGAATGCCTTCACGGGAGTTCACCGCGCTCGCCGAGTATCTTCTGTACGAAGGAGAAGACGAAAGACTTGAACTCATCGGCACCCCCGAGATCGAAGCGCCCGAGGGAACAATGAACGGAGACTGGATGGAGGTTCTTCTCAAGAACGGGGATCTCTCGTCACTCCGTATCGAGGGCAACGCAAGGGGACACTTGAGCAGGAATGACACCACCACAGTCGATTTCGCGTCCCAGCGTGCTTTCTTCGGTTTTGTCCCCGGGAACGAGACCGAGCTTGACTCGCTGCACCTTTCTGGAACAGCCACACTGAACGCCGTCACCACCGGTGTCGAGAGAAGCGAGGCCAACACGATCACCGCGGAGGACATAATACTCCGGTTCGAAGCCGGGGAAATGGAAAGGGTTACCGCATGGGGCACCGTCAGGGGAACCTACAGCTGGAGCGGAGACTTTCGTGAGTGAGGGTGTGAGGATCCTCGAGGCCAGGGAGCTGGCAAAGGCATACCGTAAGCGCAGGGTGGTCGACGGAGTCAGTGTCGAGGTCCATCCCGGCGAGATCGTGGGTCTCCTTGGCCCAAACGGAGCCGGCAAGACCACGACCTTCTATCAGATGGTGGGGTTCATCAGACCCGATTCGGGAAGTGTCTGGCTCGACGGGCAGAACATCACCCGGCTTCCCATGTACCGGCGGGCAAGGCTCGGCATAGGCTACCTGTCACAGGAATCCAGTGTTTTCCGCAAGATGACGGTACGGGACAACCTGATGAGCATACTCGAAACCATGAAACTCACCCGCTCAGAGAGAAATGAGAGGTGCGAAAAGCTCCTGAATGACCTGGGCGTTACGCACCTCGAATCCCAGAAGGCCTACACTCTCTCCGGAGGGGAGAGAAGGAGGGTCGAGATTGCCAGGGCCCTGGTGACCCGGCCCGGTTACATGCTTCTCGACGAGCCCTTCGCCGGAATCGACCCCATTGCGGTCAACGAGATCCAGGAGATCGTGGCGGGGCTAGCCCGCCGCGGGATCGGCGTGCTCATAACCGACCACAACGTGCGTGAGACGCTTGCGATCACGGACAGGGCCTATATCATGTACGACGGGCGGATACTCATATCGGGCTCCGCGGCGCAACTCGCGGAAGACCCCGAGGCAAGGAAGATCTATCTCGGGGAGAAGTTCAGGCTGTGAGTGCCATGCAGGAGATGAGACACCAGCTGGAGCTTACCCAGACCCAGAAGCTGGTGATGACACAGTCACTGCGCCAGCAGCTGGAGATGCTTCAGCTCTCATCCCTTGAACTCGAGGCTCTCATCAGGCAGGAGCTTTCGGACAATCCGCTTCTGGAAGAGGTCGACACCCTGCAGCAGGGCGCCGACGAACCCGAGCAGGAGTCTCCCGAGCAGGAAGCGGATGAAGAGCCGGCAAGGCAGGACGAGACCGAAGAGGACACGATGGATATCCTCAGGCAGTTGGAGGAGGATTCGGGCGAATACCCCTCCGGCGGTTCGGTTCAGGACGAGGACCTCTGGCGGCCCGAACCCGAGAGCAGGATAACACTGTCGGAACACCTGATACGACAGATTCAGAATCTCGGCATCGGTGAGGAAATCGAGACCGCCGCCGCCTACGTCATTTATTCGCTTGACAGGCACGGGCTGCTCTGCTGCGGTATCCATGAACTCCTCCAGGGATGGGAGGACGACCCCGAACTCCTCTACCGGGCCCTCGATGTTGTGAAGGGCCTCGAGCCACAGGGAGTGGGGCAGCAGTCCGCCGAAGACGTGCTCAAGTTCCAGTTGAGGGCCAGGGGTTACTCGGAAGACTCCCTGGAGTTCAGGATACTCTCCGAACACTTCGACGACCTCGCGTCCCGCAGGATCCCCGCTATCGCCAGGGCCCTCGGGGTGACTCCCTCACGCATCGAGGAGGCATCGAAGGTCATACTCTCCCTGAATCCGTGGCCGGGTGCCGATTTCAGCCCCGACACCAACACCGTGGTGATACCCGACCTCATCATAGACAGGATCGACGACAGCTTCATGGTCTTCCTCAACGACAACCGCTTTCCCAGGCTTCACATCAGCGAGAGGAACAGAAGGGTGCTCGAGTCGCCCTCGGCTTCTTCGGTCGAGAGGGAGTACGTAAAGACCAAGTTCAAGAGGGCGGGCTGGTTTATCAGGGCCATCTCCCAGCGCCAGGATACGGTGCTCCGGATCGGCCGCTTTCTCGTCGAGGCCCAGGGGGATTTTCTTCTGCACGGGCTTGATTATCTTCGTCCCCTCACGCTTCAGCAGGCGGCGGATGCCCTGGGCTACAACGCCTCCACGATAAGCAGGGCGATAAATGGCAAGTATGTGCAGTCGCCCCAGGGGATCCATGAGATGAAGTTCTATTTCAGCAGGGCCGCGGGAAGCGGTGAGACAGACACTTCCGCCGCCAGGGTCCGGGAGGAGATAAAAAGGCTCGTGAGCCACGAGAACCCTTCCGCCCCCCTGTCCGACGAGAGGCTTTCGGCGATACTCTCCGACATGGGAATGCCGGTGAAGCGCCGCACGGTTGCGAACTACAGGATGGAACTGGGCATCGATTCCGCAAGAAGAAGGCGGAGATTCTGAGGGGACCGGTATGAACGACGACTCCTTCAAGGGTTACAGGAATCCCACCCGGGAAGTGATGGAAAGGCTGGGCATCCAGGTTTGGGACGACGTCACCATAACCGCGGGCCCGAACACGTTCGAGGGGGTGGTGCTTCCCCGCAGCGAAACCGCCGATGAGAACCACCTGGTGCTGAAGCTTGCCACGGGCTACAACATCGGTATCGGCGCCCTGAAGATAGACGGGGTGATCGTGAAGGGTTCGCGGAAGGCGAACTACCACATCCCCGAGCAGCAGTTCCCCATGAATCCCGCCCACCCCAGGGTTATGCTTTTCGGGACCGGCGGCACCATCGCAAGCAGGCTCGATTACAAGACCGGTGCCGTCATCCCGGCGTTCAGCCCCGGCGAGCTCTATGGCGCGGTGCCCGAACTGGCCGACATATGCAACCTTGAAACCGAGAAGCTCTTCGGCATTTTCAGCGAGGACATGGGGCCCGTTCAGTACAAGGCCCTTGCCGAGGGCATCGCAAGGGAGATCGAGAAGGGCGTGGCCGGCATAGTCATCGGACACGGCACCGACACCCTTCACCATACGGCAGCCATTCTGTCCTACATGTGCCAGGACCTTCCCGTGCCCGTTGTGCTCGTCGGCAGCCAGCGCTCAAGCGACAGACCCTCGAGCGACGCAGCCCTCAACCTGATCCATGCCACCCGAACCGCTGCATACTGCGACGCTGCGGAGGTCATGGTGTGCATGTTCGGCCCTACCAGCGACCGTTACGGCCTTCTCCACAGGGGCACCAGGGTACGCAAGATGCACTCCAGCTACAGAAGCACCTTCAGGACCATCGGTGACCGCCCGCTGGCCATGGTGGACCGGGAGAGCTTCACCTACCTGAAGGATGACTACCGCCGAAGGGATGCCACACGGAAACCCCTGATCCGTCCCGTTTTCGATGACCGGGTGGCCATGGTTTACTACTACCCCAACATGAAGCCCGACATGATCGACAGCCTTGTGGACAACGGCTATAAGGGAATAATCATTGCAGGCACAGGTCTTGGCCATGTGAACAAACCCCTTTACGAGCCCCTCAGAAAAGCCACCGAAGCCGGCGTCCATGTATTCATGACGGTCCAGACGCTCTGGGGTTTTACCCAGATGTACGTCTACGACACCGGAAGGCTTCTCATGGAAAGGGGCGTGGTGCCCCTGGCCAACATGCTTCCTGAGGCCGCATACGTGAAACTCTGCTGGGCCCTGGCGGTGGAGGACACGTACGAAGGCGTTCAGAAGCTGATGCAGACCCCCATCGCAGGCGATATCACCGTGAGCGAGCCTCCCGACGGCTACCTGATACTTCAGGGCGGCGTTCCGGAGATGAAGGATGTTTTCAAGGGGATATACAGGTAGGGAGGAACGGGAATGAAGTTGGAGAGCATCAGGCTCGAGTTTCCCGACGGGTGCAACATCATCCTGGGCCAGTCCCACTTCATCAAGACCGTTGAAGACCTGTACGAAGCCATCACAGGTACTCTGCCCGGCACACCTTTCGGCCTCGCCTTCAGCGAAGCCTCGGGTCCGTGCCTGGTGAGAAGCGACGGCAACGACCTCGAACTGAAGAAGGTGGCGGAAGACAACCTTTTGCGGATAGCCGCGGGCCACTGCTTCATGATAGTGCTCGCCAGGGCGTTCCCCATTCAGGTGCTTCCCGCGGTCAGGGCTGTCCCCGAGGTTTGTCGCATCTTCTGCGCCACGGCCAACCCCGTGGAGGTCATTGTTGCAAGGACCGAACAGGGCGGAGGCATCCTGGGTGTGGTGGACGGCGAGTCGCCCACAGCAGTTGAGTGCCGCGAGGATGTCGAAGCCAGGCTGGAGCTTCTGAAGCGCTTCGGATACAAGAGGTAGAGGAGACTCATACAAGGGAAACAACTGGATACAGCAAAATTCCCAGGAAGGATGAACATGAGAGCCGTATCGGTAATTCTGCTCCTCATCGCAGCGGCAGCGGCGGCGGGGGAGTTCACGGTAACCGTTCCCTTCGATCAGGACGATATCCGCATCACAAGGGAGGGCATGTACGACGCCGTCTCGGTACCCGGACTGCCCACGGTATTCACTGAAGGAGCCCCCTGGCTCCCCCTCATGCCGGTAAAGGTTGCTCTGCCCACCGGTTGCGTCGCCACGGGCATCGAAGTGATCAGCGCCGATTACACCACACTTCCCGGTGCTTTCGACATTCAGCCCGCCAACGCTCCAGTTCCCCTCAGCGTACCCATGGACTACGCACAGGCCATGCCTGACCCCCGTTTCTACGACCGTGATACGGCTTTTCCGATGCGGGAGGCCGTTCTCACAAGCTCAAGTGTTTACTGGGGAATCCCGATGGCGTACGTGACCGTGCATCCCGTGCGCTGGAACCCGACGGACAGGACCCTTCGGATACTGAATGAGCTCACGATAAGGGTCGAGTACAGGGAAGACCCGTCCGTGAACCTCATAACAAGAAGGACCAGTGCCAGCGAAATCATGGCAATGGATATAGCATCAAGGCTTGTGGTTAATCCGTACATGGTCAGCCCCTCCGGTGCGACCCTGGTCGCACCCCGTGAGTTGACCTACGGGCAGTACGTGATAGTAACCAGCCCCGATTTCGAGAGCGAGGCCCAGCAGCTCGCGGACTGGAAGACGGCCAAGGGCATTCCGGCCAAAGTCTACACCACGACCTGGATCGAATCGCAGTACTCTCTGGCGAACCTTCAGCAGGAGATCAGGGCCTTCCTCACCGAATGCCGCGACCAGGGCACCGACTACGTGCTGTTCTTCGGAGACGACGACAAGGTATCCTGCCGTCACGCGCTGTTCGTGGGGAGCGCGGGTTATACGGAGATGGGTCCGACGGACCTCTACTTCGTGGACATCAACGATACCACACCGGGAGCCGACCTCTGGAACGCGAACGGCAACACCATCTGGGGCGAGGTTCCCTATCCGTACCAGTCGCCTCAACCGGCGGGCTACGACCAGGTCGATTACCACCCCGACCTCTGGGTGGGCAGGGCCAGCGTGAGCACGGCCGCCGAGGCCCAGACCTTCCTCAACAAGGTGTTCCTTTATGAGGGGATAGGCCGCACCGACTACTTCGAGACCGCCCCCCGCGAACTCCGCATCGGGTACACCACCGGAATACTCTGGTACAGCCCCTACATCCCGGGCAGCGCCAGCGCTGAATCCATCTCCACGTTCCTTCCCTCAGCCTTATGGGAAGAGGAGAAGCTCTACGAATCCAACGGCACGAACAACGCCACCAACACCATCAACATGATCAACGCCGGTCCGCACCATGTTTACCACGCAAGCCACGGTTCCCAGGCCTACATGTGGACCTCCCAGAACAGCAACTACACTGTGGCGCACATCATGGCCCAGACCAACATCCAGAACGGCGGCCTTCCTGCGCTCTGGCAGTCCATCTCCTGCCTCATCGGCGCGCTCGACTACGGCTCCGACTGTTGCGGCGACGCCTGGATTGCATCCCCGAACGGCGGCGGGTTCGGCTGCTTCAACAGCCGTTACGGCTTCGGCAATTTCGCCGGCCCCTGCACCGGCCCCAGCGAGATGCTCTGCATAAGGTTCTACCAGGACCACTGGGACAACGACATCTACATCTTCGGCATAGCCCATGGCACGAGCATGGACTTTTACTGCCCGCCCGACAGCACCTACATGGACTGGTGCCTGAAGGAGTACAACCTTTTCGGCGACCCCGAGCTCCCTATCTGGACCGCAGTCCCTGCGGAACTCACCGTTGCCCACCCCGCCAGCGTG
>JAWOHL010000031.1:0-7362 GCA_046485185.1 Candidatus Fermentibacteraceae bacterium
GAGCCTGAACCCGAGGCCGAACCCGAAGCGGCTCCCGAAGAGGCGCCGGTGGTGGAAGAGCCTCCGGCTGACGAGCCTGTGACTGAAGAAGAGGTACTCTCTTCGGTCTTCGGAGGCGCTGAGCCTGAGCCTGAGCCAGAAGCGGCTCCCGAAGAGGTGCCGGTTACGGAAGAATCTCCGGCTGAAGAACCCGTGCAGGCAGAGGCCGACCTGTCATCCATCTTCGGTGACGCAGGGTCCGAACCCGAGCATGAGCCCGAGCCTGAGCCAGAAGCGGTTCCCGAAGAGGTGCCGGTTACGGAAGAATCTCCGGCTGAAGAACCCGTGCAGGCAGAGGCCGACCTGTCGTCCATCTTCGGTGATGCAGGGTCCGAGCCCGAGCCTGAGCCCGAGCCTGAGCCCGAGCCTGAGCCAGAAGCGGTTCCCGAAGAGGTGCCGGTCGTGGAAGAACCTCCTTCGGAAGAAACGGAAAAAGCCGAACCGGAGGAGGCAGCAGAAACCGAGGCCGTGCCTGTCCCGGCGGTTGCGGAGCCCCTTCCACTTGGGCGGTACACGGTTCATCCCGTCGAAAATGCCGAGATCACGGTTCTGCACCTTCACCAGGGGTCAGTTGCGGTCCGGCCCGCTTTTGTGGTGGCGATGGACTCGGAAGTCGAGTTCGCAACCGATGAACATGGCGCGACCACTCTCACGGGCAGCGGAACCATTCTGCTGGGCCAGGGGTATGAGTCGGCGGTACGCATGCTTTACACCGAAGGAATGTCGGCCAGATTCGACATGCTCGCGGTGAGACCTTCGGGAATAGTTCACGAGCCTCTCGGTCTCGAGCAGGCGCCTTCGCTCAGCAGGCTTTCCGGATACGCAGAGGGCGAATTGCTGTTCTTTGCCGGTGGCAGGACAAGGCTCATGCGGTTGAACCGGAAAATGACGGTCAGGGCCGAAGCCCTGGTGGCATCCGACGAAGGCGTGCTTGTGGAAGAGGGCCCCGAGGGCTGGCTCGTGCTGTCCGGCGACGGAAGGGTTCTTTTCACGGGCTGACCGGTAGCTCATTGTGCTCGGCGGCATGCCGCGTGTTGTTTACTGATGTGGGGATGTAGCTCAGTTGGTAGAGCGCTGCCTTCGCAAGGCAGAGGCCGGCGGTTCGATCCCGCTCATCTCCACCAATTCTAAAGTGAACCGGGGATTGCATGAGCGGAGGCAACTCAATACAACCAGGTTGCGTGGGAGCATGGAAAGCTCAACCAGGACGCAGCAGGCTTCAGCGCATGGCGTGTTCCGACGGCTATCTGGGCGAATTCCCCTACGCAGGCGTTGTTGTTGTCGCCGAGGGTCTTAACCCCGATGACGATCCTTCAGCCGAGATCGCGGTAAATACGGTTCGCGACGTTTTTGCCGAGGGTGTTGCCTACGGTATAGAAGAAGCCCTTGCAGACGCTCTCCGGGAAGCGGCCGACATCATCCGCAGAAACGGCCACTGCGGCTGCAGTGCAGCCGCAGTGGCATTCTGCGGCACCCATGCCTGGTTCGCCTCGACCGGCGCCTGCCGAATCCTCAAATACGATGAAGACACGGTGTCCACCCTGACCGTTGACTGCTCCGAGGCCGAATCTTCCGGTGTCGGGAGAGACCACCCCGAATATTCCCGTCGAATGCGTGACCTGTCGCACTGGCTGGGCGGGGAGGGGAACCACCTCATAACCGGCCACACACGGATCAACCCCGGTGCCGTTGTGCTGGCGGCGACACCCGGCGTCTGGATGCACCTTCGAGAATGCGCACTGAAGCGGGGCACCGGGAAGAACATCGATGGCTGGCTTACCGCCCTTGTCCGGGAGAGCCGGGTAGCCTACAGAAGGCAGGGCGGAGCGGTTGCAGCCGCGAGCTGTTATTCGGGATGCGGAATGCGCATTCCGGTTCTTCCCTTCGTTGCGGTGGCGGTAATGGTCGTTCTGGGGGTTCTGCTCGCCGCAGGGGTTTTCGACTCCCGCAAACCTCCGGAGGGAGGGGAGAGCAACCTGTTCGCAACCCCTGATTCCTCAACCGAGGTCGTGATGCCGCTGCAACAGGATTCATCCTCATCACGTTTCTGGAGTTACACCCGCATAAGGGACATGGTGTATGACTCCACCAGCGCGGTGCCCGATATCTCCGCAGACCTTCCTCTGGGGACGGTTCTCGCCGGCGGCGACTCCACGGTCTTCTCCCCCGACACCTTCGCCCTGGCCGTCAACCGCTCACCCGACATGCAGTGGGAGAACTTCGCGCCCGGCATCTATCCCCTCGCGGGCGACACGGCTGCGGTTTTCCTGGCCGAGGTCCTGCATGCCAGGAACCCCGGGCTGATGGTCATTCCCCTCTCCACCATCGTAACGGTGAGGGAGACCGGGGTTGCCGACGCGGCCGCATGGCTCAGGACGCTTCCCGCCGCCCAGGCCGCAGGCATTGGTGTTGTCGTCGAAACCACAAGCAGTGTTGCGGGCGGGGCTCAGTGGATCCGCAACTTCCCCGTGTTCATCAACGGGAACAGAGAGAACCAGGCGTTGCCGGGGGGATTTCTGGGCGATTCCATTCCGGGGATCCCATCCGTAAGAAACGGCTCCTGTTACAGACTTCTGATCATTCCCTGACCGGTTTTGCCCTTTTGCTGTATATTCACCCCCGCTGCCGGTTCCAACGAGTCGGTGGCGGCACCCGGGCATACGGAAGCGGGGCCCGCGCGGCGGAAGCCCGCGAACCCGGTCAGGGCCGGAAGGCAGCAGCCGTAAGCGGTGTCCTTCGGGTGACGCGGCCACCCCGTTTCCGCCCGGGTGTTCCATGTTTTGCGTGAGTCCCTCTTCCCCCTCCTTCGAAGGGAGAGCCGCATGAGCTACCTTGTCTTCGCCAGAAAGTGGCGCCCCCAGACCTTTTCTGAAGTGGCCGCCCAGGAGCACATAACGGTTACCCTCCAGAACGCCATCGCCTCCGGGAGGGCCGGTCATGCGTACCTTTTCTCAGGTCCCCGGGGAGTGGGGAAGACAACGACGGCCCGAATCCTTGCCAAGGGCCTCAACTGCGAAAAGGGTCCCACTCCTGATCCGTGCCTTGTCTGTCCGGCCTGCCTTCAGATAACCGCAGGGACTCATCTGGACGTGCTGGAGATCGACGGCGCGAGCAACCGCGGTATCGACGAGATCCGCGACCTTCGGGAAAAAGCCCGTTACGCCGCCGCCGGAGGGGGCTATAAGGTCTACATCATCGATGAAGTGCACATGCTCACGAAGGAAGCCTTCAACGCCCTGTTGAAGACTCTGGAGGAGCCGCCCGAAAAGGTTGTTTTCATCTTTGCCACCACCGAACCCCGAAAGGTTCCCGCCACGATCCTCAGCCGTTGCCAGAGGTTTGACTTCCGCCGGATCCCCTTCCGCGTGATGGCGGACTACATCTCCACCGAAGCCGCGGGCGAGGGCATAACAGTTAGCAGGGACGCCCTTGGGCTTGTCTGCAGGGCATCGGGCGGAAGCATGAGGGACGCCCTTTCACTGATGGACCAGCTCGTGAGTTTCGCCGGGTCCAACATCACCTCCGGGACGGTTTCCAAACTCCTTGGTCTGGTCGAGTCCGACCTCCTTGCGGGGATTGCCCGTGCGGTGCTGACCGCCAGCCCCTCCACCGCCCTCGACCTCTTGGAAGAGGCTTCCCTCAGGGGTTACAGCATCGAGGAGTTCAACGAGGCCTTCTCCCTTTTCGTGAGGAACATGATGCTCGCGGCCACCGGGGCGGAGAAGGGGATAGTCGACCTTTCCGAGGGCGAGATGGAGCTTGTCAGGTCATGCGTGGCGGGGGTGCCGGACATCGCCGTTCTGAACGTTCTGAGGATAATGGCTGCCGCGTCCGCCCAGATCAGGGAGGGGGCCGATCCGCGCATAACGATCGAAGGCGCCCTGCTAACCGCTTCGAGGCTTTCCAGCCTGTTCGACCTCAGCCATCTTCCACAGGTGACGGTCAGGCCTTCGACGGCGGCTGTTCCAAGCGGAGAGGCAGCGCCTCTCGAGGTCATGACGGCGGCTGTTCCATGCGGAGAGGCAGCACCGCTTGAGGTCAAAACGGCGGTTGTGCCGCTTGCTGACCCTCCCGCACCTGAACCCGCCTTGACCGAACCCTCGCGCCCCGCTGCAGGCTCCGATGATTCGAATCGGATCAGGGAAAACGAAGAGATAAAAGAGATATCCGGGTTGTTCGACCTCATCCCCGAGCCGGGTGGAGAAGGAGTTCGCGGTGAACCGTAAGATGCGGGATATGATGGCCCAGGCCCAGAAGATGCAGTCAGGCATGGTCAAGGCACAGGAGGAGTTGGCAGCCGCAACGGTTGAGGGCACATCCGGCGGCGGCATGGTCACGGCGGTGGTGAACGGCCAGGGTGAGCTGAAGGGCATCCGCATCTCGCCTGATGCCGTGGACCCAACCGATGTGGAGATGCTCGAGGACCTCGTTCTCTCAGCGGTACAGGACGCCGTGGGGAAAAGCAGGGAGCTGGCCCGCGAGAAGATGCAGGGGATTGGCATTCCATCGGGCCTGGGAGACCTTTTTTGAGTAGTTCCCCCGTTGACCGCCTGTCCGACGCACTGTCGAAGCTTCCCGGAATAGGCAAAAAAACAGCCCTCCGGCTGGCCTTTTCTCTGGTTGACAACAGGGAGCTTTCTGAAGAGCTTGCGTCGGTTCTCTCCGAGACGGCCCGGAATGTTCACGAATGCCCTCTCTGCAGGAACCTGACGCTGGAAGAGACCTGCGAGATATGCCGGAATGCCGGCAGGTCCCGTTCCATCTGCGTGGTCCATACCTCGGCCGACCAGCGCTCCATCGAGGATACCGGGCTTTTCAGGGGAACCTACTTCGTTCTCCACGGAAGCCTTGCTCCCCTCGACGGCGTCGGACCCCGTGAGCTGGGCATCCCGGCCCTTCTTGAAAGGGTCCGCGCTACCGAGTCCCAGGAGGTTATCCTTGCGCTCGACTCCACGACCGAGGGAGAAGCCACCTGCGCCTACATCGCCCGTGCCCTCGAAAGCTTTTGCGTTCCAGTGACCCGTCTTGCCCGGGGGCTCCCCCCCGGAGCCCTTGTTGAGTACGCCGACGCCCTCACCCTCACCCAGGCGCTGAAGGGGAGAAGCCGGGTCTGATGGGCATGAACTGGCCCAACAGGCTTACGGTCGCACGCATGATCATGGCCCCTGTTTTCATGGGGCTTCTTCTGTCCGACAGCCCGGGTGGCCGTTACGCGTCTTTCATCGTGTTCCTGGTGGCGAGCCTTACCGATTTTGTCGACGGCCATCTGGCACGGAAGCACGGCTGGGTCTCCAATCTCGGCAAGTTTCTGGATCCGCTGGCCGACAAGCTTCTTGTGAGCCTTGCTTTCATCGGCCTGGCGCAGCTTTCCCTGGTGCCTGTCTGGGCAGTGTACGCAGTAGTGGGAAGGGAGCTTCTCGTCACAGGCCTGAGGTCCATTGCGGCGTACGCCGGTGTTCTCATCCTGCCCTCCCGTCTCGGGAAGCTCAAGGCTGTGCTTCAGATGGGTGTCGTGCTGTTCTACCTTCTCGCTGTGGTGATGGAGACGAGAGGTTCGGCCTTTACCCATGGTACGATGAACGTGGCCTACTGGGTGCTCGTTATATCGGTGATCATCACACTTGTCTCCGGGCTTCATTATCTCTGGCTCAACCGGCGTATCGTGGGAAGACTGGGGCTGTGAACAGCTTCAGGGACTTCGCCGGGGCTGCTTTGGCCACAAGCCTTGGCACGGGTTTTTTCCCCGTGGCCCCCGGCACCGTGGGCAGCATTCTTGCCGCCATCGTCTTCGTCTTCTTCGGCCGCGGCCGTCCTTTTCTTCTGGTTCCCATCATCGCGCTGGCCTGGGTCGGCTGCCACTTCGGCAGGCGCCTGTGGGGGGAAGATCCTTCCAGGGTGAACATCGACGAGTTCGCCGGGTGCTGGGTGGCCTGCCTTGCATCGCCCTCGGGATGGGGCCTCTACGGCATCGCCGCCGCGCTTGCACTCTTCAGGGTGATGGACATCGCAAAGCCCTGGCCCGTTTTCCTTCTGGACAGGATTGACTCATCCTTCGGCATACTGGCCGACGACATCGCCGCAGGCCTTATCGCCGGAGCGCTTCTTTTCGGGGCCGGAGCGCTTCTGCCATGGTGAGGCCGTTTCGGGCGGTGCTTCTCGCGGTCGGGAACGAGCTTCTCTCGGGCCGCACACGTGACGCGAACCTTCACTTTCTGGGCGGAGCCCTGAATCGATGGGGGCTTCCATTGAGTGAAGCCAGGGTAGTGCGTGACGACCTCGATGAGATTGTCTCGGCGGTGCGCGAGCTGCTGCTCCCGGGAACCCTGCTGGTCATCACGGGCGGTCTGGGGCCCACATCCGACGACATCACACTTGAGGGCATGGCGCGCGCGCTTGGTCTTCCACTGCGCGTTTGCCCGGCGGCGGCCGACCTGATCACCGGGCGTTACCTCAGCGTGGGCGAGAGGGTGCCCGAGGGGGCTCTGAAGCAGGCACTGCTGCCCGAAGGCTCAATTCCGGTCGAAAACCCTGCCGGTGTTGCACCCGGTGTTGTCCTTCACGCCCGCGGCGGGGTTGTCTTCTCACTTCCGGGTGTCCCCCGGGAGGCGCGCGAGCTCTTTCCGGTCTGCCTCTCTGTTGCCGGTATCGGCCAAACCGGCTGCTCCGGGTTCCAAGTTCGGACCTGGGGGATCAGGGAGATAGACCTTTACAACATGATCAGGCCGATTCAGGAAAAGTTCGGCCTTTCCCCGGCATACCTTCCCAACCCGGGCAGGGTAGACCTTTCCTTCGACGGCCCGGGAGCACCCGGGTTCAGGGATGCCGTGGTCTCACTTCTTGGTCCGGGCGTCTATTCACTCGAACGGGACCTAACACTTGAAGGTGTTCTGGGGTTGGAGCTCAAATCCAGGGGGCTTGTGGCGGCAACTGCCGAGTCCTGCACGGGGGGGCTTGTCTCTGCGGGGCTCACCGGGGTTCCGGGGGCTTCCGAGTGGTTCGCCGGTGGGGTTTCGGCCTACTCCAACTTATCGAAAACACGAATTCTCGGTGTTCCCGAACAGCTCATATCAGCAAGGGGGGCTGTGAGTTGCGAGGTCGCGGTGGCCATGGCCCTCGGTGTCCGCGATATCTTCGGCGCCCATTGCGGCGTTTCGGTCACAGGGATCGCGGGCCCTTCGGGCGGAACGCCGGACAAGCCCGTGGGGACAGTGTGGATCGCGGCATGCTGCGGACCCCGGACAACGTCAGCAACCTGGAGGTTCGGCGGTGCCCGCGATACGGTGAGGCTTGCGGCGTCTTCGTGCGCCGTTCTTCTCCATAGCA
>JAWOHL010000001.1:0-41923 GCA_046485185.1 Candidatus Fermentibacteraceae bacterium
AATTGCATAGTTTTATTGAAAATCCGTTTGCATTTAATAAGTCGTTGTAATAATCATTTGAAACCATGAAGGAAAAGGTCATACGGAATATTGTTTTCATGAACGAACCGTCACTGTCCATGTCAGCCGATACGAGCCTCTCGTGCCCCCCGAGGTCGAGGAACGACTGCCAGACGAGTTCTCCGCTTTCGGTCACGCGGATGATCCAGCCGTCCGAAGAACCATCCCCGAAGGACCGTGAGCCTCCCACCACCAGGAAACCCCCGCCGGGGATCGGCAGAATATCCGATGCGGAATCCAGCAGGTCGCCTCCGAACGTTTGCTGCCAGAGGAGTTCCAGGCCTTCAGAGAACCGCATGAGCCAAAGGTCGCCATTGCCGGAACCGTAACTGTCGCCGGTCACCGCCAGCAGTATGCCGCCGTCGGAAGTCAGGGCCGCGCAGGTGGCCTGTGAGCGCAGATCACCGATGACCAGGTTGTTCAGTACGGCCCCATCGGGGGAGAAGTGTTCGATGCCGTTGGATTGAGACAGTACATCGAGGTACACGTGAAAAGCCCCGCCACCAGGCAACGGGAGGAACGCAACGCATTCTCGCCTGTCGGGAATGGTGCGCCACTGCATCCCGCCTGCTGCCGGGTCCAGTTCCACGATGTGACTGTGGAAGGGGGCCATGTTGTTGAGTATCCTCAGGGTGAACGCCATGCTCACACTTCCGTCGGCGTTCCACTCCATGTTGCCGAAGACCGGCTGGATGGCGCCGGGCCATTCGATTCGCTTTCTTGAGTCCCAGAGAACAGTACCGGTGCTGTCCAATCGAAGGGCGCGGACCCAGTACCCTTCCTGATCGAAGTCGGAGTACTCGCCGAACGCGACGATGAGGCCTTTGTCCTCGGTGATGAGGATTCTGGGGCTGCACTCGCCCGCCAGGGAATCTGACCAGCTCCAGAGAAGGCTGGGAAAGCTGTCGAAGCGGGCTGCCCAGATTTCGCTCCAGAATCCCCAGTCCCAGGTTCCGGCTGCAACGAAGCCTCCGTCTCCCATTGAAGCTATGTCCGAAGCGTAGTTCCAGGAATCCGAGCCTCCAGCCATGAGCACGAAGATATTCTCGGCGGGGGCTGAAGCTCCGCCGCGCCCATTCGCAAGAAGTATCACCAGAAGGGCCACCGGTATCAGGGCCAGCAGTGGCAGAAGGGCTTTCCTTCTTCCGGCGGCCGGTCCGGTACGGGGAGGCATGTCTCCTGATCCTGTTGCCTCCTGCGGCTCCAGAATACTCCTTACAGTGGTGACAAGATCATTTCGCTTCGTGTGTCTGCCGTTGGAGCGGGGTTCCATCCACTGGTGTGAGCTTGTGAAGTACCTTACACCCTTGGAAATGGGGGTGTCATCAAACCTGACCGGGATTATGGGTACCTTTAAGTTTGTGGCGATGTCGAGTTCGTTCCTCACCTGCCACGATTCGTTTGCATTGCCTGTGAAAAGAAGGATCATGGCCTTTGAAGAGGCAATGGCATCGTAGATGGTCTCGGCCCATTCTGAACCCGGCTCGATGTCCCGGTGGGAAACCCAGCAATCAATGCCCTCGGATTCAAGCTGTTTCAGAACCCGTTCGGCAATCTTCCTGTCAAGGCTGGAATGGCTCAGAAACACCCTGTGTGGTCTGCTGACGGGTTTCGGTAGTGTCAAATGATCACCAATCATTTTGCGAAGGCACTGCTTGCGAACCACTGAAAGACTATAAATCGACTTACCGTATCGTAACAACCCCATAGCGGCCATAGTATCCATTGCCTGCAGGCAGGAGCTCTTGTATTTTTGTTCGGTGTATAACCGAAGGGGGATGAGGCATGGCGGTCTGGGGGATCAACTGGAGCGTTTTCAAGATATTCATTCTCTTGGGTATCGGGATGATCGTGGCGGGGTTTCTTGTGAGTCCCGAGGCAAGGACCGACGACGGTCACCCGTTGAACATCTTTTTGTGGGCGTTCGGGGGGTTCTGGCTGGTCATGGACCTTTCGCTGATCCTGGTCATCCGCGGCATGGCGGCACGCCGTAAGAACGCATTCGAGACATGGATGCCCGCGACGGCAAAGGTGCTTTCCGCATCGGAGACAGGCACCTACATCAACAACCTGCCCAAGATCAGGTTCACCCTCGAAGTAACCAGTGACACCCACGGGGTGTACCAGGTCGAGCACAGGGAAGTTGTCTCCATGCTGCACATCGCCTCTTACGGGGTGGGCAGTGTCCATCAGGTAAGGGTCGATCCCGGCAACCCGCAAAAGCTGATGTTCGCGGACTGAAGGAAGCCCCCGCCCGGGCCTGGTGCCAGGGCAGGGGCTTCAGTGTTCGAAGGAGCTACTCCGGTATCCTCAGGACCTGGCCGGGATAGATCTTGTCGGGATGAGTGAGCATGGGGCGGTTGGCCTCGAAGATCTTGTTGTACTGATTGGAGTCGCCGTACATCTGCTTCGAGATCGCGGAGAGGGTTTCACCCTTGGCAACGGTGTGGAAGCGGGTTTTGAAGGGCTTGCCTTTCATGGCCATCACGGTCATCTCGTCGGTTACCCTGAAGATGCCCTTCACGTTCCCCGCAATGAGCATTGCCTTTTCCTTGTCCTCGTCGCTTGCGGGAATACCCTTGAGGATCACCTGATTATTCGCGACAGCCACCTGGAGATCCTTCACCTTCACTCCGTGGGCGCCGATCTTTTCCTGGATCTTCTTGGCCAGGGCTGCGTCCTCGCCCATTTCAGCCAGCTTTTCACCGGCATCCTTGACGAAATCAAGTATTCCCATTTTACACCTCTCCCTAATGCTTTTACAATGGCACCGAAGACTGAGATGATAAAACTTTTGTGCCGTAAACGCAAACCCTGTTCAAACGGGTGAGGCCAGCCCCTGCGGGAGTCCTCCCAGACTGTCCCGCTGTCAGCAGTGGATGGAGGCGGTTTTTAAAGGCTACCTCGCTATAACTATCCTGGCGGTCAGAGGTTCTTCCCCGATGCTGGTCCTGACGAAGTAGACCCCGGTTGAAAGCCCTGTCACATCGAACGTTCCACCGGTGGTGGTAAGGACCCTTCGGCCGGAGATGTCGTAGAGGTTCAGGGATCCGGGGGAGTTCCCGTCGATGCTGACGTGGACCATTCCGTATGCGGGATTCGGTGTAACTGACAGAACCGGCGTTGACGGGGGGTCGGCTTCGATCCCCAGCCAGTCCGTGAGGGCGGCCTGGGCGGTGAAGGCCAGGGCGGCCTTTGCGCACTCGGTCCCGAAGGGCCAGAACTCCTGATAGTTCTCGAGAATGTCGCTGTCCTGGTGGTAGTGCGGGTTATCGTCGATCGCGGCCTCGATGCCCAGGAGCGCCGCGTAGCCCTTCTGCCAGAACGAGGCGTGGTCGCTGAAGGTGACGCCTGGAGCGTAAATCACGTTCAGTTCCAGCTCGGGGACGTATGTGCCTGCCACTTCGCTGAACATGCCCGCGATGAACTCGGAGGTTGAGTTGTATGGAACATAGAGGACCCTGTTGGACTCGGGTCCATAGAGGATCATGTCGAGGTTCATGACCGCAACGATGTTCTCGCCCAGGTTGTACGAGTTCTCGGCGTAGTACTCGCTGCCGATGAGCCCCAGTTCCTCGGCGCCGAAGCAGACGAAGCGCAGGGTGTTGGGGAACTCGTACTGGCTGAGTATGCGGGCTGCCTCAAGCACAGTGGCGCATCCGCTGGCGTTGTCGTCGGCTCCCGGTGCGAAATCGTAAGGCGAAGTGTAGGTGATGGCATCAAGATGACCCGTGATAAGCACAATACCCGGATCCTGAAGAGTGCCTGGAAGTTCGGCCTGAACATTGGCGGACTGGTAGGGGTTGCCGTAGAAGGTGAAGTCGAACGTGTCGACCGCCACGGACTCGAGGCCGTAAGATTCGTATTTGGCGGCGACCCAGAACGCGCTCTCGAAGAACTGGGGCGTTATGCAGAGCCTGGTCTGGAAATCCTGCAGGTTCTGGATGTGTGCTTTCAGGCTGTCTTCGTGCAGCTGTTCGATGATCTCCGACACCATGTCGCGGTTTCCGCCGTAGGGGATCGGTGCGGGCTCAAGGAAAGCCGCGTCGTTGTAGGGTCTGAGCGGGGTTATCTGCCTGATGCCCGGGTGAGCGATGAGCGGCAGGGGAGAGAGGGGTTCGAAGACCGCTATACCGTCGCGGGAGAAAACAAGCCGGCCCGGAACCTGCGCGTTCCCGTCGGCAAGGTGGGCGATGCACAGACCTTCGGCGCTTTCCTCAACGGTTTCACCCCACGAGGCCGGGGCTTCGGCCAGGAACCAGTTTTCAGCCACGTGGTAGACGATTACGCCATCGGCCAGCGGAAGCACGTCGCGGATGTCCCGCTCGACGATCACGAGACCGTTTGCAAATGACAGTGCTGCCAGTGCAAGCAGGAAGAACAAAGCCAGTTTTTTCATCGGGATTCCTTTCAGGTGTTAACTGATCCTACTATACCAGTTTTGCCGGGAATTGTTGCAGTCAGTATTGACTTACCCATAAAAAGTATGAATGTACCCTGTATGAGTACGAACCCAAATGAACTGCTTGGAGAGTGCCTTTTCGGCAAGGTCCGAAGGCAGATCCTATCAACGCTGATGCTTCACAGCGACAGGTCATTCTACGTGCTTGAACTGATCCGTCTTCTCCAGTGCGGCAGGGGGGCGGTTCAGCGGGAGCTTGGCAGACTGGCCAAGGCCGGTATCGTTATGAGGCTCCGCAGGGGCAATCAGGTGCATTTCAAGGTCAACCGTGACTGCCTTATCTACAGGGAACTCCGCTCTATTTTTTCGAAGACCACCGGACTGGTGGAAGCTCTTGAGTCACTGCTCGAACCCGTCAGCTCAGAGCTTGGAATAGCCTTTATTCACGGTGAGTATGCAGCGGGGAACGCCAGCGACGATTCTCCCATAAGACTTGCCGTCATCGGCGAGTCACGCTGCGGCAGGCTCCCGGACTGTTCGAAGGCCTTTTTTGAACAGACCGGCAGAAAGCTGCTCATCTCCTCGTGGACGACACGTGAGTTTAGAAGGGGTTTCACGCTGGGAGAAGCATCTGTGAACAAAATCCTTGGCGAGGACAAGATTTTCATCCAGGGCAACCGCAGTGATCTGGACGTGGTCACAACAAGGCAGGAAGACCTTTTCAGCGGTCTGCTAAGGGAAAACCCCTGATTCCTCAGTAAAAACCAGTGTTCCGGTAATCACTTCCAGTACCGTTCCGAATCGTTATATTACTACTTTCAAACTCTTTATCCTGTTTAACTGCAGGGGGATGCAATGAACTGCTTTACGGGGTGCTTCGAAGACGACGTTAGAAAGACCGTGCTTGAGGTCAAGAGGCGCATCGGCGCCCTTATGGACGCCCTGCCCGCATACATCGAGAACCCCCACGATGTCTACCAGGTCCTCAACCTCGACAAGAAACTGGGGTGGAGGATATTCCGCATCGTTCACGAAGACGACATCTTCTTTGCCGCGCAGTTCATACCCGGCAAGCAGAGTTTCAGCCGGTTTTTGAAGAGCTGCAGGGGCAAGGGGGTTCCCCAGGAGCTTCTCGACGACGCAATGAAGGCTGTCGAAGAATTTTACGGCCTGGTCGACGTTCACTCGGGTGACAGACAGTCACTCGACCTCATGCTGATGACAAGCAGCGACAACGGCAGACAGCAGGCGTTCAAGACCCTTCAGAAGAACCTCTATCAGAACCAGAGCCACCTCCTGGGACTTCAGGCTGAAACCCAGCTCAACACCTGGATATTCGGGCCCGGCAGGGAAGGCGCGTTCAGCATTGCCATTCTCAAGGGTCTTTACAAGATCAGGCGGAACCGCAGGTCAACCCGCTGGATCGTTCACAGCGAATGCCTCAACGCCCCGACCGGCGAACCGCTTCCCGCGGAGCCCATCGACCCCGAAGCGGGGTCGAACATCGAGCAGAACGTCCCCTTCCTGCTCAACTACTGCAGCGACCCCCTTCCCGAGGTGAAGGCCATAACCCGGAGCGCATGCGGTCCCACCTACGAACTTGTCGAGGGACCGGTCGGGAACACCACTTTGATGAACTCCGTCACAGGCACGGTAACCCGTAACGTTTTCCGCCTTTCCGACATTCCGGCGGGCGACAGGACGCACGAGGTCTTCATAAGCGTCTACACGCCGGTTCAGAACCTCGTGTTCGACCAGTTCGTTCACGAGAGCCTGCTTCTGGCTCAGGAGCCCAGGGTCGAGGTCATGGGGGATTTCAACGGGAGAAGCGGCCCGCTGTCACGGCGGTTCAAGTGCGACAGGCTGCCCATCGAAACCACTATTTCGATCAGGGGCAACGGCCTTGACGGCACCTACACCCCCCTGGTCTCCGATTACGGCGAGATGCTTGCCGAGGTGTTCAGGAACCTCGGCTGGGAACCCGACGAGTTCTTCCTTTACCGGGTGAGGCAGGAACTGCCGGTGGTCCCGTCCACCATCTTCATGCTGGACAGGTACTCCTTCTAGCAGGGATCAGGCTTTTCCCAGTGTACGTCTGCTGGTCTTCAGGGCGCACAGGTGCCCGCACATCGAGCACACGTCGCCGTCTTCGGGAAGGGCCTCGCCTCTCATCCTCCGTGCCGTCTGGGGATCCATGCACAGATTGAACTGCTTCTCCCAGTCGAAGGATGCCCTGGCGTCCGCCATGGCGTTGTCCCATTCAACGGCACCCGGAATGCCCCTTGCCATGTCGGCGGCGTGGGCGGCTATCCGGGCGGAGATGACGCCCGTCCTCACATCGTTCACGTCGGGCAGCCTGAGGTGCTCGGCGGGGGTCACGTAGCACAGGAAATCGGCGCCGTTCACTGCTGCTATGGCGCCTCCGATGGCGCTTGTTATGTGGTCGTACCCCGGAGCCACATCGGTGACTATGGGGCCAAGAACGTAGAAAGGGGCTCCGTTGCAGATGGTCTTCTGGATCCTGATGTTCTCCGCTATGCGGTGGATGGGAACATGCCCCGGACCCTCGATCATCACCTGGACGCCGGCGGTCAGTGACCGCTGCTGCAGCTCGCCCAGCGTTACAAGCTCTTCCATCTGCGCGGTGTCACCCGCGTCGGACACGCACCCCGGCCGCAGCCCGTCCCCCAGTGAGAAAACGGCGTCGTACCGGCGAAGGATCTCGATAAGCCTGTCGAAACCCGAGTAGAGGGGGTTTTCTTCACCCCTTTTTTCCATCCACTCCGCCATGAGGGAGCCGCCGCGTGAGACGATGCCCATCCTTCGGCCCCGGCTTTTCAGAAGGGCGACGGAACGCCTTGTCACCCCGCAGTGAAGGGTGAGGTAATCAACCCCCGCGCCGCAGTGTTCCTCGACGGCACGGAAGATATCTTCCGGCGAGACATCGGCAACATCGCCTCCCCTTTCAAGCACTTCACCGAAAACCTGGTAGAGGGGGACGGTCCCGATGGGAACCGGGCTGCGGGAAAGGATGTGCGAAAGGATCTCGCGCCATGCAGGGCCCGTGGAAAGGTCCATCACCGTGTCCGCGCCGCAGGCCACGGCTGTTTTCAGTTTCAGAAGCTCCTGTTCCATGGATTCGAGGTCGCGCGAGCTTCCTATGTTGGCGTTCACCTTTACCCGGGAACCGCCGCCGATGGCGCAGGGTTTCACGATGTTGCGCAGGAGGTTTGAGGGGACTATCCCGTGGCCCAGGTCGATGGAGCGCGACAGCTCTTCGGGCGTAAGATGCTCGGTCTCGCAGGCTTTCTTGACGGTATCGGGCGTTCCGCCCTTTCGTATCTCTTCGAGTATGGTCAAATCAGAAGTCCTTTCATGATGTCGGCCAAAGATTATACTTCACCCGCCGTGAACTCAGTAAGGGGGTACCATGTCACTTGAAGATGAGAAGCTCGTAAGGGTGTTCGAGGCCGGAAGCGAGATCGAGGCCATCAGCATCAGTTCCATGCTCAAGGGCGAAGGCATCGAAGCCGCGGTGGAGAACATACAGATACCGGCCTACGGGACCATAGCGATGGCCTATAAGAAAGTTTGGGGTTACGTGCTGGTCCTTGAGAGCGACGAGGAGAAGGCCAGGGAGATAATCGACGCACTCAGTGTTGATTTTCATGATGACCTGGAGGACATAGCGGAGACGGAGGATACTGAGGAGGGGGAGGAGTGATACCGATCATGCTTTTTCTGGCATTCATGCCCGGGGTTTCGGGGTACTCCCGGCAAAACGCTTTCCTGGCCCGGGTCAACGGCGCACCGCTTCCGGCAGACCCCGCCTCGCCTGCTCTTCTGGAGTTCGGTGAGCCAACCCTTCTTCCTTCGCCCGAAGGGGTCAGGCACAACCCCGCCCTGCTGCACGGAGCCCTGAGAAGACCTCTTCTGCTGATGAGCGAAGGCAAAGAACCCGAGCTGCTTCCTGAACTGGTGGAACTTGCGTTGTCGTTCGCCGGGGTCGTCCCCGATTCCACGGGTGCGCTGGCCCTCGAGGTCTTCGGCAGAACAGGCATGATCCTCCCGGATCCTTCAGCCTTTTCCCGTGATCCAGAGGCTCTTCTTCGTTACGGATCCGAGACCGGTGTTCAGGTTCCCATCTTTTCGGACCTTTCGCCCCTGGCCCGGGTGTATGCCGCCAGGATCAACCCGGGGCTTTTTCTTGATGACCCGTGCTGGGCCGTGCGCTTCGCGGCGGTCGAAAGGGCGGACAGCGCCCTGGCCGCACCCCTCGTGAACGACCCGGTGCCGGCTGTTGCCCTGAAGGCCGCCGAGGTTTCGGGGAACACCGCAGCCATCCTCAGGCTCTCCGGTACCGAAGGTCCGGTGGGCTGCATGGCGATCGGCCTTTTGAAGGACATCCCCGTTCTGGAAGGGATCCTTCTCTCCTCGACCGATCCCGGCCGCCGGGGTGCGGCCCTGATAGCCCTGGCTGGTTTGTCGTGGCGGCCCGACCCCGGGCAGCTCTCGGTACTGAGAAGGGACACGTACCCCCTCGTGGGGGCGGTGATCATGGATATGCTTCAACTGGCTCCCATCGAGGAAAGGCGTGACTCGGTTTTCAGCGGCGGAAGCGGGGCGGTCGTTCCGGCAATGGTGGAGATCGTGACGACCGAGGGGACCTTCACGATGGAGCTCTTTCCCGATTTGGCGCCCATCGCCTGCGAGAGCTTTGCCCACCTGGCGGAGAGCGGTTTCTACAACGGGATGAGGTTCCACAGGGTGATCCCGGGTTTCGTGGCGCAGGCGGGATGCCCCGAGGGGAACGGTTTCGGGGGCCCCGGTTACCTTCTTCCCGCTGAAAGAAGCGTCTACCCGTACGTGAGGGGAACCGTTGGCATGGCGGACGCCGGGCTCGATACCGGGGGCAGCCAGTTCTTCATCACACTGGACAGGCACGGCAGGCTCGAAGGCCGCTACACGGTGTTCGGCAGGATTCTGAACACTGAGGAACTCGACGACATAGCACCCGGAACGGTAATACTTGAAATCCGGAGCGTTTCGTAGTAGCATGCCGCTTTCCCGGAACAATCCCGCAAACTTTTCATACAGGAGCCCTGATGACCAAGACCACCCCCAAAGTCCTTGTCACCGGCGCAATGGGTCAGATCGGCAGCGAACTGACCCTTGCGCTTCGTGAGCGTTACGGCCACGACAACGTGCTGGCCACCGATGTGAGAACCATTCTGGGCCCTCTGGCCGAAACCGGTCCCTGCGACACACTGGATGTGACCGATCCGGACATGCTTAAGGGGATCATCGGCAGACACGGCATCAACACGGTCTACCACCTCGCCGCAATACTCTCGGCAACGGGCGAACAGAACCCCGGCCTCTGCTGGAGGGTGAACATGGACGGCACCCTGAACATGCTGAACATGGCGGTCGGGATGAAACTGGGCACAGTGATCATCCCAAGCAGCATAGCGGTGTTCGGACCGGAGACCCCCCGCGTGAACACCCCTCAGGAAACGGTTCTCAAGCCCAGGACAATGTACGGGGTCACAAAGGTGTGCGGCGAACTTCTTGGTGATTACTACGTGAGGCGCTTCGGCGCCGACGTGCGCGGACTGCGCTACCCCGGCATCATAAGCTCCGGGACCCCTCCCGGGGGGGGCACCACCGACTTCGCGGTGGACATCTTCTACAAGGCAGTTCAGAACGGCGAGTACACATGCTTCGTGAATGAGGACACCTCGCTTCCCATGATGTACATGCCGGACTGCATCAAGGCCACCATTGACCTGGCCGAGGCCGATCCCTCCAGGCTGAAGCACCACGCCGACTTCAACGTGGGCGCCCTTTCCTTCACGGCAGGCGAACTGGCCGCCGAGATACGGAAGCACATTCCCGGCTTCAGGGTGAGCTATCAGCCCGACTTCAGGCAGGCCATAGCCGATTCGTGGCCCAGCAGCATCGACGACAGCGCCGCCAGGGAGGAGTGGGGCTGGAAACCCGCCTGGGACCTTCCCTCAATGACGGCGGACATGCTCGAGAAGCTTTCGGCGAGGTTCGGAAAGAAGCTCTGAGCGGGCGTGACCAGAGCAGATCAGCGTCTGTTATGAAGGGCATTCACCAAAGTCAGGATGAAGTGGAGTACTCCGCATTCATTTCAAGTACAGCGTCCTCTCTCGCTTCCTAGGGACTCCTGATGCTTCTCGCCCTGTTGTCGAGGACCAGCGAGCTTTTCTATTGGGAGAGGCAAAGCCTGTTCGCTTTGGGTGAAAGGATTCGTCCGCGCCGGCATGGTCGGATTCCAAGAGATTTCGTCACTTCAGCTTTACAGTCTTCGGGCAAGTATCCTTACCAGCACCCCCTCCAGAACCGAACTTCCCTTCTTCGCCCGCGCGAAAACGATGTAGCGCCCGACAGGAATGCCCGAACCGTCCCAGGTCAGGGTGAGGGTTTCTCCGGGTAGCGGGCCGTTCCAGATGTCCGCCACGACCCTGCCCGTCACGTCGTAAACTCGCACCTCGGCATGGTAGCCCTGTTCGGGAACCCTCAGTGTTATGAGAAGCGCGTCGTTCACGCCGTCCGCGTCGGGTGAGAAGACACCGGGTTCAGCACTGAGGAAGGGGCCGCCCCCCTGAACGCCTATGCTGTTCGCCCTGCCGGGGGTCGAGCCCGACGCGCTGCTTCCCCAGTTGGAGGGGAGCCAGCCCATTTCCGCCGGTGAGCGGCGCTCGAGGCTGATGTTCGTCCCTCCGCCCCAGGCCGCGTTGTAGGGAACCCAGTCAGCCCCGTTGCCGCCCGCAAGCGAAAGCGTGTCCCCCGTGTTGTTGAGCACGGGCCATGAGGAGGGCTGGAGCAGGGGACAGGGAGGCTGGCCCCAGACGCCCTCAAAAGCCTGGGGGTCGGGGCAGAGCAGGGTGTAGGCTCCCGGTTCGATCAGGTGGCCCGGAAGCTGGGTTTGAGTTGACGGGTCTGCGAACGTGAAGTCACCGAGGTCGAGTGGTTCTTCGGTGCCGTTGAAAAGCTCCACCCACTCCGGGCCGGGGGATTCTGGGGAGTACATTATCTCGTTTATCACAAGCCCGGGAGACGGATTCCACAGGGCTGTCCTGCTGTTGTTCCCGGCGTTCACGTCGGACTCGCACAGGATAAGGGCTTCGAGTGTTGCCTGCGGGGCAGTGGTGACCCAGACCGCTTCAACAAGTACCGAGTCCCCCAGGGCGGGGGGGGTTGGGGAGGCGGAGCCCACCTGCTCGCCCTCGGCCGTGAAGACCACCTGGAAGCCGCAGCCCTGGGTGCCCAGAGCCTCCACAACTGCCCTCATCGTGGTCTCTGAACCCGCTTCCCCGGCGGGTGGGGTCAGACAGAAACGTCTGATACCGTAATCCACCCCCTCTGAAAGACCCAGCGGGCGCGCGCCCGGGGAAGGCCCCAGGGGGTTGGTGAACCAGTTGCCGGGAAGGTCGGGAAGGTAAGGGGTGACAAGTTCAACGCTCATGTCGGTGCCTGGGTTGTAGGGGACCCCGTCATCCGGGATGTCGGGGGTGCCGTACGTGGAAATCACAATGTCCCCGCAATGCAGCGATACGGGATCGTTTCCGCTGAGGCCGTCGCCGATGGTGCCGTTGCCGGGGAAGATGAGCGGCGTGCCCGGTGGAATGTCGTAGGGCATGGAACCTGAGAAGTAGTCGGGGTCGAGGATGACAGCGTACGCGAGGGCCGGCACGAAGCCGCCGTGAAGGGCGTCTGTCGCGTCGCCGTCGGAGATGGAGAGCACCGAGGGGTCGAAAACTCCCGGTCCGGGGTAGAAGACTTCGACGAACTCGTCACGGGACTGGTCGGTGGGATTGCAGAGAACTTCGGTGATGACCGGGTAAGCGCCTTCGCCGCACCTCACACAGAGGTTTGCGCAGTTGTTGGAAAGAACGGTGTCGCCGGGGCACTGGGCCACGGCCCGCAGCAGGAAGAAACCGTTACCGGGCAGGACGGCAGTGCCCGCAACACTTCTGGACTCGCCGGGTTCGAGGCACTCCGCCCAGTCCTGGCATACGACCTCGCCGGGATCGGGCACCGAATCCGCGTCGAGATCGTTGAACACCGTGAAGGAAATGTCGTGCGCGGCGGAGAACCCCACCGATGAGAACACGGCATCGAGCAGGAAGGGAACACCGGGCGTAACCTGGGTGGGAACGATGATGGTGTCGGCGCAGATGTCCGGCCCTGAGCCGTAGTCGCGAAGCCAGCCCGGTGACCCTCCCGGTTCCGATGCCGTCCAGTTGTATTCAGCGTCGGGGCCCGGGGGGTTTACCCTCTCCATGCTGTTGCCCTGGCCGGGGTCGAAGGGTATCGAATCGAGACCGTCGTCATCGCACTGAAGGGGGTCGTCGGAAAGGAAGGGGGTTCCCGCGGTGGAGAGGACGTTTTCGATCATGGTTCCGTTGCGGTCGTACAGGACGATGGGGTCGGAAGGGGTCAGTCCGTTGCCCAGTGTTGAGTTCCCGACGGTGAATATCCTGGCTTCCGCGGGGACCGGCAGCCCGCCCGCATAGTCGGGGTCAAGAATGATCCCGCACGAATTCGATGGGAGCAGGGCCGTTCCCGACCATGGGATCACCAAGTCCAACGCGTCGCCGTCGGTGAACCGGCAGCCGTCGAGCATGAACACCCCGGGGCCGGGGTAGTACACCTCGATGTACTCCTGTGTGCTCTGGTCCTGCGGGTTGGCCATGACTTCGGTGAGCACCGGCGGGATCCCGCCTCCCGAGGGCATGGGAACACCCCGGTAGGAATCGCACGCACTTGCGCTCGCAAGGTACCAGCCGCTTTCGGGAGCCGTGAATGTGATCGAGAGGGTGTCTGTGCATCCGGGGCTCAGGATGGAAGCGGGCCACACCTCGGACGGTTCACCCGCTCCCGCCAGTGAATCGCCGTCGGAATCGAGGAACACCGTGATGAAACCCTGATCGGGGGAGACCGTTCCAAAGCAGTATACCGCAGCGTGGAGCTGGCAGACGGCGCCTGGTTGCGGGTCAGCCGGTGTGAACCACACGTCCTGGATGAATACCGAAAAGGTGTCGGGAGGCGCGTCGGGAGGACCCCCCGGCGAAGGCACGTCGCCCAGCCAGTTCCCTTCCGCGTCGGGAGAGTCTGGGGGGAAGCGGTGCGTGGAAAAGCCGTTGCCGGGATCGAAGGGGATACCGTCGAGGCCGTCGTCGTCCCTGTCCTGCCATACATCGGTCTCCACAGGTGTTCCATAAGTGGAGTGCACGTCGGCGATGGTGGTCCCCCCCGGCCCGAAGAGGGTGAGGGGGTCGGAGGAAGCCGCGAGCCCGTTGCAGATGGCGTTGTCTCCCGTGGTGAGTATTACCGTTCCCGGAGCGAATTCGTAGCAGGGATCGAGCAGGTAGCCCATCTCGAGAATGACGGCCCAGCCCCCCGGGGGGATGGAGTCGGTCCCGATCACCACGCCCGAATGGGGGAAGGTGCCGTGGGTCTGTTCGTTCCAGGGCAGTACCTGATCCAGTGCGTCGCCGTCGGTGATCGTGAACCCCAGTATGGAAAGAGCTTCCGGCCCGGGGTTGAAAAGCTCGACGAACTCGCATGACGTTTCGTTCAGAGGGTTCGCGCACACCTCGGATATGGTTGGGGAGCTGACCAGAACGAAAAGGACAAGGGTTTCCATGCCATGAAGTACGGCCCGTCCGGGACCCCTTTCAAGGTGAACGGGCGTTTACAGGTCGTTCTGACCCCGCAGTAAAAGAACACGGCACACGTCCTCAGGGTTCAGCTCGAAGGCAATGAACCCTCCGGGCCCCATGACCACCCTTGGCATGGATTCGGGCGGGAAGGCCTCGATCACAACCTCGCGCAGCCAGACCCCGTCAGGTGAGAGCACATCCCACATGTCCTGTTCCACACCGCCCCGTCTGGCCCAGATGTTCCCACTGGCATCCACACCCAGGTCACTGATGAAGGGGTGGAGTTCCGGTATGTTGGTGCTCTGCATGCCCGACGAACCTGTTTCATCCTGGTATGCGTACGAGACCATCCATGTGCCGGGAACGAAGCCCGATTCCATGTCTACGGGAAGCCTCTCCCGGTCAGGGAAGGGCTCGAGTGTGTCGACCGGCGCGCCGGCGGCATCGAAAACCATGATGCGCCAAACCTCGGCGTCGCAGCGGGACATGTAGACAAGGCCCGTTTCAGTGTTCGCCGCGGCGGAGATGTAGGCCGGAACGAAGTCGGTCTCCGGCCGGCCCGCGCCCTCCCAGGACATGTATTCCAAAAGGACCTCCCCCGTGAACGCGTCGTAGCGCCTGAGGCTGAACCGGAGCTGCAATGTCATCATGTTCATCACCAGGGCGAAGTTGTAGCTGAGGAATGAGCCCTCGTCGAAGGGGAGCATAAGAAGCGGGATCCCGCCCAGCCCCTCGTGACTCCAGTACGAAATGCAGTTGCCGTCGGGGTCGAGCAGGGTGACCTTGCCGTTCAGCAGCTCGCCGACCACAACGTTCCCGGAGGGAAGGACGGCGAATTTGATCGGGAGCTGGAACTCGCCCGGTGCCTCTCCCATGCGCCCGAAGCTTCGAAGGAACTCTCCGTTACAGTTGAACAGCGAAACCCTGCAGGTGATCCGGTCAAGCAACGCAAGGCCGCCGCCCGGAAGGGGCGCGGCGTCCATGATGTGCCCGAACACGTAGCAGCTGTCGCCGCTGAGGACGCCTATGCTGTCGAAGGCCCTGAGGGTGTCCGGGCCCTGGGACGGAGCGTTCCGGACCACCGGGGGCTGCGGGCTGCCGCAGGCGGCCAGGAGCGTCAGTGCCGTTGTTGCTGCAAGGATCGTCTTCACGAAGCACTTTCTTTGTGAGGAAACAACAGTTCCGGAGATGATTGGGGAACGCTTACCTCCTTCGGAGCCAGAAGATGCAGCGGCAGGCCGTTCAGGAAGACCTTCGTGCTGTCTTCGGTAAGGTCCGGTGAAGTTCCCTCCCCGAAAACGACTATGACCTCAACGAAGTCGGCCCTCTCCCAGAGAAAGACCTCGTCGGGAGAGGCTTCGAGGCCGATCTGTGCGAAGAAAAGCCCTCTCTGTTCGGGGCATGCTGCATGGAGGAGCGTCTGAAGGGAATCCGCCCCCGCCATGAGCGACGGGGGCGGGAGGAGAGGCATCACTGCTCTATTGTGTAAGCGACGTTCACGTTAAGTGTGATGGACTGGCTGCCGCCGTCAACGGGAGGAGCCAGCATGCCGTCCTCGCGATACCCCATGGATCCGTAGGCGTAGTTGTCCACCCATTCGCTCACGCTCTGGACGCCGCTGATCCTCACGTTGAGCGTGGAGGCCAGCTGGCCGGCGCACTGGGCTGCGTCATTCAGGGCAATCTCCCGGGCTTTGGCGTAGAGCGCGGACCTGTCTTCGACCGTGAACTGGACCGAGTAGATCGTGTTGGCGCCCCCTCCCACAAGGGCCCCCAGAAGCGCACCCACATGTTCGGTGTCGGCGGTTTTAACCTGCATGCTGTGATCAAGGTGGTAAAGGGTGTTGCCGGTGTACTCGTAGGTCACGTAGTCGTACTCTTCCTCGATCCAGAGGGAGTAACCCGTGGTGGTTATGCTTTCCCTCGGAATCCCGGCTTCAACAGCGGCCTCGATGGCGGTTCCCGCAAGCTCCGCAGCGGTTACGACCGCGGTCTCGGGATCGTTCTCGGTCACGTTGAACCCGAAACTGATGATGGCCACCTCAGGTTCTGCGTAAGCGGTGCCGATCCCGTTGACACTGATGGTGGGGGGGTAGGGCGGATAGCCCTGGCTTGTGCACCCCGCCACTGCCAGAAGCCCAACTGCAATCCCGATGACCAGTTTGCGCATGATCTGCTCCTATTCTCCTATGATCTTTACCAGCACTCTTTTGCGCCGGCGCCCGTCGAACTCTCCGTAGAAGATCCTCTCCCAGGTTCCAAGGTCAAGCTTTCCAGCTGTCACAGCCACCACGACTTCCCTTCCCATCACCTGTCTCTTGTGATGGGCATCGGCGTTGTCCTCGCCGGTCAGGTTGTGCCTGTAAAGGCCGGGTTCATGTGGTGCAAGCCTTTCCAGCCAATTCTCGTAGTCGTTGAGCAGTCCCTGCTCATCGTCGTTTATAAAGATACTGGCCGTGATGTGCATGGGGTTCACCAGACACAGCCCTTCCCGTATACCGCTTTTTGAAAGTTCTTCTTCCACCTGGCCCGTTATGTTCAGAAACTCCATCCTCCGGTCGGTCCGGAACCAGAGGTATGCGGTGTGGGATTTCATTGAACCCTCCTGCCCCTTCGATGAAGTATAAGAAAAGTGCGGTTGTTCAGCCCCTGGGCACGAGCACCAGACTTGAGAGAGGCGGGAGGCTCAGCTCCAGGCTCCACCCGAACCCGTGCGCTGGAAAGGGTTTAGCCTCGAACGAGTCGGGGATGGGGACTCCCGCGCCCCCAAACAGCCCGGCATCGCTGTTGTGGATCACTGCCCAGTTGCCGGGGGTTGGCGAGCCTATTCGGTACGGAGCCCTGGGAACCGGGGTCATGTTGAACACGCAGAGAAGGGGGGAGTGCCCGCTGGCCTGGCGGAGGAAGGAGATGACCGAGGAAGCCTCGTCGGAAAAGTCCACCCATCTGAAGCCCGAATACTGGCAGTCTTCGAGGTGAAGCTGCGGGTAATCCATCTGGAGGGTGTTCAGGGCAGCCACGAACCTTTCCATCCTTATGTCTCCCGTTGGAAGGGGCTCGTCCGGGTTCCACTCGTGCTGCTGAACCCTCTCGCCCCCCATGAAGAGAAGCTGCTTGCCTGGAAAAAGCCACTGGTACGAGAACAGAAGCCTGAGGTTTGCCCTCTTTTGGAAGTCGTCCCCCGGCATCTTGCCGTACAGCGAGCCCTTGCCGTGTACCACCTCGTCGTGTGAGAGGGGAAGTATGAAGTTCTCGCTCCACGCGTACACGGCGCTGAAAGTGATGCCCCCTGAGTGGCCTTTCCGGAAGAGTGGATCGCGGCTGAAGTATTCGAGGGTGTCGTTCATCCAGCCCATGTTCCATTTGAAGTGGAAGCCCAGCCCCCCCGCTTCAGGCGGGCGGGTAACGCCCGGCCACGCGGTGCTCTCCTCGGCTATCATCAGTGCGCCGGGGAAACGGCAGCCCGTCTCGTGGCAGATCTCCCTCAGGAGTGAGGCGGCTTCGATATTTTCCCGTCCGCCGTAGCGGTTGGGGAGCCACTGGCCATCCTTCCGGGAGTAATCGAGGTAGAGCATGGACGCCACGGCGTCCACCCTGAGGCCGTCGATGTGGAAGGTGTCGAGCCAGTGGATCGCGCTGGCGAGCAGAAAGTTACTGACCTCGCGCCTTCCGTAGTTGAAGATAAGGGTTCCCCAGTCCGGGTGGAGGCCCAGGCGGGGGTCTTCGTGTTCGTAGAGGTATGTGCCGTCGAAGCGGGCCAGAGCCCAGTCATCCATCGGGAAATGGGCCGGCGTCCAGTCCAGTATCACGCCAATGCCCTTCTGATGGCACCGGTCGACGAACCTGCAGAACTCTTCGGGGCTGCCCATCCTGCTGGTGGGGGCGAAGAAGCCCGTGACCTGGTAGCCCCATGAACCGTCGTAGGGGTGCTCCATCACGGGCATGAGTTCAACGTGCGTGAACCCCATCTGGCAAAGGTAGGGGATAAGCCAGTCCCCCAGTTTTTCCCAGCCGGGGTACCTTTCTTCACCCGCCGCCCACGACATGGCGTGCGCTTCGTAGATTGAAACCCTTGCGGTAAAGGGGTTCTCCCTTCCCCTTTTATCCATCCATTTGCCGTCACCCCACTCGTACGAGCCGGGGTCGGCCACGATCGAGGCGGTTCCGGGCCTCATTTCGCTTCTCTGCGCGTACGGATCGGCCTTTACAAGCTCGAGACCGTTTGTGTCGAGCATGCTGAACTTGTAGAGGTCACCCGTGGTCACGCCCGGCACGAAGAGCTCCCATACGCCGCTGACACCCCTGCTGCGCATGGGGTGGCGCCTTCGGTCCCAGTCGTTGAAGCTGCCCGCAACGCTCACTGCCCTGGCATTCGGCGCCCAGACTGCGAACAGGACGCCTGGTGTGTCGCCGATGGTTCGAACCCTGGCGCCCATGACCCTGTGAAGGTTGAGGTGGCGGCCCTCGCTGAACAGGTGCAGGTCGATCTCGCCCAGTTGGGGAAGGTAGCAGTAGGGGTCGCGCGTGGTCCAGGAGACATTTTCCCGGGTTATGGTGAGCCTGTAGGCAAAGGGGTCAGCCCGCTTCTGAGAGCGGAACACGAAAAGCCCGTCGTCGTGGATCCGGGTCATGGGTTGGGGCGAGCCTTCGTCCGGCACCATTATCATGGACGAAGCGCCCGGGCAGAATGCCCGGATCTCTATGAATCCGTCCGCGGTGGGGTGCATTCCAAGGAACTGGAAAGGGTCGGCAAGCCCTGCGCCCACTATCGCGGCGATTTCCTGTTTGCGGAGTACCGTTACTCTCTTTCCCATTTGCGGAATATACCCGGACTGACCGCTCCACGCATTTGGTTGACCCCTTTCCGCAGGTGGCTTATCATGCTCACAGAATTCGGAGGTTGATGGGAAAACTGCGGCTTTGCGTTAACCCCGTGCCCTGCACGGGGTGTATGAACTGCGTCGTCGTGTGCGCCCAGGGAAGGGCGGGCGACCATGTCCCCGGCGCTTCGGCCATATCGGTCCTGCTCGATCCTTTCGGGGGCGAGCACGGTCATTTGTACTGCAGGCAGTGCGACAACCCCTCCTGCGCAGCCGCGTGCGCGTCGGGCGCCATTTCCAGGAACCCCGTCACGGGCGCAATGGTGATTGACGATGGGCTGTGCGTACGCTGCGGCGCGTGTGTTTCTGCGTGCCCGTTCAGCGCAGTTTTCTGGCGCGATGACCTCGACCTTCCGGTGAAGTGCGACCTGTGCTCCGGAACGCCGCGGTGCGTTGCGGCATGCCGATTCGGCGTGATACGCTTCCTTTCGTCCGACGATCCCGGGTTTGCCTTCAGGGGGATGCCCGACTCGGAACAGGACGCTCAGCTCGGGAGGGGGGAGGGATGACAGGTTTCGGTGGCTACGCCGGACGCATACTGCTGATCGACCTGACCAGGAACACCGTGGAGATGCAGGACACCTCAGACCTTCTTCCGGACTGGTACGGCGGACGGGCCATGGCGGCAAGGATCGCCTTTGACATCATTCGACCCGGCACCGGCGCATTCAGCCCGGAGAATCCCCTGATGATCTTCACCGGCCCGCTCACGGGCACATCGGCTCCATTCTCGGGGAGGACCACGGTCTGCGGGCTCTCCGCCCAGGGCTACCCGCACGAATGGTACACCCGGTCGTCTTTCGGGGGGCACTGGGGTCCCGCTCTGAAGCATTCGGGTTTCGACGGGATGGTGATAACCGGCAGAGCCCCCCGCCCCGTCTCGATAAGGATCGATCAGGGCAGGTGCACCATCGAAGATGCGTCGGGGCTCTGGGGGCTCGGGATCTACGAGACCCAGAAACGCCTAATGGACAGCCCCGGGTGGCGGGTTCTGGCCATCGGCCCCGCGGGGGAGAACCTGTGCAGGATAGCCATCATGGCAACCGAGACCGAAAGCGCATCGGGGCAGGGCGGGTTCGGCGCTGTGATGGGCTCGAAGAACCTGAAGGCGATCGCGGTCAGGGGCACCATGCCCCTTCCGGTGTTCGACCCGGAGAGGTTCGGGCATGTCTGCGACCTGGTCAGGGCCGAAGCCCACGGTTCGCACGGCTGGCCCCACGAACCGAAGCTCGATCCCCACAGGGTGCGGATGTTCGGCCAGAAGTTCCAGGCGTGCACCCAGGGTTGCGCTGTGAGGTGCTACGACGCCCGGTTCTACACAAGCGTTCCCGCGGTGCTCAGCCCGGGCAGGAAGCTTTCGGGCCAGATGGATTGCGTCGCGGGGCTGTTCCCGGGGATACCGAACAGCTACTACGACTGGAAGCTGGGCTTCGAGGCGGGCTTCGAGGTTGGTCAGATCGCCAACGACCAGGGGCTGAACCACTGGGAGATACTGATAGGCATGGTGCCCTGGCTTCGAAGCATGAAGGACGACGGCACTCTGAAGGAAGTCGACGGCGTGCCGACTGACGTGGATGACCCGGTGTTCTGGCAGCACCTCCTCATGGGGATCTCACGCAGGGAGGGGCGGGTTCGGAGCGCCCTGGCCGAGGGAACCGTGAGAGCCAGCCACGAGCTCGGTATCGGCGGAGAGAGCCTGGACAGGTTGTTCCCCGCATGGGGGTACGCCGGCCACTGGGACGGCCGCGGCGACCACATCAACTACGTTTTTTACCCGTACTGGATAGTCAGCGCCCTGCAGTGGGCCATCGACACCCGCGACCCCATTTCCAGCGCCCACGGCTACGCCCAGAACATCATGGGGTGGAGCCGGATCTGCTCGCCGGTGCACGGCCTTTCGTGGGAGAGGATAATGGAGGTGTCCGCAAGGGTGTACGGCACCACCGATGCCGCAGACCCCCGGAGCGGCTACGAGGCAAAGGCCGTCGCGGCCGCCTGGCACGGCAACCGCTCGGTGATGAAGGACTCCCTCACCGTGGGGGACCAGGTGTTCCCCAGGATCTACTCGAACAGGACCGAAGACAATTTCGCCAGGGCGGGTGACATGGAGGGCCCCACCTTCGAGAGGCACATGTTCAACGCCCTGACCGGCATCGGGTGGACCGACGCGGAGTTGGACGCGGCCAGCGCCAGGGTGCTGAGCCTCGAGCGAACGCTTCTGATGCGGAACTTCGGCAGGTGCAGGGCCGATGACGAATCCGTGATACCGTACTTTCAAAGGCCCGAGAATCTCGTGAACCCCTTCATCGGTCACCCGTTGAGCCTCGATCCGCACGCTTTCCGCGCCCAGCTTTCGGAACTGTACGCTCTCCGCGGATGGGACGAAAAGGGGAAACCACTTTCGTGAACCGCTGGAACAGTGAACAACGGCAGCTTTGACCTGTTCGTTCCCGGAAGGCTCTGCCTTTTCGGTGAGCACTCGGACTGGGCGGGCAGGCACAGGCTGACCGACCCTTCCATCGAACCCGGGAGGTGCCTGATAGCAGGCACCGATCAGGGCCTTTTCGCCAGGGCGGAAGCGATCGAGGGTTTTTTCGAGCTGAAACAGCTTTCTCCCACTGGTCTGGAGCGTCCGCCCAATGCGTATCGGGCAGAGTTTTCGGTTCTAAAGGGCATTGCCGGGAGCCGCTCGTTCGATTCCTACGCCGCGGGAACCGCTGCCCTGATGGTACGGGAACACCGCGTCGGCGGCCTTCGGCTTGATGTTTTCCGCCGCACCCTGCCGCTCGGGAAGGGCCTTTCCTCATCCGCTGCCGTGTGCGTGCTGACCGCCCGGGCGTACAACCTCGCATACGACCTTGGGTTGTCGGTGAAAGAGGAGATGGACCTTGCCTGCAGGGGCGAACTGATGACAGGAAGTGAGTGCGGCAGGATGGACCAGGCCTGCGCACTGGGAAAGGGGCGTCCAGTGCTCCTCACTTTCGACGGTGATGGCTTTGATTTCGAAGGGCTGAACCCCGGCGGGGAGTTTTTCTACCTGATCGTCGACCTGAAGGGCAGAAAAGACACCCGAAGGATACTGAAGGACCTGAACGAAGCCTTTGTGAGCGGTGACAGGGGGCTGAGGGACGCGCTGGGTCCCGTGAACGGAGTGATCCTTGAAGAGGCCTGCAAGGCTGTTCTCACCGGGGATGCCCTGACCCTCGGCGCGCTCATGAACCGG
Organism: Candidatus Fermentibacteraceae bacterium; assembly: GCA_046485185.1. GTDB lineage: Bacteria > Fermentibacterota > Fermentibacteria > Fermentibacterales > JCC-6 > UBA6080. The sequence continues at coordinate 22,260 of JAWOHL010000001.1, forward strand.
GCGCAGGAGGTTTTCGACGAACTTGTGGCTCCGCGCTGCCCAAGTGAGCTCTCATCACCCGGACTGCACGCGGTGCTTGGGCATCCGGCGCTTCGGGAACTCGCCTGGGGCGCCAAAGGGGTTGGATCACAGGGTGATGGAACCGCTCAGATCCTCTGCAGGGGCCGGGAGGAGAGGGCTGAACTCGCCGGGACACTCTCGAGGGATGCCGTGGTGGGTCTTTACGAACTCACGATCGGGCGCATGCCATGAGAAAGGGGGCGGCCGAAACCGCCCCCATGGAGTTCTAAAGGAAAAACTACTCGATGTCGGGTGTGCCGGCGCTCTGGGTGGTGGTGGAGGTGGCAGGTTTCACGAGGTTGAACTTGTAGCCGATGGTGCCGATAATGGGAACCGGCTTGACTTTTCCGCCGAAACCGTTGAGAAGGCCGATGATGGCGAGAACAAGGCAACCGAGGCCGACTATCCAGCCGAGCACCGGAATGGGCGTGAGCAGGGCGAAAAGAAGAACGATGAGAGCCTGCTGCACGTGGTACATGACGTAACGGTTTTCTTTCCCGGTGATGAAAGCGATGAGCAGGCCGATCCAGGTTATGTAGGCCACGCCGCCCATGGTCTTGCCCTCTTCGATCTCCCTGGGGCTGATATTGAACTCGTTCATGTTCTCCTCTTTCGTTGGTGTTGAGAAGCCGGACTCCGGCATACAGCGGTATACTTTGACAAACCCCCCCCACTGTCAAGATTGACCTTGCGGAACATACGGGAATGGGTATCTTTCCGCAATGAGGCCCGGGAGCGTATGTATTCGCATGATATACCCGGGGTTTTTACACGCTTCGCTTCATTTGTGCACATGTCTTATATTTCTGATAGTGCGTTGCGGGAGCAGCCGGGGAACCATTCACCATGCACCGAGGTAGGAACTTATATGAACGAGGACGCGCTGATTCAATCCGAGAGGCGAGCTGAAAAACGCAGTGCCGGAGAGGTCTCGGTTTTTCTGAGTACTCCGGGGATGCCCTCGCTTCCCGTCACCGCTCTCAATGTCAGCGCCTCGGGTCTTTACTGCATTTGTTCCACTCCCCTTGGTGATCTTACAAGGGTCGATGTTCTGATGAAGCTCTCACAGATCGAGATCGAAGCAAGGGCAGTGGTCATTCGCGAGGAAGAACAGCCCGACGGATCCTGGGGTGTGGGGCTCTTTTACACCCGGATCAGCCTCGAGGACAGAAAACTCATCAGTGACCTGGTCGACGGGAGCAAGCTGTGAAAACACCTCTGGTGGCCATTTCTGTTATGCTGACCTTCGGCACCGCGTTCGCCGCAAAGTATGCCGGTGAGTTCATGTACGTTGGCGCCGGCGCCCGCGCCCTGGGAATGGGCGGAGCATTCGCCGCCATCAGCGATGACGGCACGGCCGGATACTGGAATCCCGCCGGCCTCACGGCCACCACCGGCCAGACCGCATCCTTCATGCATTCCGAGAGGTTCGGCGGGCTTATCGCCTACGATTACCTCGCCTACACCAGAAAGCTCGGAACCGACGCACTCGGGGCATCTTTTTTCAGGACCGATCTTGGCAGCATTGCCAACACAAACAATTTGCAGTGGTACGACACCGGCGCCGACGGCGTCTTCGGCCAGGACGGCCAGGGCGTGCCGGGAGACTCCGGCAACGACGACTACCACCCCGACACCAATCCCGGTGGAACCGAGGGCAACAACCAGTGGGATCCGGGTGAAGAGATAATCTACGACGAGGGCCGCATCACCTGGCAGAGCGCATCCGACAACGCCCTGTACCTTTCCTGGGCAAGACCCCTCACCGAAGACTTCTCCATCGGGGCCAACGTGAAAATGGCCTACCGTGATCTGATGGACTACAGCGCATGGGGGCTCGGCCTCGACGCCGCCCTTCTCTGGAAGCCCACAACGGCGTTTTCGGTGGGCCTTAACCTGCAGGATATCACGGGAACCCACCTCTTCTGGAATAACGGGCACACCGAGGTCGTGAACCCCACCGCCAAGGTCGGCACAGCCTTTTCCATACCTCTCACCAAGTTTTCCTCGGTTCTCACGGTCGGCCTCGACGGCGATTTCAGGTTCGAGGGCCGCAAGTACTCGGCCCAGTACAGCAGGGGCGAAGTAAGCCTTGACACCAGGGCTGGTCTCGAATTGCTGATACGCGACACGGTAGGGCTCAGGTTGGGGTCGAGCGAAGGCAACATGACTGCGGGCATCGGTCTGAAGATCGGCCTGTTCGGAAGGCCGGTTTCCCTCGACTACGCCTGGCTGGGTCACGACGAGCTGGAGAACACTCACAGGTTCAGCGTCGGTATCGGTTTCTGAAAGAAATGCCCCTCTTCGAAGAGATACTCAGAAAAGCCGTTCATGCGGCGTCAGTGGTCATTCCCGTGGCCGCGGTGTTCGTCCAGCGCACCGACATGGTACTTTTTCTCTGTGCGGCGGCGCTTTTCCTTCTTCTCCTCGACCTGCTCCGGGCAAGGAACGAAGTTTTCAGGAAGTTCTTTCTGGCCATTTTCGGAAGGATGCTCCGCCCCAAGGAGCAGGAGGGGGGAATGACGGCATCCACAGTGGTGCTTGCCAGCGCTGCGCTCACCATCATGGTCTTCAGAACCGAGATCGCCGTGGCATCCCTTGTTTTCCTGAGCCTTGGAGACAGCTCCGCCGCCCTCGTGGGAAGGCATTTCGGCGTAACCCCCCTCTTCGGCGGAAGGACCCTTGAAGGCACACTGTCGGCCCTTGTGGCCTGTCTGGGGGCTTCCTGGCTGCTTCTGTCCCTCTCCGGCGATCTCGGATGGGTTCTTACGCCCGGCGGTCTTCTCGCGGGCAGCATCACGGCCGCCCTGGCCGAACTTGTCGATCTTCCGCTCGACGACAACCTTCGCATCCCGATCTTTGCCGGATTGGTGATGGAACTGACCATACCGGGATGATGCCCTGATGCCTTCCTTCCACATGGAAGTCTACGGCTGCCAGATGAACGTAAGGGATTCCCAGCATCTGGAAGGCATCCTTCTCGCCTCCGGTCATGAAAGAGCAAAAAGCCCGGAAAACGCCGACGTGATCATTGTGGTCACCTGCGCCGTCCGTGAGCGCGCTGAAGTCAGGGCTCTCGGCAGGGCCACCCAGCTCGCCGGGGGTTCGCGGGGCAGAAAGCCTCTTCTGGTCATATGCGGGTGTGTAGCTCAGGAACACGGCGGAAGCCTTCTGAAGCGGTTTCCGCAGATCGACCTGGTGGTTGGGCCCGACGCCTACCATCGCCTTCCCGAATTGATCTCTTCCGGGTCGAGGGCTGCCCTGGTTGAACAGGGCACGGACGACTACGAAGCCCTGCCGTCGGTTCGAAACACATTTCCAAGGGCCTTCGTGACGATAACAAGGGGATGCGACAATTTCTGCAGCTACTGCATCGTTCCATTTGTGCGGGGCAGGGAGCGAAGCAGAACGCCTGAAGCCATCCTCGCTGAAGTCAGGGGTCTCGTGGGGGCGGGCTACAGGGAGATAACGCTCCTGGGTCAGAATGTGAACTCGTACAGAAGCGGACAGGTTTCGTTCCCGGGCCTTCTCGATGAGGTGGCCAGGGCCGCGGCGCCCGCCTGGGTGAGGTTCGTAACCAGCCATCCCAGGGACCTTGGCGAAGACCTGGCCGATGTCATGGCTGATCATTCGAATATCTGCAGGGCCATTCACCTGCCTGCGCAATCCGGCAGTGATGCCGTTCTGAAGGGCATGAACAGGGCGTATACAAGGTCCGGTTACCTTGATAAGATCGGCATGCTCCGCAGCAGAATGCCCGGGATCGTTCTCTCCACCGACATGATCGCCGGTTTTCCCGGAGAATCCGAAGCCGATTTCCAGGACAGCCTCTCCCTTCTCGCCGAGGTTCGCTTCGACTACGGTTTCCTCTTCCGCTACAGCGAAAGAAAGGGCACCAGGGCGGCTGAAATGCCCGGCGCCGTTCCCGTTCCCGAGAGACTTGCGAGGCTTCACAGGCTGCAGGAGCTTCAGAACGCGGTCACACGTGAGAAGTCATCCCTTCTCGTTGGGCGGTGTCTTCCTGTGCTTGTCACGGGTCCTGGAACCCGTGAAGGCCAGCTCGTTGGCAGGACTCCCGGGAACAGGGTGGTTGTCGTTCCCGAAGGCGGAGCGTGTGCCGGAAGCTTCATGGATGTAAGGATAACAAGGGCGGACGGCTGGACGCATTACGGGGAGAAAGCTTGAACCTGAAGGGTTTCGAGCGCTGGGGCCGTCGAGTGCTCCAGACACCCCTGAAGCGGCTGCTGCTGTCCGGCGGACCGGGCAGCCCCCCCTCCAGCCCCGAGAGGATCCTGGTGGTCAGGGTGGACAACCGCCTCGGAAACCTGGTGATGCTCACATCGCTTCTTAACGCCCTGCGCGAGAAGTTTCCCAGGGCGGTCGTGAGCGTTCTTGTCAGCAATGTCTTTCATCCCATCCTGGAGGGCCAGGGCTGGAAACTGATCCCGGTGGCCAAGAAAACAATGGCGAAAAGGCCCTGGATGCTTCTGGGACTGGTGGGCCGTCTTAAAAAACAGAAGTTCGACGTTGTCATCGACGCCTCGCATCCACACGGCTTTTCACTCTCTTCCGCCGTTATCACGGCCCTTGCGGGTTGTCCCCACCGCGTTGGATCGCCACTGGGAGCCGAACCGGGCTGGTACACATGCTCACCCTCGTCCATGCCTGGGACCGATCAGCACGAGAGCCGGGCTCTTCATGCCGTGGGGGCGGTCTGGCCGGGCTGGCCGAGATGGAGGCCTCCCAGGCTGGCGCTTCCCCGGGAACCCAGAAGCAGGCTGATAGGCATCCATCCCGGGGCCAAGGGGGACAAGGTCTTCCCGCCCGAGTTCTTCCAGGAACTGGTCGAGCGCTTTACCGAACTGGCTCCGGTCGAGGTTTTCTGGGGGAATTCGCAGGAGGAGCTTATCGCTGATGCACTGGCGCGATCGGGAGGCATCAAGATGCCGCCCATGAGCGTCAGGGAGTTTTCACAGAAGGTGTCGGGACTGGGCGTGTTCGTGTGCCCCGACAGCGGGCCGATGCACGTCGCTTCGGCGATGGGGGTGCCTGTTGTCGCGCTGTTCACCAGGGACGATGCCCGCAGGTTCGGGCCGCTGTCGCCATGGTCTGTCTCGCTCACCAGGCCTGAAACCGATCATGTCGTTCGCTGCGTGAAGGCTTTACTCCGCTGAATCCAGGCCGGACAGAACGCTCTTCACCGCAGTTTCGGTTGCTTTCAACCTTTCCCTGAGAAGCCCTATGAGTTCGGCAGCCCGGGCGACCCGGGTTTCAAGGCCGTCAACCGGGCAGTCGTCACGGCCCACCTCGTCCACAAGCCTTGTGAGTTCGTCCATCATTTCGGCGTAAGACAGGTTCTTGGCTTTCAAGTCTTTTCCACCTTTTCAACTCGTGTCGTCAGTTTCCCGTCGGAAAGCTTCAGGTAGACGGTGTCATGGGGGCTGACCGAAGATACCGAAGAAATGGGCTTTCCCGCGGTATCAAGGGCCAGCGACCAGCCCAGCGCCAGCATTTTCGCCGGATCCCGTCTGGACAGGGTGGCTTCCATCCGGTCAAGTGATGAGAGCCTTGCGGACAATCCCGCCGAGATCAGACCGGAAATCCTTGATTGTATCTGGTCGAGGGCTCTGCGATGACCCGATACCCTTGGCAGAACCCTTCCCTGTATCATCGCGGTCGCTCTGGAAATGATCCCGATGAAGTGGATCGAAGGTCTTTCCGCCTTTTTCGCCAGTGTTGAAGTCAGTTGCGAAAGCTTCAGCCTTTCCATGGTGAGCCTGGGCGACGCCGACCTGCCGAGCCTGAGGGCAAAGTCCTCGAGGGCGTCCACGAATCCGGCGACGCTGTTCACAAGAAGCATGGCGGCGTGCGTGGGGGTTTTTGCCCGGGTGTGGGAAGCGAAATCGGGCAGTGTCATGTCGGTTTCGTGGCCTATTCCGGATATGACCGGGAAGGGAAGCTGCGCAATGGTTCGGGCTATGCTTTCGTCGTTGAACCATGCCAGGTCCGTTATGCTGCCGCCACCTCTTGTGATCACGGCCACGTCCAGATCAGGTACGGTGAGAAGCCTCACCAGGGCGGCAGTGACCCCTGCCGCAGTATCCACGCCCTGCATGGGGGCCCACGATGAGAATACCTCGAATGGGTACCTGCTTTCCCTGAGAGTTTGAAGGAAGTCTTCCGAAGCGGCTGAGTTCTCGGCGGTAACCAGCCCCACCTTCAGGGGTACCCGCGGAAAGGGGAGTGTTCCGTTCTCGCCCAGTATCCCTTCCCTCTCCAGTTTTTCGACCAGCCTCTTCAGATGCATTGCTGAAGCTGAGCCGGTGTACTCCGGATCGAAGCCCCGGACGATGTAGGAAAACCTGCCGTTCCGCTCGTAGATGCTCGGACTGACCTGGAACCTGGCTTCCATGCCGTCTTCCAGGGAGAACAGCAGACCAAGCCTTCCGACTTCCCTTCCTATCCTGACCCTTTCGCCCGCAAACAGGGCACAATCGGCCGCTGCAGGGGTCTGACCTCCCTCGGGACAAGGATCGGTGATCTGAAAGTAAACATGGCCGACAGGGCTGCCCTTTTTGGCCAGGGCAACGACACCCCTGACCCACACGGGCTCGGGGAACGCCATCGAAAGCATTTCTCCCGCCGCCCTGTTGAGTTCGAGAACTGTGAAATCCCTGGACATGCCCCGGTTACTGAAGCTTCAGCCGGTATGTGCCGCCGGTCTGACCCGCATCGTGCACCACGATGTAGTAGACCCCCGTGTATTGAGCGGAAAGGGTGAAGCTTTCGTCTCCCGGTTCACACCCCGCTGCGCAGGAATGGCTGCGGGCGTATTCGAAATCCTCCCTGTACGGAAGGTTCATGAACTGCTCGAGGTTCATCTCCCTTCCGGCCACGATCACGTCGAAGTCGGTTTCGGAAACCTCGCCCCCCGCCTCGAGCATGATCCAGTATTCGGTTCCCTCCTGAAGGGAAACCGAGTAGAGGGCGGTCGCCCCCCGATCCAGAGAGTCCTCCACATCCAGAAGGGGAGGGGAGGAGGAGAAGAAAAGAAAGAACACCATGACCAGATTCATACGATCACCTCCAACTTGATTATGGATAATGGGAACAAAGGTTGGTCAGGTCAACGGCTGCATGAGCTGCCCGATCATGTGGGATGAGTATTAACAGTACATCGTAAGGCAAGATATGTGAGTTGATGTTACCCGGTACAGTTCATCGCCCCACCAAAGGGTACGAAAGTTGTGGGATTCCGTTAATGATATTTTATATACACAATAAAATCAAACTTGAGACAAATCTGGCCCAATTGCCCGTTTTGCCCATGAAGGGACTCCGCCCGGGAAGAAAGGCCCCCCGCTTTTTTGCAGAAAACCATTGATGTTTCAGGCGATAGCAGTGTTAACTTATCTTATCATGAACTGATACAGTGTCAGTTGTCATCGTTCGGTCACAAAAAAATGCTCTTCGGTCGGGTTTGACGGTCTGAGCCGGGCTCTCCCTTCCTCACGGGTGCCGGTGCCTTTATGATTGGTTCGAATGATGCCTGCCGGGAAAGGATACCCTGATGACAAAGCACTCGAAACTGGAGACACTCCCCTCGATCGCCCGGGTTGACTCACTGGGGCTGATCCAACCCCTCGAACCCGGTTCCAGGGGTGAAGGCATTGAATCCGATTCGGACGAGGGCCGTGAGGTTTACAGAAGAGGGCTGATCCTCGCCCTCGAACTCGCCTGTCGGGAGGCGTTTCCCGGGGCCAGGCTCTGGGTCGAGCACGCCATTTCCCTGGGCTACCGGTGCCGTCTCGAGGGCGGGGCAGTGTCCAGCCAGACCGATGCGGTTGAGAGAATCGACCGGTGTCTTCGTGAAATCGTGGACCGAGCTGTTCCGTTCGAATACCGTGTAATCTCGTCGGACGAGGCTTTATCCCTTGAGGGCGAGCCGGGGCTGCTGGCCAGATGGCACAAGGGGACGGGCGAGTACCATCTGAACATCCTTGACGGTTGTTCGGCGTTTGCCATGGGTCCCACCGTTCCCGACACCTCATGGCTTTCCCTGTGGGAGCTTCGGCCCCTGGGGGGAAGCTTCCTTCTCAGATTCCCCGGCTCAGGGTCATGGCCCTCGATCTCGCCCTGGCACGACAGAAGGAAACTGGGACATGAGCTGGACCTCGAGGAGAGGCATCTGAAGGTGATGGGCACCCAGACCGTGGACGCTCTCAACCGCAGGATCCGTCAGGACGGCGGCCGCGAACTGGTCATGATGTGCCACTTCTACCAGAACAGCAAGATGGTCCAGATCGTCAACCAGGTGTCGGACCAGTTTCCGGCGAAAAGGGTCGTCATGGTTGCCGGTCCCTCATCGAGCGGAAAGACCACTTTCACGAGGATGCTCGCCGCTTATCTGGGCTCCCAGGGGCTGCGGGCAAGGATGATAAGTGTTGACAATTACTTTAAGAACCGTCTCGAGACCCCCCAGAACCCCGACGGATCTTACAACTTCGAATGCATCGAGGCCCTGGAAACGGACTTGTTTGGAAAACACCTGAAGCTTCTTCTCGAGGGGGCTGAGATCCGCCTTCCCCGGTTCGATTTCCACAGCGGTGTCCGGGAGGATGACGTTGAGCCCATGCGTCTGAAGGATAACGATATACTGCTCATCGAGGGGATCCACGGGCTCAATCCTGGAATGACGCCGGGCATTGATCACGACTCGAAGTTCATGGTCTACATCTCTGCCCTCACATCGCTGAACATCGACAGGCTTACCAGAATGTCCACGTCCGACGGCCGGCTCCTGCGAAGGATAGTGCGGGACAGCTTTTCGAGGGGGTACACGGCTGCCCAGACCATAAAGGGATGGTCCAGCGTCCGCAGGGGTGAGAGAAAATACATCTTTCCCTATCAGGAGGAAGCCGACCTCATGTTCAACTCGTCCCTTCCCTACGAACTGGCCGCGTTGAAACCTTATGCCGAGTCACTTCTTTCCGACGTGCAGCCCGGCAGCCCTGACTACCACACGGCCGTACGTCTTCTCAGGCTTCTGGCGTGCGTCGAGCCGATCCGGGAAAGCATGATCCCAAGACTCAGCATCATTCGTGAATTCATAGACGGGCTTCTTCTTGATTGGGAGGAACAGTAAATGTATCTCTGCCTGCTTCTTGCTGCTGCACCCATGCCGGACCACGCGGCCTGGACAAGACCGCTTGCCCCTCCGTTTCAGCTTACCCCTATTGAGTATACGGCAAGACCTTTCGATGTTCTCCAGTACGATCTGGATTTGGACATAGACCGTGAAAACGAGATACTTTCCGGCGTCGCCACGGTCACCCTGGTGCCCACCGAAGGCTCCCTGGAGCAGGTTCATCTTGATCTGAAGCAGCTCGAGGTATCCAACGTGACGGTGGAAGGGTCTCCAATGGCCTTCGAGCAGCTCGGAGATTCCCTTCTCATAACACTTTCGCCTCCCGCGGGCCCCTCCGATGTGGTGGAACTCGTCATCACATACTCGGGAACGCCATTTCACGAGTCCTGGGGCGGTTTCTGGTTTCACCAGTACGTCACCTACCAGATGGGTGTCGGAGTCTATCAGGAAGACCCCTCAATGGGAAAATGCATGTTCCCGTGCGTTGACCATCCCTCGGACAAGGCCGGCTTCAGCTTCAGCGTAACCGTGCCGGACACCCTTTATGCTGTTGCAAACGGGGATTCGACAGGCATTACCCAAAATGGGGATGGCACTCTCACCTATCATTGGGAGCAGCCTCTTCCAATGTCCACCTACCTTGCGGCCATAAGCGTGGCCGACTACGAGGTTCTCCACGACGACGACGATCCAAGGCTTTACTACTACGTTTACTCCTGGGATGTTGAGGATGCCGAAGGAAGCTTTCAGAACGTTGACCTGATGATGACAAGGCTCGAGTCTCTCTACGGCCAGTATCCGTGGGACTGCAAGTTCAGTTACGTACAGACGCCGAAAGGTGACATGGAGCACCAGTCCGCAGTCTTCCACATAGCGAGCGCCATTAACGGAACCACGAACTACGACTGGCTTCTGGCGCATGAAATGGCCCACCAGTGGTGGGGCAACTGCGTGACCGAATCTGACTGGTCCGATGTCTGGCTGAGCGAGGGGTTTGCCACGTTCGCAGAACCCCTGTGGATGGAGACTTACGGCTGGGGCGCCTACATGGACTACATGGTGTCGGACATAATGATCCCGTACCTGAACAGCGGGGAGGTCTTTCCCCTGGCATCCCCCTCGACCCCCCAGCAGTACTGGAGCTACACCACTTACCAGAAGGGCGCGGCGGTGCTTCACATGCTGAGGCGCCTGATGGGTGACGCCCCGTTCTTCCAGGCCCTCAACGAGTATTTCGACGAGTTCCAGTTCGGGCTTGCCACCAGCGAAGACCTGAGGGAACATCTTTCGAACCACTACGGCGACCTGACCTGGTTCTTCGACGAATGGGTCTACGGTTACGGATACCCTGTGTACGACATCAGTTACCAGTTCTCTTCGGGGCAGGTCCAGGTCACGGTTCATCAGTCCCAGGATTTCGGGACCTTCTTCGAGATGCCCCTTGAGTTTCTTGTGGAAGGGGAGGGCCAGGATACTCTGGTGACCATGTGGAACGACACGCAGGACCAGACCGCTATCTTCCAGACCTCGTTCGATCCCTCGTCCGCCACCTTTGACCCTTCCGTGAAGATACTCTGCAACATGGTTCTCGGTGTCGATGAGAGACCGTCCCCGCCACCGGGAGGCACATCCACCCTGTGGGTGTATCCCAACCCTTCAGCTGGAACCGCTTCCATCGACTGGCAGGGTACCGAGAGCCTTTCACTCAACGTGGCGCTCTACGACATGAGCGGGAGGCTCGTGCTTTCTCAGGTTCTGGCCCCCGGGAACCGGGCCTTCACCCTGGGTGCGCTGCCCTCCGGCACGTACTTCCTGGAAGCAAGGGCTTCGGGAAACCTGCGGCAGGTTTCCAGGCTGCTCCTTCTGGACTGACATGAAAGAGCTGAAAAAGAGCATAAGGAGCTTCGCTGAGGAAAGGGGGTGGGAGCAGTACCACACGCCCAAGAACCTGTCCATGGCCCTGGCGGTGGAAGCGGCGGAACTCATGGAGATCTTCCAGTGGATGACGCCCGTTGAATGCATGAACCTTACGGCAAAGCAGAAAGTCCATGCGGGCGAGGAACTGGCCGACATCACCATCTACGCCCTCAGGCTTTTCGATGTTCTCGGCATCGACCCGGAGAGCGCCGTGATAGACAAGATAGGCAAGAACGGCAGGAAGTACCCTTCCGGGAAGCGCTCCGAAGTGGAATAGAAAAGGGTTTTCCTTCGTACCTCATGCAGAGAGAGAGGAGGTGCGGAAATGAGTTACACGAAACACCGGAGCTACTCACCCGGTTACGATGTCGGCCTTCTGGCCGGGCTTGTCATTCTTAACGCATTCTTCCAGTTCATGCCGGCATCTGAGCTCGGAAGGCTTTCGGTAAGGACCAACGACGATGTCCTGGAAGCGGTTGACGCCTTTCTACCGTTCGACACCACCGTTGAGGATCAGCAGGACCGTGTGGAGGATCAGCAGCAGGCGCTGGATACCCAGATCGAGGAAGTGATAAGGGACATCGCCCCGGACGTGACCATCAGCCTTAGCTCCGACACTTTGGGTCTCTCGACCGTGGGGACGATCGAAACCAATCCTGACCAGCTGCCTGACGGTTCTGAGGCGGGCCCCCCCAGGTTCATGCCTGCCGAGGTGTTCCCGGTCTGCACGTTCATGCCTGCGCCCACATACCCCGAGATGGCCCGCATGGCAGGGATCGAGGGCACCGTAACGCTCTGGGTGTTCGTCAGTGCCGGCGGAAGCGTCGAGCAGGTTCAGCTCTACGCCTCGAGCGGGGTTTCGTCACTTGATGAAGCCGCGATGAACGCCGCATGGAACACCCGCTGGACCCCGGCCCGTAACAACAACGTTCCGGCGGCGGTCTGGACAACCCTTCAGTACCGGTTCCAGCTTCAGTAACTGCGGACCCCCGAAGACATCACTCTTCGGGGGTCTTTTTTTCCGCAGCTTTGCGCATCATCCTGTCGGTTATCTCAACACTCCTGTGCCAGTCGAGGGCAACCGACGGATACAGCCCGTAAAGGTAGTTGTACTCAGGGTAACAGCTTGCCGTGCATGCCTGACACGGCAGCTCTGAAGCGGCACGGAATGCCTTTGCGAACCCCACATCCAGAGCGTTCAGGGCACCGGGGTACTCGCCGATGAGAAGCGAGCACGGGTAGACCCTGCCGTCAACGTCAATGTTGCAGAACATTCTGCCCGCGCTGCATTTCGGTCCGTAGAACCTTTCCCGAAGCCTTGTCGTGGTAAAATCGGGCCACTGGGCTATCTTCTTCAGAAAACCTGCGCTGAGGGCTATGGGCGCCCCTTTTCTCTTCAGTTCGAGCAGCCTGCCGAAAGCCTTCCTGTATTCTTCGTTGGACGGTCTCATTGCCGAGGTGTCGCCGCCCAGGGAGTCGTTGTGATGAAGGGTCTGAAAAGTTGTCATGAAGCCGTATTCCCTTGCGGTGTCCATTATCCAGTCCAGCTCGTGGATGTTGTTGGCGGTCAGCACTGTGATGGTCCAGAGGCGTACCCTGCCCGAGCAGATTTTTATGGCCTCCATGGTGCGCAGCCAGCTTCCGAGCTCCCTGTTGGCGTCGTGGGCGTGCGGGGGGCCGTCCAGCGAGAGCACGACATGGTCGACCGCGCCAAGTATCTCAGGTCTTGCCGGGATCAGATAGCCGTTGGAGTCGATGCTCACATACATCCCCAGTTCCCTGGCGTACGCGCACAGCTCGACTATGTCCCTCCGGGTCATGGGTTCCCCTCCCCAGACGCCGATCCTCATCGTTCCCGCAGCGCGCATCTCATCAAGCAGTTTCTTCCATTCGGCCGTGGAAAGATCGGGGCGGCAGCGCGATGGAATGCTGCAGTAGTTGCAGCGGCTCGGGCAGTTGTCGGTGACCGAGATCATGACGTTCAGCGGTATCCTGTCACCAAAACGTCCTCTGATGGCTCCGATGCCCATCCGGACCTGGGATTTGAAGTTCATGGCAGCTCCTCGGATAGAAACGTGATTCAGGTTGAAATATACCTCAGTGGTTTCCGGAATGGAATGTAACGGTCAGGACCGGTGTAATACCCTTGCCCAGTGTGTTGACACCGGGTCGGTATCTTCTCATGATGCACTGTCCCTCCGGGCGGAGGAAAAAACTTTAAAAGGGAGGAAAGCCTTGAAAAGCGTTGTCATAATTCTCCTGGTTCTGGGAATGCTTGTCCCGGCATTCGCGGGCCGTCTTCAGATTACCAATTCAACAGGCGGCTATTCAATCTATTACGTGTACATCTCCGAAGTCTCCAGCGACAGCTGGGGTAACGACTGGCTTGGTTCCAGCGAGACGATCAGCTCAGGTGCAACAAAGACCTTCACAGTCACGAACGGCACCTACGATGTGAAGCTGATCGACGAAGACGGCGACGAATACGTAGTCTGGAACGTTCCGATCAACGGCACCGTGAACTGGAACGTCACGCTCAGCGACCTTGGCGAGAGAGACTGGAGCGGTACAGGCTCAACTTACCAGGGCAGCGGCAATGCACGCGTTACCATCTACAACGATTTGGGCAGCTACGACATCTACTACATCTACTGCGATCCCAGCGACAGCCCCTGGGGCGATGACAGGCTCGGCAGCGAGATCCTCAGCCCCGGCTACTCCTTCTCCTTCAACGTCCCCGGTGAAAACTACTACGACATCAAGTGCGTTGACATCGACGGCGACACCTACACGCTCTGGCAGGTCTACATAGGCAACGATGGCTACCGCTGGGACGTCAACCTCAGCGACATCGATTAGGGGACGGACTTAGATAGATTAGTTTGCTGAGGCAAGCTAAAGGGGGGCAGTCAGTAATGGTTGCCCCCCACTTTATTGTACCACACAGTTTACAAAGGTGGACCGTTGGGGGGGCTGTATCTAAGAGACTGCAGCAGTTGTGATTACGCCAGCAAACTAATCTATCTAAGTCCGTCCCCTGCAGAAGAGGAAGGGGCAGAGAGGGCAGAGGGGGGAGCGGGCCTTGCAGAGGGCGCGGCCGTGGAAACCGAGCTGGTGGCTGAAGGAGGTCTGGAGGTGATCGGGGACGTGCTTTTTGAGGTCGAGTTCGATCCTGTCGGGGTCGGTTTCATCGGTCAGGTCGAGTCTGCCGGAGAGGCGCTTCACGTGGGTGTCGACGATTATGGCGGGCATGTCGAAGCACTCGCCGAGAACCACGTTCGCGGTCTTTCTTCCCACACCTGGAACCTTCAGCAGCTCTTCCATCGTCGAAGGGAAGTGCTCGAGACCGGTCAGGTGCCTTGCAGCTCCGATGATTGACCTGGCCTTGTTCCTGAAGAAGCCGAGAGGATGGACGATTTTTTCGACCTCAGTCTGCCCGGCCACGGCAAGTTCCCGAAGTGAGGGAAATGCCCGCCATAACACCGGCATCACTTTGTTCACGGCCTCGTCGGTGGTTTGGGCGGCGAGAACCGTTGCCACGAGAAGCTGCCCGGGGTCCTGGAAGTCAAGCATGCACTTCGCGTCGGGATACATTTCGGGAAGCTTACCTAGTATTATTCCGAAGACTTCGCTCCTTTTCAAAAACGGCTCCCTTCGTGGTGCTTGAACCTGGACTCAACTGAATATGGGGGTTTGGATGGATCCGGTCAGCAGGGGAACGGTTGACGGAATACCAGGAGTCGAGCTTGTGAGGCTTTCTGTGTGGCCCGACGGCAGGGGATGGTTCAGGGAGGTCTTCCGGTCCGAGTGGGCGCCGGAGCAGTTCACGGGAGACATTCAGCTGAACCTCAGCCTGACCAGGGCGGGCGGCCTCAGGGGGCTTCACTTCCACAGGATCCAGTCCGACTGGTGGGTTCCCGTTTCGGGCTCTGTGAGGGCTGTCGTGGCTGATCTCAGACCCGGTTCTCCCGCATTCCTCAGAACTGCGGTGCTCGACCTTTCTGCCGACGAACCAGTATGCCTTTTCGTTCCGCCGATGGTTGCCCACGGTTTTCTGGCCCTGACGGACGCCAGGCTACTGTACGCTGTCAACAGGTTCTACGACGGAACTGACGAGCAGGGCGTCGCTTGGGATGACCCGACACTTGCGGTCAACTGGGGGGCGGGGCAGCCCGTTCTTTCCGAAAGGGACATGAAAAACCCCGGGGTGAAGGACCTCTTTCCCGGACTTTAACTCAGAAATCGCAGTTGAAGCGTGGTTCCGGCAGGCGAAGCAGGTCATCGAGGCTTTGAAGAAGCTTGCCGGGGGCCACAATTTCATCGGTGAGCGCCAGTACTGAAGGTTGTCTGACACCAAGCCACAGCCTCGTGAAAGCACCGATGCCCGCATCCATTCTCTCGAGACCCCTGGTGTGCCCCGGCTCTGCCGAGCACTCCGGCCCGAGAACCACGGTGTAGTCGCCCGGGCATCCCTTCCAGCCGTAGTTGCCCAAGATCAGACCACAGATGGGGTCATGGATCGAAAGGTTGAACGCGACCTCACCCCAGGGCAGTGATGTTTTTCCCAGAACACCGGGAAGATCGAGTATCCGGGCCTGGGTGTAGGAAAACGTCCTGATCCCAACCCTCTTTCCCTCACCCGAAAGCATTCTCATGCTCCGCATCGGAGTTTTCATGAGATCCTGGAACTGAACGTGCGGGGGTTCCTCCATGGTCATCAGGTCAACCTGGTCACCGAGACTGCGCAGCAGGCCAAGGAGCTCCAGAAGCTCCCGGCCGTTTCGGTAGCACAGCCACGCGACCCTGTGCGGACCCCTTTCCCCGGATGGTGTATACCACAAATGGTGCGTCAGATGGCCTTCAGCGTTTCGGCAACCCAGGCCGGTGAACTTGCTCTCCCATTGAAGCTCAGCGTCGTAGAAGCTTCTGCCGAGCACGGCCTGGCCATGACAGGGCATTCGTTGGCTGAGGTTGCTGAACACCTCGTCGAGGTTCTCCGGGCCGAGTCTGCAGACATGCTTCGGATACGGGAGATCACGGGGGAGGTCAGAAGGGCAGAACGTGACGACCTTGTTGTACGGGCCGTTGCCGTATCCAAGCCGGTTGTAGTAACCCTGCTCGAATATTCCCAGCCCTGCAACCAGGCACCCCTCAGAAGCTCCCCTTGCCGTTGCTTCCCCTGTGACAAGCGTGCCAAGGCCGCGTTTCCTTCCCGCGTTCCCGACTGTAACGCTGGTAACCGCAAGAAAGGGAATGCCATTCCCGAGGTGGCGGAGTGTTCCCGGCACAGCCACCGACATGCCCTCGGGCTCGCCATCGATCTCAACGACCAGGCACGGGTTGTCACTGAAATACCTTTCCATGGCGGCCACACCGGCAGCCTGGTCGGGAAGCCATGACACCTCCCGCCAGATACGCGTGCAGGGCTCAAGGTGAAGCTGCGAATCGTAGTTTCTTACCTGCATTCCTGACCTCCTTGAGATGGTGATTATATTCGCCCATCCCCGGGAGGGCACGGCATGTCAACAGGTATTCTCGCGGCACTGGGTACGGCAGTCTGCTGGGCGGCATGCTCGTTCACTTTCGAGGTTGCCGGGAAGCGGATCGGGTCATACAGCGTAACTGTGATCAGGCTGTTCCTGGGGTTTCTGATGCTCATCCCCGTGTCATGGGTGCTTAACGGCACGTTTTTCCCCGGGGAAGTTCCAGCCCGCAACCTCATGCTTCTTGCCATCTCGGGCCTGGTGGGCTTCGTTTTCGCCGATCTCTGCCTGTTCAGCGCCTTTGTGCGCATAAGCGCCAGAATAACCATGGTGATCTACACCACGGTTCCACTTATGACAGGTCTTCTGGGCTGGGCCTTTCTGGGCGAAACCCTCTCACTTCAGCAGTGGGGAGGCATTCTGCTCACTTCGTTGGGGGTGGCGTTCGTTCTGACCCAGGGTTCAGTGCGGGACCGGGGATGGGTTCTCACGGGAACTGGCTTCACGCTCGCCCTTCTGGGTTCACTGGGCCAGGCCGCGGGCCTAGTTATAGGCAAGGCAGGGCTTTCGGGGGTGAGCAGCATCGGCGCGACCCAGATAAGGGTTGCCGCCGCCGCGCTGGCCTTCATACCGGTGACGTTGATCATGAGAAGGACCGCCCGGATAGTCGAAGGAGTGAGGAACGGAAGGGCGATGAAGTTCCTGACCCTGGGAACAGTGGCCGGCCCTGTTGTCGGCGTCACCCTTTCCATGACCGCCGTGAGGTTGATACCAGCAGGTGTGGCGGCTACACTGATCTCCATGACCCCCATTTTTCTGATGATCCCATCCGCCCTGTTCGCCGGGCACAGGCTCACCATCAGGGATGCCGTCGGAACAGCCGTTGCCGTACTGGGCGGGATACTGGTTGCAGGATAGCGAAAGGGGTGGCCTGAGCCACCCCTGTGCCTGGTACCGAGGAGGGGAGTTGAACCCCTACGAGGTTGCCCTCACCAGGTCCTGAACCTGGCGCGTCTGCCTATTCCGCCACCTCGGCGCTGAGGCGGTATTATGGAAGAATTCGTGGACATGTCAATGGACAGGGCTATATTCAGTGCCTTGGAAAGGCATCATCATGAGCGTTGAACAGCGGATCGCAGCCCGGAACAGAAAAGCAAGGCACGACTTCCATGTCATGGATACACTGGAGGTGGGACTGGTGCTGGCGGGCAGCGAGATCAAATCCATAAGGGCCGGAAAGGTAAGTCTTTCGGGCAGCCACGCAGGTTTCAGCGACAGCGGAGAGCTCTTCGTGCACGGAATGACCATCGCCGAGTACCCCGAGGCCAGGGAAAACCATGACCCTGAGCGTCCCAGAAAGCTTCTCGCCCACGCCAGGGAACTCCACAGGCTGAACCGTCAGGTGGAGGAGAAGGGCATGACCCTCATCCCCCTGGATGTGCACTTCAGTGACCGGGGACACGCGAAGATGCTGCTTGGGGTCTGCAGGGGTAAAAGGCAGTTCGACAAGAGGGCCGACCTTGCGGAAAGGGATTCGCAGAGGCGCCTTCAGGCAGCCATGAAGCACAATCTGAGAGAACAATGACCACCCTTCTTCTCGCCCTTTTTTCGGGAGTCCTGAGCGTTTTCCCCAGGTATGACGGGGTGATCCTCGAGGTTTCGGACCCCGGAGGGCTTAATGCTTCCGCGACAACAGTCTCGGTCAGCGGGTTCCAGGTCTTGGTGACGACCGGCGCGCCCGTCACGGTGCTCAACACTGTAACCCCGATCTGGTTGAAATCCCTGGAGTGCGATTCACTGGGTTTCCGGGCTCTTCTGGACAGTTCCATAATCGCCGTTGATTACGGCTTCAATTCGGACAGCACGGTCCTTCTGCTCTTCGCCCGGACTTCGGAGCCCGTTACGATCCCCATGCTGGCATGGCGTGAGCCTCCCCCCATGCCCGATACCAGCCGTGTATGGACCGATTCGCTTTTGTTTGCGGCTCTGGAGCGCGGGCTCGAAAGCCCCTGGCTCGAGAACTTCGACTGCGTGGTCATTGACCCCGGCCACGGAGGGCGTGACCCCGGGGCGGTGGGTCCTGCGGGGACATTCGAGAAGAACCGCACGCTGGAGATCGCCCTGATGGTCAGGGACCTGCTTCGGGTGAGGCTTCCCCATGTAAGGGTGGTGATGACCCGCACGACGGACGAGTACGTCTCTCTGGGGGCCAGAACCCGGATCGCCAACCTGAACCGGGCCGATTTGTTCGTGAGCATCCACTGCAACGCCAGCACCAACAGGGAAGCCTTCGGATCCGAGACGTTCTTTCTCTCAAGGGCCAGGACCAGTGACGCCCGCACCGTTGAACTGCTGGAAAACCAGGTCGTCGAGATGGATGAGGAGGCGGTTTCCCCTGAGGACCCCCTTTTATTCATCCTCGCGGACATGGCCCAGAGCATTTTTCTTTACAACAGCAGTTCTCTGGCATCGGCGATCCAGGAGAGACTCGCCGGGTCCTTTCCCGAAAGCAGGAACAGGGGAGTAAAGCAGGCGGGCTTCTACGTACTCAGAGGAGCCTACATGCCTTCAGTCCTGGTGGAGGTCGCGTTCATCTCAAACCCGGAACAGGAACGGAACCTCCTGTCGCTGGACTTCCGTTTCAGGGCCGCGCAGGCTATTGTTGACGCGATCGTGGCATATGCAGAAGGAGTCGATCAGTGACCCGAAAACCAACCCGGACCCGCACCTCATCGGCACGCGCTGAAAAGGTCAGTTCCCGCGTGATGATACACAGGGTGCTTATCGTTCTGGGAATCGCACTTCTGATGGGGCTGTTGTCATCGGTAGCCATGCGGATAATAAACAGGAAGATGAACATAAGTGACGTACCTGTGGATGGAGCGGCCCGTCAGGCGGAAGACCCGAACGTGGGCCAGGGGCAGGATTCTCTGCGTATAGTTGAGTTCACGCCGGGCGAGTACGACCTCTCCCTTCAGGATGTTGCCCCCTGGGATTCCCGGTGGCCCATCTCCCCCTGTTCGGTGTACGTGACGGCTAGTTCCCCCCCGGTAGTC
>JAWOHL010000082.1:0-20996 GCA_046485185.1 Candidatus Fermentibacteraceae bacterium
TCTCAAGGTTGTGGGCGGCGGGGGAACCGATGTTGAGGTGTTTTGTGATGGTGTTGACCGATTCCCTGCCCCTCTTCCTGTCGAGGTAGGCAATGGGGAACGGGGCGTTGATGAGGAAAACCGGGAGCATGGCGTTGAGGCTGCCAACGGCGTCGAGCATGCGGCCCTCGCCGAACCTTGTTACCATGAGGCCTATGAACCTTTGGAGGAGGCGGTTGGTGAGGCGGCTGAGGATCTGGAAGGTGCGCTCCTCTATCCCCTCCTGGAGAAGCTCGGGGCTGCCCCTTCTTAAGTTGAGGTCACGTCCTATCTCGACGAGTTCGTCGCCGAGGAAGGTCTCGAAGTCGGGTTCGCCGGATTTCCTGGCCTTCTTGAGGAGCTGATGAAAAAGGAAGTCGGCCTTGTGCCAGAGCGTTGGCTCCTCGACTTCGGTGTGCTTTGAGGGGCTGAAGAAGCTGTCGGCGGCCATGGTGGCTACCGACGGGACCTTTTTGGTGTTGAGGGTGTGGCGGTAGAAGCTGTAGGCGATGGAGTAGACCGCGTAGGCCGACCTGGTGGCGGTCCCGTGTTCACCACCGGGGACCCCCTCCCCGTTCCTTACGGCCCAGAGGAAGTCTTCTGGTGTCTTTGCTTTCGGGACCATGGTCCAGGTGAGGCCTATGAACCTTCCGCAGTGGTCGTCGCTTCCCGCGGTGTAGCCCGTGAAATCCTGGCCCTTTATCACTCCGGCGGTCTCGAGCGCTGCGGTGTTCTCCCACGAAGCCCGGGTGCCGTTCCTGACTTCGACAAGCTCCACGGCCCTCATCAGGTCGCTCCATTCACCGGGGGGGAGGTGCCCCCCGGGCGAGTAGAACGGATGCGCGAGGGAGTGGGCTATCTGCTGGTCCCTGAGGTATTCGAAGAGCTCGAAGCCCCTGTCCCTGAGTGTTGTTATCATGTCGTGCTGCTTGTGGTCGATGCCGTAGACCAGGATGTGGATCATGCTCTTGCTCTCGGGCATGACCATGGCAACCTCTTCGCTCATGAACACGCCGGGAAGGCCCGCTATCTTCATTACGCCGTCGATGGTGTTCATGTCGGTTATTGTGACGAAATCCATGCCGCGGGTGCGGGCCTGCTCGTAGACGAGTTCGGGGGGCGTGAAGCTCTCGGGAGCCTTCAGGGCCCTGAGTATCCAGCGCGCCGAAGTCGTTGAGGCGCTGGAATGAACATGCATGTCACATTTTTTTGAAGTCACGGTGTACCTTCCGCTTTGTTCGTGAAGATACAACCCGTCAGCGATCCAGTGCAATGATGCCCTGTGGACCCTCACCCCCCGCGGCCAGGGTGTCCTGCACGCTGAAGTCGGTCGCGCTCAGTACCCTTACGCAGTTGCCGCTGAAGTCGGTTGAGTAGATGCTGTTCTCGAGGTACGCGAGGCAGGTCGAGTTGAAGTCCTGTTCAAACCATTCGAATCTCCCGCCCTCGATGTAGATGAGGAGTTGGTTGCCGCTCCAGCCGTTGGGGCTGATGAATTCCCTTCCTATCCTGATGGGTTCGCCGGGGGAGCCGCCTGTGTCGATCGTTTGAGCTATCTCCATCGTAACCGGGTCGATGATCGAGATCGCGCCGTCGTCGGCGTAGGTGGTGGCTCCCACGTGAACCATGCCGCTCTCAGGGAAAGCCCTGGCCCATGTGGTGTTGATGCCTGTGTCCAGCCAGGTGAGGCTGTCGCCCGTTGCGGCGTCCAGGACGGTGACGCCCCCGCGGGATGACGTCTCGGGCCAGTTCCCGTGGGTAACGAAGATCCGCCCGTTGCTGTAAGCGATGCCGGATGGGTTGGCGGGAACATCCCATTGATGTGTTACGGTGAGGCTTACAAGATTGGCCACAGCCACCCTGGATGTGAGGAGAAGGGTAATGTAAACATTGTCGTCGTGGGCTGCAGCACCGTACGGGTTGCTGCCCACGGGGAGGTTAATGGCGGCGTCGAATGCGCCGCCCTGCTCGGAATCGTAGAGCCTGAGATCGGCGTCGAGTGAGCTTAAGACCGCGAAGTCTCCGTCGCCGATGTCCAGGATGGCGTTGGGTGTGTTGCCCGAGATCCAGCAGGTCTGAACGAGGCTGTCGGACTTGGGGAACCATGCGTCCACGGTGTTGGAAAGGCCGTTGTACCAGACCACGATGTCACCTGCGGGGTTCTCGTTCTGTGAAGGACCCGTGTTGTCCCTGCAACCCGTGGTGAGGGTTAGTGCAAGGGTGGCAAGGATCAGCGCGATTTTTCTCATCTTCGTTCTCCGGTCCCGATGGTTATGCCGAACGTTCTCGGCCTGCCGCGGTACCCGCCGGATTCCTCGTAGTCGGTTCCGGCGGCATTTAAGACCCATGCCCTGATGGTTGTCGCCCCGAGGGGAAACGCTGCCTGGGCGTCCATTATCAGATAGGGTTCGAGGCTTTCCGTTTCGGTCCTGTTGGTGAACCTCCTGCCCTGGCCCGAAAGCGAGAGCTCGAACTCGATTTTTTCCATTGTTATGGTTAGATGCCCTCCTCCAGTTATCTGGGGCCGGTAGGGAATGAGCATGCCCTCCCTTGTTGTTCCCGGGGTCTCGTCGGTGGCCGTGGCGAACGTTACGTTGCCCCCGACCCGGATCGGGCCGGCCGTTGCCGAGGCTTCGAGTTCGACCCCCCTCGAAAGGCTTTCGGAGGTGTTTTCAGGAACCCAGATGCCGTCTTCGCCTGGAAGCCAGAGTATCAGTTTTTTTGTGTCGGTGATGAAACCGGTGACGCTGAGGGCTGTGTTGCCTGCGGTGATGTATCGGATCCCTGCTTCGGCCCCTGTGGAGGTCTGGGGAAGCAGGTCGGGATTGCCCCGTGCGAAGATGTCGGAGGGCCAGTAGAGGTCGTTGAACGTGGGAACCGTTGCGTCGCGTGAGACGGCGGCCCAGGGGATAACCATTCCCGAACCCTGAACGGCGGCCCTGGCGTTCCACCACGACTTTCCATCTGTTACGCCGCCCCTGAGCCAGACCGAGCCGGTCCGGTTCTCCCAGCCCACCGCGCTCCAGGGTGTTACTCTGTAGTGGCCGCCCGAGGCGGAGCTTTCCAGGCCGCGCCACTGGATCCCTGTACGTGTTGCCAGTGGTCCCAGTGTGAAGGCGGCCTCCGCGTCGGCCCCGAAGTCGGTGTGCCGGTCGCTCTGCACCAGGGGAACGGTGCTTTTGAAGGCCATGCCCCCCGCCCCCGCTCTGAGTGTGACTGGGCCCGCGCCCGCCCAGACCTCGAGCTGGCCCTGGCGCCTCGTGGCGTCGGTTTCGAGGGTCCAGTCCGGTGATTCGGTCCCGCCGTCGGCTCCGGTGGCCAAAATGCCCCACGTGCTTTTTGAAAGAAGGCATGTCATTGCGTATGCGGTGCTGCCTTCGGCTCCCACCGACCTTTTGAGTGAAAGGCCGAGGCGGCCCGCCCTTATGTTGCCGTTGTAGCCCACCCTCGCCCCTCCCCTGTGGTCGGCCTCGGCGAAGCGCCGCCAGGGGCTGCCCGCCGCTTCGGTCCTGTAGTTGAAGAAGCCCGCCATGCCGCCGCCCACCGCTGTGGAGCCACCCCTCCCCACTTCCAGCGCTCCGAACACTGCCGGGTCGGAAAGCCCTGCGGGAAGGCCGTCGCGCGCGGTACCGACGGGGTGGCCGTCTATCATCCAGCTTGAATGCCCGGGGTCGGCCCCGCGGGATGAGAGGGAGGTTATGGGCATGGCGCCGCCATACTCCCTTGAGGCTATGCCCGGGGTGAGCTTTGAGAGGGCCCTGGAGCCGGTTCTTGCCAGGTCCTGAAGCTCACTTGTGCCAAGCATCACCACGGATGGAACGGATGCCCTGAAGGATGAACCCCGTGCGGCCACGAGTATCACGCCGCCCGATGATACCGGGAAGGGTTGAAGGATAGCCGTGTCTGCCTGTGAGCTGCCCGTCCAGTCCCGAAAGCCTGTGGCGTGAACGGTTAGCCGGTCGGGCTCGTCGCCGGTCGGTTCGTACAGACCGTAGCTGTCGGTCAGCCCGTGCCACTGCCCGTCCCACCCCACCCACGCTCCCGGTATGGGGTTGCCCCCGGGATCGGTCACAAGGAGTGAGGCTGCCATCGTGATTATGAGGTACAAAAAAACCGCCCTTCATTCGCAGCCGCGAATGCGGGACGGCCGGCGGGAACCCTGAGGCGGGGCTCCTTCACACCGCGCAGCCCGGGGGTGAGTATCCTGACTTCCGGATCGGCCCTGCCTCCGCCTTCCCAGCCCTTTTGGCCAGTGGCATGTGGAGTTCGGTACCCGGTTACAGTGGCGCTACCGTGACGGATTTACACCGTCTTCCTGCACCCGCGGCAGTGACGGAGTATACGGCCGGTTCTTTTTTGGGTCAACGTCAGCCCGAGACGACGCGGTTCCTGCCGAGCTGTTTGCTTTGGTACATCAGGGCGTCCGCCCGCTCGACCACCGAGCTCTCGGTGTCTTCAGGAAGGGCCGCGGTGGCGCCGATTGAAACGGTAACCGGTATCACGGTGCGCTCGTACACGGTGCTGGTGGCCTCGACCAGGTGCCTGAGCCTCTCGGCTATCTCAACGAGGTTCCGGGCGGAGAGCATCGGGAAAACCCCGAGGAACTCCTCGCCCCCCCAACGCCCCACCACGTCGAAGGGACGGACCGAGGACACCAGGGTCCTGGCTATGGTCAGAAGAACCCTGTCTCCGGCGGCGTGGCCGTAACGGTCGTTGGCGGCCTTGAAGTGGTCTATGTCCACGAACAGGACTCCGAAGGGTATTCCGTTCCTTCTCATGGCCGCAATGCTGGCGGAGAGCACCGCCTCCATCTGCCTGCGGTTGGGAAGACCGGTGAGGGGGTCGGCCAGGGAGAGCCTTCTCAGCTCTTCCACCTCCTCCTGGAGGTTCCTTGCGGAACCCGCCTCCCTGAATATCTCCACACCCACTTGCGTACCGTCGTCGAGTGAGAGGCTCAGCACGTGTATGTCAACGGCAACCCTGTGCCCCTCGCGGTGGTGAAGGAAGACCCTGCCCTTCCTCGGAACCGAATCGGCAAGGGTGTCCGACAGGGGACAGCAGCCGCTGCACAGGTTTTTGCCGTTCTCGTCAACGTGAATGAGGATGTTGTCGGCGCAGCGCCTGCCCATGACATCCCCGGCGGCGAAACCGGTTATGGATTCGGCGGCGGCGTTCCAGAACACCACCTTCCTGTCCGTGTCGACCATGTAAACCCCGTCGCTCAACGAGTCGAGGAGTTCCTTCATCCCTCTTACCGGGATCGGATCAGGCATGGTTCCTGAGCATGAGCTCCATCGGGTGAGGGTTGAGGTAGAACTGGTTCTCAAGGTACGCCGGTCCGTGAAGCATCACATAGTGCTTCAGGAGAGTTACTGGAACGATGAGGGGGACAAGGCCGTTGTAGTAATCTTCCGTTACTCTCACGAGTTCAGCCTTTTCCCTCGGGTTGAGGACTTTTTTGAAGTAGCCCGCTATATGCTGGATGACGTTCGTGTTCTTCTTCACCGTTGCCTTCAGCGCAAGTGTTTGCATCAGCTTCTGGTGGTAGTCCCGGATGAGGGCGGGGGTGTCAAGCGGGGAGGCGACGATCCGGCCCAGTTCGTTCTGCCCCGCGGGGCTGTGGGCCATGAGTATGAGCTTGTGCCTGGCGTGGAACTCGACGAGCTTGCCCCTGGTGAAGCCTTCGTCAAGCATTTTGAGCCAGCGGTGCCTCACGAAGAGCCTTTCGATGAAGTTCTCCCTTATGCCGTCGTCGTTGAGCCTGCCCTCGTCCTCGACCGGAAGGTCCGGGAATGCTTCCATGAAAGCTTTTGCGAAGACGCCCACGCCTGTCTTGGTGACGCCGCCCTTTTCGGTGTAGACCTTGACGCCCTTCATGCCCGAACTTGGCGATTTGCTCTTGAAAATGAAGCCGCAGAGCGGGAGTTTTTTTAGATCGGTGATCTTTTGTTCGGCCCACGATGACATCCGGGGTGTGATGTCGATCTGTGTTTTCTGAGTGAGAAGCTTTATGGCATCCCCGGTGTTCACAAGCCTCATTGCTTCGCGGGGGATTGAAAGGCCGCACTCGACCTCGGGGCAGACCGGGACGAACCTTACGAAATTGCCCAGACGGTCCCTGAGAAAGCGGTCGAGCTTGTGGCCGCCGTCGTAACGCACGTTGTTGCCCAGGAGACAAGAGCTTACCCCCACCAGGGGCGTGTCACCGGGACCAGAAATCCCGCTCATACCTCTCCCCCTTCGAGAATGCCAGGGCCTGACTGATGGAATGATCCATGTTGTTGTACCAGAACGAACCACACCTGCCGAGCAGTGTGAGGTTTTGGGGAAGCTCGAGGGATGAGAGTTTTTCGCGGTAGTTCCTGTCGTAGATGGGATAGGTCTCGCGAACCAGCTTCCATTCAACGAATTCGACCTGGTTGGCCCTGAGGGCGCCCACGCTCTCGAGTTGCGGGATCAGGGCGGTCTGGATGCCCTCGACGCCTTTTTTCAGGTCTTCGTCGGTTACCGTTACCTCGGCGCACAGTGAATCGGCGCCTTCCGGCACGGTGTCTGCCCTGAAATGGCGCGGCACGGTGGTCCTGCTGAAACACAGGTCCTCCTGGCCGAAGTAGCACCACTGGTAATCGTTGACGGTGTTTTCCGACCTGAGCCCGATGTTGGCAACCAGGGTGTGTATGAACGAGAAGCCGGCGTCGGGGAAGAGAAGGCTGACCGGGGCGCTCCAGAACACGCGGTCGGCCTCGAGAATCCCCCCGCCACCCATTGTCACTCCCCTTACCGTTCCCGAGTCCTGCACGATACCCTCTGCGGGTATACCAGTCATCAGGGCACCGCCGGCCCTCTGGACCATGCTCGACTGCATGTCGCAGAAACTCTGTATCCCGCCTTCGGAAGGGTAGTAAAAGCTGGTGTGAACAGGCTTGGGGGCAAGCATGCCGATGAACAGTGAGAAGAGTGAATCGGCCTTGACCCGTTTGTCTATTACGGCGCGGTTCACACCGGCCTCGGCCCAGTCGGGGTGCATGTTTTCGGGGTCCATGCCCGCGAACTTTTTTGTGTAACCCCTGAAGAAGAAGTGGTACAGGTTGTCGCCATAGCGGTTGCGTATGAAGTCGGCGAAGGTTTTGACTTCACCACTGTTCTTTTTTTTCAGCATGTCCGCAAGGCTTCCCAGCAGGACACCAAGCGGAAGGCCGACCAGTGACGCCAGGGAAAGTGGCCAGTTCCGGTAGCGGCCCGCCATGAAGACGCTGCTTTTCCGGGGGATGGTGATGTACTTTTTGCCGAGGATGTGTTTCAGGTAGGTGTCGACAACGGGGTCGGCAGTGTGGAACCTGTGGGGACCGATGTCGAAGTGGAAACCGCCCGTGCTGAACGTGCGGGCCAGCCCCCCGGGACTCTCCTCCCTCTCCACCAGCACTATCTCGTCGGAACAGCCCGCGGAAAGCATCCTTTCCGCAAGGGTTAGCCCGGCCACGCCGGCGCCGACTATAACGGTCCTTCCCGTCATTTCCCTTCCCTTCCCGACACCAGAAGATACAAAGCACCCACGGTCATGAGAAGAACCGCAAAAAACATCCAGAGCAGGTGCATCGAGAAACCCGCCTCCACTATTGCGAGCCCGGGGGCAAGCTCACCGGTGACGCCCACGACTGCAAAGCCGGCTATCCAGCCCGCTTCGAGGGTTCCCAGCCCCAGAAGGCCGTGAATGGGCATTGCCAGTGTGGCGTCGGTTACGGCGCCGGCCACCAGCACCTTCCACATGGGCTGGAAATCAATTCCCATGGCCCTGAGCAGAAAAACGAACATGAAGAGCTTGACGCTCCATGCCATAAGGCTGAGAAGGTACGACGCGGCGAACCTCCCCCTTCGCCCTGAACCCACCGTAACCGCCTGGGCAAGGTTATCGTAACCTTTGCTGAAGCGCCCGCCGAATAGCTTAAGAAGAGGTTTCTGCAAAAGCGCCAGAAGGCGTGGCAGAAAGAACACCGCCGTCAGTGAGGCAACCCCCACCAGGGCGGCGGCAAGAGCGGCCGAGCCGCTTAGACCACCCGCAACGGCGCAGCTCACAAGCGTTCCCATGGCAGCCATGTCGAGGAGTTTCGAGAGCACGACCGTTGCCGTCCCCCTGCCAAGTGACAGCCTGCCATAGTACCGAAACAGCCCAACAAGCGCGGGGTCGGCAAGGCGAAGGGGCAGAAGGTGACCCAGACCGACGTGTATGGCGTTTATGGGAAGGGCCTTGCTCATTGAAATGGGCTGCTCCCAGCTCAGGAGCTTCCAGCGCCAGGCCCGGAGAACCTGGCTCGCAATGAAGAGCAGCAGGGCTATTCCAAGGTACCCGGGGGTGGCTGTGGAAACACCGGCGAGTATCCGGCGGACCGTTTCATCAGTGTCGCCCCCGCTGCCCAGCAGAAGGAAAGTCACGGCGCCGCCGGCGGCCACGGCGACAAGCGTTCGAAGTGTTCTGCCTGAGATCCGCACGAATCCTCCAGGGTTGTGAAGCGGTAATATAGACTGGGCCGGCCTACCGTGCGGGACGCGCAGGTCAGACCGGTTCGATGTCCTTTATCAGTTCGATGAGGTACTCACGGGACCAGTCTTCGAGTATTGAGCGGTTTCCTGAAAGAGTGAGCGCCTCACGCTTGGCCAGTTCCACGTCAAGGGCCTTCACCTTTTCAAGGAGGTCCATTTGAACACTGTCGAGCGTCAGGGCGTTCAGGTCGCAGTAATCACCGGTGAGGCGAAGCCTCGCCTCGAGCTGGGAGAGGCGAACATCGGGGAAGGTGACCACGAACCACGCGAAATCGAACCAATCCCAACCGTGGGCGGTGTTCTGCGCAGAAAGAAGCGAGTGGATGTTCCAGGCGAAAGCGTCGGGAAGGGAAACCGCCGTCACGGGGAAGGGAACCGGCCTTTGAAGGAACTTCTCTTCGGTTACGAACCCGGCGCCCGACGTTGCGTCGATGTTGACCGGGAGCTTCAGGAGCTTCCGGGGGTGAAGGCCCGAGAGAACGTGCTTTGGGGCTCCGATCTCCTGCATCAGGAGGCGGGTCACACCGCTCAGCACCGCTCCCCCGTCCTGGCCCTTGCGAAGCTCGCCCGTGAAGCCGAACCTCTCGAGCTGGGCTTTCACCGGATCAGCATACTCCATTATGGAGAAGCCGGGGTCATGCTTCAGAAGGCAGAAATCCAGGCTGTCGCAGTGTCTGTCCAGCCCGTGCAGCACCCTGAGGGCGGTTCCGCCGAAAAATGCCGCCCTGTCGAGAAAACCGCTCTGCTGAAGACCCAGCAGCACAACCTCCTGGAGTATCTCGACAAGCGCCTTTGTGTACTCTTCCGCGCTCCCGCACGAGTAATCCGAGAGCATCCCCTTCACTGCGTTGTGCATAGCGGCCCTCCCGTTCCGGCTGTAACACTGTTTACCGGGCATTATGCGGTGTACGGCCGGTGAACGCAAGTTAGGGGAAGACCCCGGGCGGGGTGCCCGGGGTCTTCTTCTGTCTTCCCTGTGCCTTTTCTACCTGGGAAGGTTCTTGAGGCAGAGGAACCAGTCGAGGCACTCGTAGTCGGCACCCGCGCCCTTCACCCTCTCGTTTGCGGCATCGGTGGTGGGAGGTGGCGGGATTATCACCCTGTCTCCCGGACGCCAGTCCGCCGGGGTGGCGACCTTGTACTTGTCAGACGTCTGCATGGCCAGGAGGAGGCGTTTCAGCTCGTCGAAGTTCCTGCCGTTGGCCAGGGGGTAGTAGATCAGGGCCCTGACCTTGGAATCGGGGTCGATGAAGAACACGGCCCTGACCGCCTGCGTATCGCTGGCGCCGGGCTGGACCATGCCGTACTTGTAGGCCACGTCCATTGTGAGGTCGGCGATGACGGGGAAGTCGACCTTCATGTTCTTCATGCCGTTCCAGTTTATCTTCTCCTCGATGGTGCGCAGCCATGCGATGTGGCTGTAGTGGCTGTCGATGGAAAGGCCCAGAAGTTCGCAGTTAAGGTCCCGAAACTCGCCCTGCATCCGTGCGAAGGTCATGAACTCGGTGGTGCATACCGGCGTGAAATCGGCGGGATGGCTGAAGAGGATGACCCATCTGCCTTCGTAATCCTCGGGGAAGTTAATGGTGCCCTTGGTGGTCAGGGCGGTGAAAGAGGGCGCGGGGTCGCCGATGAGCGGTATCGAAGGAAACCCCTCGTCCTCGCAGCAGCACTCCATTCCGTGATCGTGGTCTTCACACATTACCTACTCCCTTCCCGGTGAGGTCGCCCTCACCCTTTCTTCCTGGCTCATGCGTGCGAGGTTCTCGATCTCCTTCACGTTGAGCCCGAGCCCTTCCGCCACCCGCGAGCCGTAATCGCGGTCAACCTTGAAAAACAGGGCGGTCTGCCTTTTCTGTATGTGTTTCGAGGCGTTGCCCAGGTGGCCCGTGATGTTGGCCACCAAATGCTTGCGGTCTTCCTCGGTCATCACCCTGCGGTAAAGCTCGCCGGGCTGGATGAAGTCGGCGTCGGTCAGTGCAATGTGGTGCCTGTCCGCCATGCCGAAAACATCGATGGGCGGCAGCGCCCTGGCGGGGTCGGGCGAGGGCGTTCCCAGGCTGTTGGGCCAGTAGTTGGGGGTTTTGGCTCCGTTGCCGTCCACCCTCATGGCGCCGTCCCTCTGGTAGTTCACGAACCCCGAAGCCCTGGGGGCGTTCACGGGGATGAGGTGGTAGTTGGGGCCAAGCCTGTGCCTGTGGGCGTCGTGGTAGCCGAACAGCCTGGCCTGCATCATCTTGTCGGGCGAGGGGCCGATGCCTGGCACCATGTTCCCCGGGGAGAAGGCAACCTGTTCCACATCGGCGAAGTAGTTATCAGGGTTGCGGTTAAGTACCAGCCTGCCCACGGGTACGAGAGGGAACTCGCCGTGAAACCAGACCTTGGTGACATCGAAGGGGTCGTACCTCAAGGTCCGGGCCTGCTCTTCGGTCATTATCTGCGCCTGGACCAGCCAGGAGGGGAAAACCTCCTCCGCTATTGAATCGTGGAGGTCGCGGGTGGCGATGTCGGGGTCGATCCCCCGCATCTTGTCAGCTTCTTCGCCCGTGAAATTCCTGATGCCGCCTTCGGTCTTGAAGTGCAGTTTGACCCAGTGGTATTCGCCCCGGGCGTTGTACCACATGAAGGCGTGGCCGCCGTACCCGTGCATCGAGCGGAAGTTCCTGGGCGTGCCCCTGTCCGAGAACAGTATTGTCACCTGGTGAATCGATTCCGGAGTAAGACTCAGGAAGTCCCAGAAAGCGTCGGGGTCCTTCAGGTTGGTCCCGGGGTTGCGCTTCTGGGTGTGGATGAAGTCGGGGAACTTGATGGCGTCGCGTATGAAGAAGACCGGAGTGTTGTTCCCCACCATGTCGAAGTTGCCCTCTTCGGTGTAGAACTTTACGGCGAAGCCCCTGGGGTCACGCTCGGAATCGGCCGAGCCCTTCTCTCCCCCAACGGTGGAAAACCTGGCGAAGACATCGGTCTTCTTCCCCACCCCGGAAAGGAACGCCGCACAGGTGTAGCGGGAGAGATCGTGGGTAACCTCGAAGAAGCCGAACGCCCCTGCCCCCTTGGCGTGCACCACGCGCTCGGGGATCCTTTCCCGGTTGAAGTGAGCGAGTTTTTCGATGAGGTGTATGTCCTCCAGAAGAACAGGCCCCCGGGGGCCGGTGGTCATGGACGTGAGGTCGCTGTCCACTGGTTTTCCGAAGTTGGTGGTGAGGGTCTTGTCTTTTTTCACTTCACTCCTCCCTTTCCTTCTCAAGGCATTTCCTGCAGACTCCCCTTACCTCGATACGCGAGCCCCTCACGAGCCCCAGGGCCTGTGCCTGCTCGGGTACGGGAATGGCGTCGAGTTCGGGACACACAAAATCGTAAGCCTCGCCGCAGATAGAGCACAGAAAGTGATGGTGCGGCGTCTGGTCGGCATCGAAGCGCACCCTCTCGCCCGATGAGCCCACGGGATGGATCATCCCCATCGCCGCCAGGGTTCTCATGGTACGGTAGACCGTGTCCAGCGAAATGGACGGCATCCGGACCCGCACGGCCTCGTAAACCTCTCCGATACTGGGATGACCCTTTGCGAGCACCACCTCGCGGATGATCTCGAGGCGCTGCCTGGTGACCTTGACGCCAGCTTTCCTGAGGGCGTCTTCGTAGCACCGGGTCATGTGTGTTTCGTCGTTCATCGTTCTCCAGATCGGATTCTGGTTCATGGCTGCTACTTTTTAAGAATAATTCTTATTTACATCTTTGTCAAGGTCCTTCTCCTCCGCTCCCCCCCGACCGGTCATGTCAGCTCCCGGGCAACTGCACCACGGGCTTATGCTGCCTGTTGATGAGGGTAATCCCCGGGATTATGTTTGAGTTCGTGGAACCGGGCTTTTCCGCATAAACGGAAACCCAGTTACCGTGAAGCGCCGCCGCCTCTTTTCGCCATGATCTGACGGTTTTTGAAAAAGAACTGAAAGCGCAGGATGAGAAAACTCCTCTTTCTCTCTTACACGTTCCCTCCCCAGACAAGCGGCGCGGTTCCGGTTATTCTCAACCTTCTTAAGTACCTTCCCATGAACGGCTGGGAAATGCTGCCCCTGGTGGCAAAGAACCCCCGCTGCATCTCCGTTGACACCTCACTTGCGGGAGAGGTCCCGGCTGAGCTGAAAACGACCTTCGTTCCAATGTTCGATCCCCTTGCCAGCTTTGGAGGCGGCTACCGGAACGACGGAAGAGCTCAGAACACCCGAACCTCTGCCGGGCCTGTTTCACTGCTTAAGAAAAAACTGAGCCGGTTTCTGAACAACTACGTCCTTATCCCCGATCGCGTTATCACATGGGCCTTTACGGCAGTCCCTGCGGGGGTCTCGCTCGTTCGCAGGGAGCATCCCGATGTGATCGTCTCCCACGGTCCCCATCATTCAACCCATGTGATAGCACGGGTGATCTCCTGGCTTACCGGTGTGCCGCATGTGATGTACTTCGGTGATCTCTGGACAGGTGACTCGTACATGAGCTTCGAAAGCAGCCTGAACCTGTGGATTGAGAAACGACTGGAGCGCTTTTTGCTCCGATCTTCTTCCGGAATGATCGCATCCACGCCGGGTTCTCTGGCCGTGCTTCGGGGTGTGACCGGAGACAGGCAGCCCCCGGGCTTCGTTCTTTACAACGCCTACGACCCCGACAGGCTTCCACGCGCCCGCATACCCAGGGTTTCAGAGGGCAGGTTCATTCTTGCAACGTTCACGGGCAACTTCTGGGCCGAGCACTCTCCAAAGGCCCTTTTCGAGGGGTTGAGCCTGTTCTTCAAAAGGTTCCCGGATGCCCCTTTGAGGCTGAGAATGGCGGGTACGCTGGAACCCCAGTTCCTTTCAATGCCCGTGGCGCTCGGTATCTCCGATCGAATAGAGATGGCGGGCGTCATTCCATTCAGCAGGATAGTCGAATTCCAGGCCGAGTCTGACCTTCTGGTGGTGAGCCTTCCACCCAGACCCGGCAGTGAGGTGAAGTGCTCGTCGAAGCTGGCTGAGTATCTCGCGAGCGGTGTGCCGGTTCTTGCCATCGCGCCGGAGGGAGAGCTGACCGGCTGGGTAAGGGAGTTCAGGGCGGGGTACGTGAGCCCGCCCGAGCCTGTGGAGATCGCCTCCACTCTCGAAGTGATACTGAATGACTGGAAATCGGGAAGGCTCACCTCCTCGGTCGATCTCGACAGTTTCTGGAAGCTGTTCGATGCACGGAGGGTAGTCGCAGGCCTCGCCGATTACCTCGAGCACATAGTTGAAAAAGGGGCACGCGGTTGAAGCCTCTACCCGGGCCGGACACGAACAGACCGAACGCCCCGCTCAAAGTGTGCATGATCGTGAAGAACCAGCTCTGGAACGATGCCAGGGTGAAGAAGGAGGCTCTAAGTCTCTCAGCGGCCGGTTACCACGTCACAGTTGTATCGCTTCCCGAAGAAGGAAAGCCCGCCTGCGAGACATGGGAGGGCTGCAGGATACTCAGGCCGCCCAACCTCTCGCGCTGGGTCAAAGGCTTGCGGAACGCAGCGGACGTAATCCGGGATGACCCCGTAAAACCCTCAGTCCTGCAGAAACTCCTGACGATGGTTCGCCGCAGCAAAGCACGGATAGCTCTGACAGACATAAAAAGGCATCTACAGCATGACCTCAGGCTGTTGAAGGCAGCATGGCGGGCGAAAGCCGACATCTACCACGCCCACGACCTCGACACGCTTGCCATCTGCTGGACGGCCTCACGCCTGCGCAGGGCCCGGCTGGTCTACGATTCCCATGAGTTGTGGCTCGAATCGCAGAAACACCTGTTTGAAGACGGCCGATTTCAGAAGTGGTCGGCAAAAGTCACGGAGAAATGCCTTGCCAGAAGGGCGGACCTTGTGATCGCCGTCACCGAGATGCGGGCCGGACACATGCGAAAGCTGTATCCCGGCATGAAAGCCCCCGTGATCGTCAAAAACTGTCCGAACCTCATAACCGGAGCACCGACCGGTGAATACCTGAGGCTTCGAATGGGGTGTCCGCCGGATTGCATGATAGTTCTTTATCAGGGTATCCTCTCATCCGAGAGGGGTCTTGAAGAGCTGATCGAAGCAGCATCGATCCTGAAAGGCGCGAATACGGGAGGAGTTGCCTTCGCCCTCATGGGCAGCGACTATCTTCACGGCAGGCTCGATGAACTGATCAGATCACTGGGCGTCGGGGACATGGTGTTCACCTTTGATCCCGTTCCCTCAGAGGCTCTCGCTGAAGTAACGGTATCCGCCGACGCGGGAATGATCCTCTTTCGCAACTCGTGCCTGAACCACTGCTTCTCCCTTCCCAACAAGCTCTACGAATACATGATGGCGGGCATTCCAGTCATCGCTAGCGATCTTCCCGAAATGAAAGCCGTTATCGAAGGTACGCGGTGTGGTCTGCTCGTCGACCCGTCCAGCCCGCCCGAAATTGCCCGTGCGGTTGCTCATCTCGCCTCGCGCCCCGAAGAGAGAAGGGCGATGGGTGAAAGGGGTCTGAAGGCTGCTCAATCGGAGTACAACTGGAAGGAACAGGAGAGAATTCTTTTGAATTCCTACAGGGGCATTTTCGACTGATATGAGAAAACTTCTATACCTTGCCTACAATTTTCCTCCGGTATCTACGGGAGGCGCTTCCAGGAACCTCGTACTTGCCCGTTACCTGCCCGTGGGCGGATGGGAGATGGTTCCCTTCACCGCCTCGAACCACATCGGCCTTCCCATGGACCCGACCCTTCCCGATCACCTTCCTGAGGGAATGAAGGTCAACTCCTCATTTCACCTCGACCCTCTTCATCTTCTCGCATCCGCCGGCCGTGCTGCGGCGGTACGACCCGAGGGGAAGACCCCGCGGAGAGTATCTTTTAAAACTCGCTTGAAGCGGTTCTTATGCCACTACCTCATTCTTCCTGACCGCGCTGTGACATGGGCTCTGACTGCCGTTCCAGCGGCAACCCGGACAGCCCGGAGAGAGAAGACCGGGATCGTGATGAGCTTCGGGCCGCAACATTCCGTTCACCTGATCTCACTTGCCGTGGCACGGCTATGCGGACTGCCCTTCGTCAGTCACTTCGGCGACCTCTGGGCGTACGATTCCCTTGTCGATTGGAAAGCCCTGCCGGCCTTCACGGTACGTGTCAACAAATGGCTGGAGAGGTTCGTTGTGCTCCATTCGGACGGAATAGTGACAACAACTCCCCTTTCCTCACAATACTTCAGAACGGTGTACGGAATCAGATGCCCTCCAACGATCGACATTCCGAACGGGTACGATCCCCGCAGGATCAAAGGCATGAACTCCGTCCCGGAGGAAAGGGACAGGAATGGAAGTGTCCTGAGGATCTGCTACACGGGCTTCTTCATCGGCCAGCAGACACCGGAGCCCTTTCTGAAGGGGCTGGGACTCTTCCGCGAAAGAAACGCCGATGCACGGATCCTGTTCAAAATGGTGGGCTCGTTCGGAGAAGACTACGACGGTCTGCCCCGGGCCCTGGGGGTGGAAGACCTCGTGGAAATCGTCGGACAGGTTCCATTCAGCCAGGTGATCACTCATCAGAGGGATGCCGATGTGCTAATGGTCTGCCTTCCACCGCTGCCCGGATCCGAGGTAAAAATGCCATCGAAGCTTGCGGAGTACCTTCTCTGGAACAAGCCGCTTCTCGCGGTTGCACCGGAGGGGGACCTGACCCGGACCGTCCGGGAACTCTCTGCGGGTTACTGCTGCGCTCCGATACCCGGGGATGTCTGCGCCACCCTGGAGAGAATATTCTCCGACTTCACCAGCGGAAGACTGAAGGTCGATCTGGATTCAGATGAAGTCGCAGACAGATTTGACATGAGCATACTCTGCGTTGAACTGGGTCGGTTTCTCGATTCCATTGCGGACGGTGGCGGTCAGCCGATCCCCTCAGTACCCGGATGATGGCGGATCGACAGAACTGCCGGTATTGCTCCCGATGTAGCGTATTGTCTTTCTTACGATCCAGACCGTGCTCAGCATGAGGGCAACAGCGGTGGCAACCGCCGCGCCGGCCCCTCCGTAATCCCTGATGAGAAGAAAGTTCAGCCCGACGTTGACGCTTGATGAGATGAGCACGCTGTAAAGGGAGTACTGCGGCTTCCCCGCCGCCAGAGCCGCGGTTGAGAAATAGCTTCCCACCGGACGCACTATGATCAGAGCGCCCAGGATCATTGTGACGGGCCAGCTCCCCACATAGCGGCCGTTGTACACCAGATCGAGGATCTGAGCTGGGAAGAACACCAGCGCCGCAAAGGCCGGCAGAAGGATCATCTCCGCTATGAGCACGCTGCTCCATGCCCTCGTGATGATCAGCCCGCGCTGGCCCTGCCTCCACATTCTGGAGAAAAGCGGAAGCAGCACCATGTTCGCTGCGGCGTTCACCATTGCGAACACGCCGGACAGGGACCTGGCGGCGCCGTAGGCCGCAACGTCCCCCGGAGCTATCTTGCCCAGCATGATGATGTCGGTGCTTGTGTAGATGTAGTTGGCGGTGGCGGTACCGAGGCAGACCAGAGAGAAGTTCATCACGGTTGTGAGGTTTCTGCGGGATATGGGGGCGTCGGCGAAGAAAAATGTCTTCGACAGGGCAAGGCTGAGGAAGAAGGAGAAGATGCTCGCGATCGAGGTCGCCAGGAATATCTGGTGCCCGGTGCGCAGAGTGCCCCCGAGGATGAGCGCACCTATGATCCCGCCCTTGAGCGTGAACTGAAGCAGATCAACGTACATCACGTCGCGGGTTCTGTGCCTTGTGATGAGAAGTACCCTGGGAATACCCGCCACCGCGCCGGTTAAAACCACCAGGGCCAGCATTGCGGGAAGGCCCGTCATGTCAAGTTCATTGTAGAAGCGCCCCACAATGCCTTCGCTGCTCACGAGAAGGATCCCCGAGAGCACCGCGAGAACCAGTGTGATAAGTATGCCGGCGTTCGCCAGTTCCCGCTCCCGGCGGCCATCGCCCTCGGAAGCCATCTTCATTATGGCCTGCTGTATGAAACCGCCGCCGATGAGAACCCCGAAGGTCTCGAATGTCCGTGCCAGGGTGTATGCTGCGAACGCTTCCTCGGGGATGGCCCTGATGATGAGTATGTGCAGTATGCCCCAGACGAACATCGTGCCCCGGCTCACCAGGGCGGGCGCGCCGAGTTTCAGAATGCTGCTGCGGGAGTTGTAGAGGCCTTTCAGATCAAACATCATCCCTCTTGAGGCTGGAAGTGTTCCCCACCGGACGGCAGCCCTGAAAATACTCAATACTCCTGAACGGGAACCAGGAGCCCTGTTTATTGACCCTGTCCACCCTCTCTATTCTATTATCACCATTATTCGTAAAGGGATCATCACACCATTAAGGGGTCTTTCATGAAAAACCATGGTACAGGCCTTGTCATTGTTGTCCTGCTGACGCTTACCTCTGTCTCGCCGGCAGGTGTCACCGGCGTTCTGACCGGCAGGGTGACCGACACCGGCGGAGCCCCCGTGGTGGGTGCCACGGTCATGGTCGAGGGAACACAGTTCGGCGCCATGACCGATTCCGACGGCGAATACACCATCATCGCCCTCGATCCCGCGGAATACACCATCACAGCGAGAATGGTGGGCATGGAGACCAGGGTGACCGACGGCGTGGGCATCGTGGCCGACCAGGTCACCAGGGTCGACTTCAGGCTGGGCATCGACCCGGCGGGCAACACAGTGATAAGGGTCACCCAGAGCCGCTCGAGCATTCTTCACGACCTGCCCGCGACCCTTCACATAATCGACCCCGACGAACTCCAGACTACGCCCACCGGGCGCATAATAGACATCCTGGCGTCAAAGCCGGGTGTTGTATCGAGCGGCGGCAGCGTACATGTGCGCGGCGGCAGGACCGGCGAGGTAGACTACCTTCTCGACGGCATTTCCATGCGCTCACCCATGAGCAACACATTCAGCGCCGGGATCCCCCTTGGCGCCATCTCCGGGGCCTCCATCATGACGGGCGGCCTCAGTGCCGAGTACGGCAACGCAATGTCGGGGATAGTGAACCTGGTGGGCGACGAAGGTTCCGAAGAGTACCGGGCATCGTTGACCGGTTCCTACGGCGGGATGATCTCGAGTTCCTCCGACGACGGCCAGCGGGTCTACATGGAGCAGACCGACACCGACCTGAGCCGGTTGGGGTGCCGAATCGCGGAAGTGAAGCTCTCTGGCCCCGAACCTCTTACGAACACACTTCTTCCCGCCATGGGCATCAGGCTTCCCGGCACCACGACGGTGAGTTTCTCGGGCAGGGCCAACATCAGCGGTCGCGACACCCTCGACAGCAGGGGGTACTGGGAAAACAACTGGAACTCCGACGCTTCGGGGGTGATGAAGGTCACCTTCAGACCCACGGCCCGCACCAGCGTGTCGGTCTCAGGCCTCTACTCCTACTCCGAACGGGGCTGGAACGAGTGGGCATGGTCCCGTTACCATCGTCCGGGTTACATCGACGGGGTACCCTATTTCGGCCGCAGCCAGGACTACGCCCTTCCGGTGCGTTTCTCCG
This sequence comes from Candidatus Fermentibacteraceae bacterium, assembly GCA_046485185.1. Taxonomy (GTDB): domain Bacteria; phylum Fermentibacterota; class Fermentibacteria; order Fermentibacterales; family JCC-6; genus UBA6080. The sequence goes on from JAWOHL010000082.1 coordinate 19,108, forward strand.
AGAACTACGGCATAAACGGAACGATCAACCGGCTTGTTACCGACCTCACCAGCGTCCGTCTCACACTTAGTTCGAGGCGTTTCATGGACTGGCAGCGGGTACGCCAGGAGGACGGCGGGTACCTCGGCGAAGAGCTTCCCCCCAGTTACTGGCTGACCCAGTACCTGCCCGAAGCCAGGCTGGCGGATTCCCTGGGATACTACCACACCGGAACGCACCCCAATGTCTGGCTGGACAGCAGGGCCGACGTGAACACGGTGAAGTTCGACCTCGACAGCCACCCCACGGGCAGGTTCTGGTTCAAGTCGGGGGTGTCCGCAAGCCTTTACGATCTTTACGAATTCAACGTCTACGCCCTTCAGTACGGCAACGTCTACGTTGCCCAGTGGGATGCCGAACCCCGCTCCATGGCGGGCTTCTTCCAGGGCAACGTCCGCCTCTCCGGCGGCGTTGTCCTCACTGGTGGCCTCAGGCTGGACGGGTTCGACCCCAACACCACCATGTTCTCCCAGGAGGAGCTCACCGAGATCGAGGTCGACCCCAAGTGGCAGCTCAGTCCAAGGGTGGGGCTTTCGGTCCCCTTCGGGGAGAGGTCGGTCTTCTTCACCACCTACGGGCACTACTTCCAGATGCCCCCGATGAGCTATCTGTTCCTTGAGAGTTCCTACAATTTCTCGCAGGGAAGGGCCATAACGGGCAACCCCGACCTCGACGCCGAGCGCACCAGCGCCTTCGAGGTGGGCACGCGCTACATGCTGGCCGACCGCACCGAGCTTTCAATGGCCGTCTACTACAAGGACATAACCGGGCTCGTCAGCACCGAGCAGCATCTCGAGGGGGCGTACTATTACTTCGATAACGACGACAGCCACGGGATGGCCCGGGGCTTCGAGGTCACCCTGGGCCGGGAGTCCGGCGGGACGCTCTCGGGCTACCTGACCTACAGCATGGGCATAGCCAAGGGCAGGTTCTCAACCGCCTTCGACCCCTACAACTACGGCCTCGAGGGGGTGGCCCTCTTCTCACGTGAAGACAACTATCTGGACTGGGACCAGTTGCACACCGCCGGGGCTTCGCTCCAGCTCACGGGTTTTCAGGGGGAGGGGCCTTCGATCGGCGGTTTCCGGCCCTTCGAGAACTCGAGCCTCCAGGTCACCTGGAACTACGGCAGCGGTTTCCCCTACACTCTTCCACCAAGTGGTTATGAACTCATCGCCCTCAACACCGAGCGCTACCCCTTCACCATGGAGACCGACCTCCGCTGCGCCAGAAGGGTTCCCCTGGCAGGCCTCGAGACCGAGTTCCAGCTCACAGTACAGAACCTCTTCGACAGACGGAACGTTTTCCGGATCTACGACACGGCGCTTTTCAGGACCACCGGCGACCCCACCGGCGAGATGGGCAACCCCAGGGCGTGGTCGCCATCAAGGCTTTTCATGCTTTCGGCCTCGGTGGCTATCTAGACAGGTACTCGACGGCGGCATCAAGAACGGGGTCGACCCCGGCGGCGAAGTCACCGGGAGATACCGGGACGGCAATGTCGGGTTCGAGCCCCACACCGACAACGGGGTTCATGGAAAGATCGTAGATGACAATGCCGGGAAGGTAGAGAAGCCACCAGTCCTCATCGTCAATGGGATTGTTCAGCCGGAAGGGCCTGGAGATGTCTGGCGCGCCTGCGGTGCGGTCACCCATGAGCACAACGTGTTCGGGCGTTGACGTCAGCATGGCCAGCACTTCAAGAAAGCCCGAGGTGTTGCTGCCCGTGAGCACTACCACGGGCTTCGTGAATTGCCATGCGCCCTGCCTGAATGTAGAGACAAGCTGAGGGTCTTCCATGTCCAGCCTTCCGAAGCCGTTCCTGTGCTGCCTGTAAAGCGCCGGGTAGG
>JAWOHL010000085.1:0-3905 GCA_046485185.1 Candidatus Fermentibacteraceae bacterium
TCGAGAACAACCACGTCAGGCTTCTCGCGCTCCACCATCAAAAGACCAGCCGCGCCGCTCGCGGCTGTGAGAACCTGGAAGCCCACGGCTTCCAGTACGATGCTGTTGGCTTCGATGAAGTCCGGATCATCGTCGACCAGCAGCACCCTGATCCTGTCTGACATTGTAAGCCCCTTCCGGCTCTGTTCGCCTTACTGAAGGTTCAACACTGGAATGCCCTTTTACCGTAAAGTGATATATATCAACAGTTAATAGTGTTTGTCAATGCCCGTTATGAATGGTGTTTACATCGTTTCAACTTATTGCACATCAATAGCAACGCTGCACCGGGGATCAGCAGACATGCTGTGATTTATGTAACGGTGCTGTTTGAGAAGCGGTCTAGCTCCTGACGAAGTGCGGCATATTCTCGGGCAGGACCAGGGACAACTCCACCAGCCCTGCCACCTCTCCTGACGGATCACGCCAGGCGCACTGGAAGATCAGTTTCTTCGTGCCGTTCTTCTCGATTGTGTAGGCATTGGTGCCGCCCGTGCTCAGGAGTTCCTCGATCATGGCCCTGGAGCGCGGGTTGTGGCACGCCATGAGGTCGGTTCCCAACAGCGCCCGGCCACCTTTGGACTCCCAGGTCGCAGCGGCGGCGTCGTTCATATAGACGATCCTGTGTTCCCTGTCGGAAACCGTCACGGCGCCCGGCATTCTTGCCACCCAGTCCGGCATTGCGTTCACAACGCTCCTCTCCGTGAAAGGCCGGAGGACTCCGGTCATCCCTTGCTGCCAGGCATGGCCCGGCAGTGCTGCCTGAACTCGCCCGGGGTGTTGAGGTTCACGAACGAGTTCAGCTGAGGGTCGCACGCTCTGACGCTCTCCTCCGAAACCTCCCTCACGGTCACCAACGGGTAGAAACCCGTGGTCTTGGTATTGCCGGCATCGATGAAATCCTCGATACGGTCGGCACAGGCGCGGCTGTAAACAGCGCAGAGAGGCTCGTAAAAGCCACGGACCATCGGGACGATGACATCTGCGGAACCGTTTTCCGTGGAGCACAGCATCTTCACGAGGGATGTCTCAATAAGGGGCATGTCACAGCCGATAACGAACAGATAAGGGTTCCTGGCGGCCAGCAGCCCGGAAAGAATACCTACCAGCGGGCACCTCACCGGTTTCACGTCCATGACTGGCACCACTCCGGCGGGATAAAGGCCCGGGGTGCGGCCAGCGAGCAGCACCTCATCGAACAGACCGTCCAGCCTCTTCAAAATGTGATCGAGAATGGTTACTCCCTGAAACGGAAGAAGGTGCTTCGGAACGCCCATTCTGCGTGATTCACCGCCCGCAAGGACCAGAAGTGAAAACCCCGGCAGGATCAAAGCCCGACCCTGAATCGCCTGGAGTACACGTTGGCCGAACTCCCCCTGACAAACCCGCAAAGACAGATGCCCAACCGCTCCGCCTCGTCTGCGGCCTGCGCGGTTGGCGCCGATATCGCGGCGATCAGGGGGATGCCGGCGTGGGCCGCCTTGTGTATGAAACCAAGCGGAACCCTGGAAGACAGAAGCAGTACGGAGCGGGCGAGCGGCAGACCTTCCCGGCATGCCATGCCCGCTGCCCTTTCCAGGGCGGCGCTTCGGCTGATATCCTCACTGTGGCACCTGATGGCGCCATCCATCGCAAGCGCGGCGGAGTGCGTGCCGCCGGTCCGCCCGTGAAGAACAGCCATTGCCGAGAAGGCAGACGCAATTTCAAGAAGAGCCACAATGGAGATGGTGTGGTCTGAAGTCACACTGGGGGGAGAAGCCGGCAGGTTGATTCCCGGAACAAACGCTGTGACCAGCTCATCGCTGACAGTGATCTCCGGAGTGCCCGGACATGACGCGAGCCACCCCTCGGTTAGCAGATGGCCCAGAACGAGGGTTTCGAGGTCTCCGGGGCTGGATACGAAGCTGAAACCGCGCCCGCCGTTGACGCTCAGAGTGAAGGTGGACTGCACTACAAGCGTATCGACACGATCCTCGGAAAACCCCGACCTGTAGACGGTCAGAACCCTTTCAGCCGTCTTGCCCGAATCCAAAACACTCCCTCCCTGCGGAAGAGGGCTGCCATGATGGCAGCCCTCCTTGAGAACGAACCCAGACCTAAGCCTTTTTGCCCTTGAGAAGAACGAAGTGGTAAAGGGTTCCCACGAAAAAGGCGCCTCCGATGATGTTGCCCAGTGTAACCGGGATGAGGTTGGTCACCAGGAGACCAGACATGTTGAGGTTGGCAAGGTCCATGCCCTGGGCGAAGGCTGCGCCCTTGTTGAGCATCGCGATGGGAATGAAATACATGTTGGCCACGCTGTGCTCGAAGCCGCTGGCCACGAAGGCCATGATGGGGAAGAAGATCGCGAAGATCTTGCCTATCACCATCTTGGAAGAGCAGGACATCCAGACTGCCAGACAGACCAGCCAGTTACAGAGAATGCCCCTGGTGAAAGCCTGCATGAACGTGAGGTTCACCTTGGTGTTGGCTATCGCCATGGCGTTGGCTCCCACAGCGCCTCCGCTCATGTTCAAAAGGCCCGAGTAGTGTATGAGATATGCCAGGAGGAGCGAACCGATGAAGTTGGCGATGAAGACGATGGTCCAGTTCCGAAGAAGGCCCCAGAAACTTGCCTTGCCGTCAAGAACCGCCAGCACGATGAGATTGTTCCCCGTGAAGAGCTCGGCGCCGGCTATGACCACCAGCATAAGGCCGACGCTGAACACGGCGCCGGTCACGAGCCTTGTGATGCCGAAGCCCACGTGATCGGAGATGCCGGTGCCCACAAGGGTAGCCAGCTGGGCTCCGAAGGCGATGTAGACGCCGGCGAATATCCCCATGATGAGAAGGAACATGAAGCCGGCTTTCGCCTTGTTCACACCGATCGTGCAGGCGAAGCCCTGTGCGATCTCACCCGGGGATTTGCATGTCATATCCATTCAGAAATTCCTCCTGATTCGAGTTAAATCCTGCTGATCGTGCAGGCCGCCACCTTGAGTTCCGGAATTTTTGCCTTGGGGTCGAGAGCATCGTTGGTAAGCATGTTGGCCGCGGCCTCCGCGAAGTGGAACGGAATGAAAACAGAACCTTCCGCTACCCTCTCCGTGGCCTTGACCATGGTTTCTATCGAGCCCCGTCGAGTGCTGACCCTGACCATTCCACCGTCTTCCAGCCCAAGCCTCGCGGCGTCGGCGGGATGTATCTCGGCGTAGCCGCCGGGAGCGTACTCGTTCAGGGCGTCAACCCTTCTGCTCATGCTTCCCGTGTGGTAGTGGAAGAGGATCCTCCCGGTGGAGAGGATGAAGGGGTAGTCCTCATCGGGCACCTCGTCCGGGGGGATGAAGTCGACGGGGTGGAACAAGCCCCTGCCCCTGCTGAACTTGTCCTTGTGAAGGTACACGGTTCCCGGGTGGCAGGCATCGGGGCACGGCCACTGAAGCCCGTCTCCCTGAAGCCTGTCGTGATGCATACCGCCGTAGATCGGCGTGACCGAGGCGATCTCGTCCATGATCTCGGACGCGCTGTTGTAGTGCATGGGGTAACCCATGGCCGTGGAGAGGTCACAGATGATCTCCCAGTCGGGGCGCGGCGGGCGTGCCCGTGGTCCGCGCGGGCCAGCGCGTGATCGAGGGCGAGCTGATCGGCGAGATCCCGGAGGGCCAGCTCGGCGCGCGCGTGCACGCGTCGATCAGCGGCACGGTCACCGCCGTGGACCAGCGCCACGTGCGCCTCGCGAGGAGCTGAGATGGACGACCGGCCCACGAGCAACCCCGGGCGCCCGGCGCTGGCCTGCATCGAGCTGTCGAGCATCGCCCGCGGCATCCGCCTGTGCGACGAGATGGCCAAGAAGGCGCCGATCCGCGTGGTCGAGGCGGCGACGATCT